>JAEEQX010000095.1 GCA_016285575.1 Lachnospiraceae bacterium
AAAACAATCACGCATATAATTATTTGAATTACGTTACTTACTTTTTTATTCATACTAATTATTAAATCAATTATTTATCTTCTAATTATATTTAAAAGAGAATTTGATCAATAATTTTCAAATTATTTCTCAATTTACTTTTTTATAACTATTTTAAGAAACCGGATACAATCTCTGCTTCTGCTTCTTCTTCTGTCAAACCAAGAGTCATAAGCTTAGTAATCTGCTCGCCAGCAATCTTACCAATAGCAGCTTCATGAATAAGAGAAGCTTCTACTGAATTAGCAGTAATCTCAGGTATAGCTCTTACTGAAGAATTATCCATGATGATAGCGTCGCACTCACTATGTCCATAGCACTTGTTATTACCATTAATCTCTGATCTGAAAACTTGAATTGAATCATTCTTGGCAACTGATCTGGAGATTACATTGGTATGAGAATTCTCGCCATCAAGATCTACCTTGAAGTTAGTCTCAGCAGTCTGCTTATCATGAGTCATAATCTTCTCTTTAATGATAAGAGTTGAATCTGCAAGTAGCTTAGCGGATGTCTCACGCTTGGTTGAATCGATACCTTCTATCTGTACGGTATCCATTTCCATATATGCACCCTCACGAAGAAGAATATTGGTCTGAGGATTCATAATCTTCTCGCCTGTTCCTTCGCCGTTGCCATAGTGCTTTTCCACGTATCTGACCTTGGAATTCTTTCCTACATCAAATGAATGAATTCCTGAATGTTCACTCGCATCCTTACCACCGTTATGAATACCACATCCGGCGATAATAGTTACATCACAATTCTCTCCAACAAAGAAATCATTGTATACGGATTCCTTTAATCCTGACTGTGAAATAATAACAGGAATATGTACACTCTCTTTTTGTGTATTGTCTTTTATGATGATATCGATACCGGGCTTATCAGTCTTGGTAACTATATCAATATTGGCGGATACGTTACGTCCGTATAACTCGCCATCTTTTCTAATGTTATATGCTCCTGCAGGGATCTCATGGAGATCTGCAACCTGCTCAAGTAACTCTTTTGTAATCTTATCCATTGCAATTATCTCCTAACATTTCTCTTTTAAAAACGAACAACCTGGGCCATTCTGAAGAATACCGGGAAGTATATTTTTCTTATCGCCAACCTCAGTAACTTCACCATTGGCAAGTACTATAATCTTATCTGCTATATCAAGAATTCTCTCCTGATGTGAAATGATAATAATACTTCCACCGGACTTCTCATGCATCTTTTCAAATACTTTAATAAGACTCTGGAAACTCCATAAGTCGATACCTGCTTCGGGCTCATCGAATATGGAAAGTCTTGTTCCTCTTGCCATAATCATGGCAATCTCAATACGCTTAACTTCACCACCTGATAATGATGCGTTAACTTCTCTGTTAATATACTCCTTAGCGCAGAGACCAACCTCTGACAAATACTCACATGCTTTTGCAGTAGAGATAGGTTCACCAACTGCATAAGTGATTAAATCTTTTACAGTGATTCCTTTGAATCTAACAGGCTGTTGGAATGCAAATGATACTCCATTTTTTGCACGTTCTGTAATGCTAAGATCTGTGATATCTTTTCCATCAAGAATGATACTTCCCGATGTGGGTTTGATAATACCTGCAACAACTTTTGCAAGTGTGGATTTTCCACCACCGTTAGGTCCGGTGATTGCAAAAAATCCGTCTTCGATTTTTAGATTAATGTTTTTTAAAATATCTTTATCGACACCGTCTTCTCTGACAGTATAAGATATGTTTTTTAGTTCAAGCATAATGCCTCCATCATAAAAAATATCTATCAAAAATATTTTGAATTATTGTTTAAAAAACTTTTGCAAAACTACATCAAAAACTAAATCAATTTTCACAACACAAAACACATGATTTTTTCTAAAATTTTTATGTCCTGAATGTGTCTTGCAAAAGGTCAAATTACATGCAATATGTTAACACAAAATTTACACAAATGCTATACACTTTTATATAGTAATATGATAAAATAATATTACTTGAAAAGGGGGTTTTCAAAAATGCAAAATGACGAGAATGTTATGTTGCTTAACGAGTTAAAGGAGCAACTGTCTTCTCCTGACGAGTTATTCAATGTATACGAGCAATATAAAGAATTGATGACCAAGTACTCATGTGCCATCAAGGAAATCAGAACCAAGTTCGAAGTTCTTAACGAAGAATTACAGATCAAAAATAAAAGAAATCCTATACACGCTATATACTCAAGAATCAAAACTATTCAGAGTATTAGAGATAAGCTTAACAGAAAAAATCTTGCATTCACATTTGATAATATCCAGGATGAGATTCATGATGTGGCAGGTATCAGAGTTATATGTCCTTTCGTAGATGATATCTATGAAATCGCCGACATGATACTTAAGCAAGATGACATTAAGCTTATTAATTACAAGGATTATATACGTGCTCCCAAGTCAAATGGATACAGAAGTTATCATATGATTATCGAGATACCTGTATTCTTCTCAGAGCACAAGGAATATCTCAAAGTAGAAGTTCAGCTTCGTACAATTGCGATGGACTTCTGGGCAAGTCTTGAACATGAGATGAGATATAAAAAGGACTTAACGGAAGAAATCTCACAGGCTATCAGTGCACAGCTTCTTGATTGTGCTAATACCATTACCGAGATGGATTCCAAAATGCAGGATATCAAGAATCAGATTTACCCTAAGTATCCTGTCGATCCCAGTACGCAATAAAACGATGCAACATCGTTTCACCTCTTAAATCCTTTCATTTTAATTGCTACATCAAAAAGAGACCTTTATTTAAGGTCTCTTTTTGTTAGTATATTTATTTGTATTAATCTATTTAATTATTAAAAACTAAATATTTTAAAGTAAATAATTTTATAAAACTTCTAATTAAATAATTATGTTTTTTTCTTAATACCTTACAGCGGACTTGTCTTCAATATATTTATCAAATAATCGCTTACACTCTTCTCTCTCATTTTCTTCAAGAGTTAAGAGATCTGCATCTCCCTTGAGATAATCATAGAACTTATCATCTCTGAATCCTATGTTGTCGGTATCATTTACATTGCATCCGTAATATACCTTGCCAATGTTAGCCCAGAGAATTGCTCCCAAGCACATGGGGCATGGTTCTGCGGTTGTATATAATTCGCATCCGGATAAGTCATGTGATGATGTATTCTTGCATGCGTCTCTTATGGCTTCCATCTCGCCATGGCAGGTAGGATCATGATTGATGAGCACTCTGTTGTGACCCCTTCCGATAATCTTGCCATCCTTGACTATAACACAACCGAACGGACCGCCATGCTTCTTTTCTATTCCTTCATACGCTTCTTTGAGCGCTTCTTCCATATAATTCATATGATTATTTATCCTATTATAAATATATTTATTGTCTTTGAATACAATCAATAATATAAAATAAAATACTTCGCCAAGGCTGTGGATGTACTGTTTCCGAAGCGACCTTTGGCGAAAGTCGGCACTTAGCGAGAAGTGCGCCTTGGTGTGCTTCGAGCTTAGTGATCCGCTACTTGAGCCAACGAGTGAGAACGTGTCGCCGAGGAAAATTGTACATCCGCAGCCGTCTCATTCTTTCTTATTATCCGTTATATATATTATCCATATACATATCGAAGAAGCGCTTAGCCACTTCCTTCTTATTCTGTGGATGAATATCATTGTATACGCCAAGGTCATAGAGCTCGACTATGTACGCATCATCCATCTTATCAACCGCTCTCTGTTGAGCATCTCTTAACTTCTCCCAATCATCACTTGGTATCTCCCAAGTCTCGCCTCTAAAGTAAGGTAACTTGGCAAAGATAAATGGAAGGTCATCATTGAAAAGTTCTCTCCATTCCTTAACCATGATTCTCATAAGATACTCATAGTCCTCAGGATATCTCGTATTGGACTCACCCTGATAGAATAAAACAGTATCAAAGCAAAGATTCCTGATAGGATAAATCATCCTGTTATAGAGTGCTGTGGGCTGCCAGGAGAAGAACATCATAGAACCCTTAGGATTTTCTATGGCTGCTATTCTCGCATTCCATGTTCCTTCAAGCGATATCTCTTCATCACCTTTCTTAAGGCAATAAGGCATATCCTGCTTGAATTCGCCAACATTATTATCAACAATAACTCGTATTGTAATTACATTCTTACCGGGCTTTAATGCGCCTTTTTTAAGGTTATAACGGCGAGGAGGATAGAAGAACGTGGTCTGTCCTACCAATTCGCCATTAAGGTATGTATCATCAGCATCAACGATGGTACCGAGTCTTAACTGAACTTCTTCATCGCACCATGACTCAGGCACATCTACAGTACGCTGAACCCATACTGTACCTATACGTCTCTCAAGAACATTATCAAGCCAGGAATCAGGTACATTAATCTCAAGTCCGGACTTAATCTCATCCTCACTCCATTCATGGTCATACCATCTCTCAGCGAGGCCTACATCATCCGCATTGGTTTTCTTAAGCCAAGCTTCTTCATTAGCAAGATCATCAGCCATACGCTTTTTGATGAAATTATCATCCTTGTTACGCTTGATCTTTTCATCGTAACACATCTTACATGAGTCATTTTCAAGGCAGATACACTTAAGAGGTCTATGCTGCTTTTCTGCAATCTCTCTTAACTTCTTTCCGGCCTTAATTACATACTCTTCACTCATGAATGATTCTATATGTGTACCACCCATGCTGGCATTGATCAAGCCGACGGGAACGTTATCTTTTTTATACTTATATTCTGCAAAAAAGAATCCAAGTGCCGAGAAGAATAACACAGTCTCAGGGTTTGCACTAATCCATTCACCTGAGCCAACTACTTCTTCAGGCTCTCCAAACTTATATTCAGTTGATAATTGAAAATGTCTGATTAAAGGATAATTAATAGTAGGAACTATATCCGCATACTCATCCATGCATGCAACAATGGGAAGTTCCATATTGGACTGACCGGAGAGTAAGAATACATCTCCGTAGTATATATCATTAATCTCAAGAGTCTCCGCATTGTCAGCAAGGATAATCTTATGCGGTCCGCCTGCTTCAAGCATGGGCAAATCAAACTTAAAATATCCATTGGGCGAAGAATCCGTCTTGAATAATTCTCCATCAAAAAGAAGGCGTACGGCGGCATCAGGCTCGCCGTAGCCCTCTATGATATTCTGCTTTCCCCTCTGCAATATCATTCCATTGGAATATATCTTAGATATAACCATTGTAAACCCCTCAAATATTTATTATCTGTTAGCGTACATCTTCTCGTAGTAGTTTTGATACTCACCTGATACGATGGGCTGCCACCATGATTCATTATCAAGATACCACTTAATAGTCTTCTTGATACCATCAGCAAACTTAGTCTCAGGAAGCCAACCAAGTTCAGAATGAATCTTGGTAGGATCGATAGCATAACGCATATCGTGACCCTTTCTGTCTGTTACATATGTAATGAGACTCTCGGGCTTGCCAAGTTCCTTGCAGATAAGCTTAACGATATCGATATTCTTCATTTCGTTATGGCCACCGATATTGTATACTTCACCAACTCTTCCATTATGGATAACTAGATCGATAGCCTTGCAGTGATCCTCTACATAGAGCCAGTCTCTGACATTAAGTCCTTCGCCGTATACAGGAAGGGGCTTGTCATTAAGGCAGTTGATAATCATAAGCGGAATCAACTTCTCAGGGAAATGATAAGGACCATAGTTATTGGAACAACGGCTGATAGTTACCGGCAATCCATAGGTTCTGTAATACGCCATAACAAGCAGATCAGCTCCAGCCTTAGATGAACTATAAGGGCTCGATGTATGGATAGGAGTAGTCTCTGTAAAGAACAGATCTGGACGGTCTAAAGGAAGATCACCATATACCTCATCAGTAGAAACCTGGTGATATCTGATGTTGCCAAATGCCCTGCAGGCATCCATCATGGTTGCTGTACCGATAATATTTGTCTGAAGGAAGATTCCGGGATCTTCAATACTTCTGTCAACATGGGATTCAGCTGCAAAGTTGATTACAACATCAGGATTCTCTTCTTCGAAGAGTTTCATTACCCCTTCCCTGTCACAGATATCAAGTTTAACGAATCTGAAATTAGGATTATCCATTACAGGTGCAAGAGTAGAAAGATTGCCAGCATAAGTAAGCTTATCTACACATACAACTCTATCTTCAGGATGCTCTTTAAGATGATAGTGAATAAAGTTTCCGCCGATGAAGCCGGCTCCGCCTGTTACAAAAACAATCATATTCTATGCCTCACATAAAACTCATAAAATTACTCTGCCTTCAAGAACAGCTCTTAAATGCTCACCGTAAGGACTCTTGCCATATCTTTCAGCACAAGTTTTCAATTTAGCATCATCGATCCAGCCAAGATGATATGCAATTTCTTCAGGAGCAGAAATAGTCATTCCTTGATACTGTTCAATCATACAAACGAAATTTGTTGCATTTCTTAAACTATCAACAGTACCAGCATCCATCCACGAAAAGCCACGACCTAACAATTGAGCATATAATCTTCCTTCGCGCAAATACATATCATTTAATGATGTAATCTCATATTCACCACGATTCGATAGTTTTACTTTTTCAGCCATTCTACTTACGCCATTAGGGTAGAAGTATAAACCA
>JAEEQX010000096.1 GCA_016285575.1 Lachnospiraceae bacterium
TGCACATTTATCACACAGGGCAATGTGCTTCTTAAGATTTTATTTGCAATAGTTGGTATCTCATGGGGAGCAATCAATGTTAACTCTTTCCCCATGGTTGTAGATATAGCATCCGATGGAGATGAGGGTAGATATACAGGATACTACTATACATTCTCGATGGCGGCTCAGGTTTTGACACCTGTTTTATCGGGAGTATTTTTACAGTTCGTATCATATAGAAGTTTATTCCCTTACGGAGTAGTATTTGCTTTACTTGCATTCTTTACAATGACACAGGTTAAGCATGGCGATATAGTAACAGGCAAGAAAAAATCTCTGCTTGAGCATTTTGACATTGGAGACTAAATTAGAAGGACTCGATTATGAACTACGGTAACACGGGATTTCAGATATCAGATGATCTTGCAATACTGTCATTCTTTTTGACATTGTTTGTGGCTATCTGGGCCTTTGTATTGATATTCCTTATTACGAATCATTTGATGCTGGCAGTTCCCTTATACAAGATGGCATATAAGGCAGGATACGATTATCCTTTTTTAGCATTTATACCTTTTGCTAACTATTATCTTATACACATTCTTCCTGCAAAAGAGTATTCTTTTTTGGGAATGGCCAAGACATTTGACAGGAAAAAAGGCTTCATTTTTTACATATGTGTAACGTACGTGGCGCCATTTGTGATTGGCTTGGTAGGCTTTGCTTCAGTTATCCCGATTATCGGATACCTGTTATCATTAGTAACCACGTTATTATCATATCCGTTAGGAATAGTTTCAATGATAGCCAGAGCTATTATGATGATTGATTTGCTTGGAATGTATATGAAAAAATACAATAGAGGCACTGCAATAGCGCTTGGAATAGGATCACTTTTTGTTCCATTTATGTTCCCCATTTCTTGCATGGTACTTTGCAATAGAGAACCTGATTACGGATTTGGAAACTATTACGTTCCGATTATACCTGAAGAGGAAGAATAATTATTTTGTCAGATCTTTGATGATTTCTCCGGCGAGAATAAGTCCGGCTACTCCGGGCACAAAAGAAGAACTTGCCGGAGTTTCTCTTTTGATAAGGGGCTCCTCTTTTGAATAAACAACTTTGAGAGACGCGATGTCTCTCTTTTTTAATTCATGACGCATTACGCGTGCAAGAGGGCATACACTTGTAGAAAATATATCGCTTACTTCGAAGCGTGTTGGATCGGTTTTGTTCCCGGTTCCCATGGAAGAGATAATGGGAGTATTAGACTCGTTACATTTGACGATAAGTTCGATTTTGGCTGTAACATTATCAATTGCATCGCATACATAATTGTAATCGGCAAAATCAAATTCGTCAGAATTATCAGGCAAAAAGAAACAGTATTTATCGTGTACGATCAGATTTGGATTGATATCCAAAAGTCTCTTTTTTATTACTTCAGTTTTAGGCAGACCTATGGTTGAATTAAGCGCACATAACTGTCTGTTAAGATTGGATTCTTCGACGGCATCTTTATCGACGATAGTTATCTCGCCGATTCCACCACGAACCAATGCTTCGCATACATAGCTTCCGACTCCGCCGAGACCGAATACAGCAACATGTGATTTATTCAGTTTTTCAATTGCCTCTTCTCCGAAAAGTGGGATGAGGCGCGAGAGTCTTTCTTCCATAATCATTAAAATATTATATTGATAATAATATTTGGATATTTCTTGATGTGAAATATACTGAATTATAACAGTATCTTTTTTGAGTATGTAATTAATTGGTTTTACTATATTTATACTGCTTAGTTTTTATTCACATATGAATCTATGATCTTACGTGCTTCTTCGTATGAGGTAAATACATGAGCATTGAATCCGAGTTTCTTGGCTGCTTCTATGTTGATGATTCTGTCATCGAAGAAGAGACACTCTTCAGCCTTAAGATTATACTTCTCAAGCAATGCTTTGTAGATACCTTCATCTGGCTTTCTAATCTTAACTCTTGACGATACGATTTCACCATCAATATAAGGATAAAAAGGAAAAGCGTACTTTACACTCTTGTCAAACAAGGTGTCAGGATAGTTGGTTAAAAGGTATGTGTTAAGTCCCATATCTTTCATATCCTTAACCCAGGGTGCACTGTAATCATAGGGGCGAACCGTGAGAATATTGTTATCCCAAAACTTACGAATCTCTTCTTCGTATTGAGGGTGTCTTTCACAGAAGAGATTTATGACATCGCTTTCTTCCATTACACCACGATCAAGTTCATCCCATAACTCGTGATTGACGAAATTCTTATCTAAAAAATCAATAGTTTCTTCACTATATCCAAGGTCTTTCATAGCTTGTGCCCAAGCAAAATCTATGAGAACCATACCTATATCGTAGACGATGTTTTTAATCATTTTTCAAGCCTCTCAAATTGATGAATTTATACAGATTATAATAAATCTTTTTAAAAGTTACAACGGCTATTGCTTTGTTGACACTATAGGTAAAATGATATATGATTTAGTGGTTGCGGGGTGTGGCTCAGATGGTAGAGCGCTGCGTTCGGGACGCAGAGGTCGTGGGTTCGAATCCCGTCACTCCGATAAAAGAAAAAAGACACCGTTGGTGTCTTTTTTCTTTAAGCAAAATCAAAGAAACCTTGAACGGTATCAACTATTTCTGCCATGGTATTCAAGTCTGAACTTCCAATATATTTATAACCTCGAGTTTTAATATCAAAGAATCTGATTTGCTCACATAAGACTGTTCCGTAGAGTTTATCGATGTTAACAGAAATATGCGTAGCAGATGATTCGGCTTCTTTTACAATTGGACATCCGATTACAGCATTGGAGGAGTTGAAATATTTCTTGCTAACTACATATACCGGAATATTGACACCCTCTATTTGTAAGATATCGCCTTGGTATATTTCTGCCATTACCAAACCTCACTTCCCTGAGGTTTCCCCCAATTTATTTCATTCGAAAAACGAAGAGGAACACCGGATTCAGCAACTCTTTCTTCTAGTGTTTTGTGAGAGCGCTTTTTGCAAATAACTATTGTGTTTCCGGATATTTCAATGCTTAGAGGAGTTTCGGGTGTTATTCCAAGTGAATCTAAGTATTCTTTTGGAATACGTATTCCGTGACTATTTCCCCATTTCTTTATTAATACATCCATAGCTTTTCTCCTTGAATCAAAAGAACATGTATATACATAGTATATACAGGCTAAACAAAGAATGTCAAGATAATGCATTGAATATATAATCTCTTTACAATATAATCTATATTGATGTTCATGAGTAAACATACGGAGGAATTCTCACGTGAAAGATAAAGACATAATCGGTTTGATAATCTTATTCCTTGCTGGCCTTGGTTGCTTCATAGCCAACTCACAAGGCGCAGGAAGTGCAATCTTTGTTATAGCAGTTTTACTTTTCTTAGTAGGACTTGTTCTTTTAATCAAAGGTGGCGACTGGTTCGTAGATGGAGCTTCAGCAATTGCTGAAAAGTTCAAAGTACCGGAGATCTTGATAGGTGCCACAGTAGTATCTATTGGTACTACACTCCCTGAGGTAATGGTATCA
Organism: Lachnospiraceae bacterium; assembly: GCA_016285575.1. Classification (GTDB taxonomy): domain Bacteria; phylum Bacillota; class Clostridia; order Lachnospirales; family Lachnospiraceae; genus UBA3766. The sequence goes on from JAEEQX010000096.1 coordinate 3,574, forward strand.
TCACAAGCCGCAGCGAAGGGCAACAGTGGTATCTCATATGGTAATGCAATCGGTTCTATTATATGTAACGTATCTTTGATAGCAGCAATTACGCTTGCAGTAAAGCCTGCCAAGACCAAGAGAAAGTCGATGATAGTTCCTGTTGCTTTCTTCTTCGCGGCTGCAATTTTTTACTCACTTACAGCATACTTAAGTGGTAACTTCACAAGAGTAACAGGTATCGTTCTCTTAATGATATTTGTAGTATATATGGTGGTTGTAGTTATTCAGGCATTGAAGGCAAAGAATAATCCTGAAGAAGACGGCGCTGCCTCTGCAGAAGAAGGTGAAGAAAAAGAAAAGGAGATGCCCATTTTCAAAGCAATTCTTTTGCTTGTTTTCGGAGCTGCAATTATTGCATTTGGCGCAACACTTCTTGTAGATAACGGAACAATTATTGCTCAAAAAATTGGCGTTCCTGATTCCGTAATTGCTCTTACAGTAGTTGCTCTTGGTACATCACTTCCTGAACTTGTTACAGCAATCACTTCACTTATTAAGGGACACGGTTCACTTTCACTTGGTAACATCATCGGAGCCAACCTTTTCAATCTTGTACTTGTAAGTGGTCTTGCTATTACAATAAGACCTTTCAACGTACCTTCAGAAAAGATGTTCCTTAACACAAGCCTTAACTCATCGCTTGTTGTAGATATACCTTTGATGATTGGAGTAATGTTGATCCTTACCCTTCCTCCTCTTTTGAAGGAAAAGTTATACAGATGGCAAGGCATATTATTGCTTATGCTTTACGCAGGATTCTGCGTATTCCAGTTTGTTGCATAAACTAAAACATTGGAATAATTACAAAAATCAAAAACATAAAACAAAATAAAAAAGAAATATAAAAACTAGAAAAGTGCATCCTCGTAAGAGAATGCACTTTTTTATATCTTAACTATATGTATGTAGATATTTAAGCTTTCTGCTTAACTATTTGTAAGGATGAGCCTTAATATATTCATCAAGAATCTCTGCCGAATCACCAACGAGTTCTACGCAAGGACGCTTCTTATAATATTCCGAAGTTCTTGCTTCGGGAGTAGGAGCATCGTGCTTCTCACTTAATCCTAATAACTCGCGACATACTATTGAGCCGTTTCTTCTTTCGAATTCCTTGGCCATTTCCTGGATTCGTCCGTAATGAGCAGCCTTATCTTCCTGAGCGCTGCTTTCATCATATCCGTAGAGGATTCCGGCAACGATTGCCATTCCGCTTACGCTGCCGCATACTTCACGAAGTCTTCCGAGACCGCCACCGAAGGAGGAGCTAAGCTTTAAGAGGAAGGATTCGTCCGCGCCTAAAAGATCCGAAAAGGCGAGAACTACGGCTTGCGAGCAGTTGTATCCTTTTTTAAAGTTTTCCATTGCAATTTCTTTTCTGGTCATAGGGGCCTCCTTAGATAAATGATTCAAAGGGTAAAATAATTATGATATACGGATTTCTTCGCATTTGCAATGCTCTCGCAATCCTAAATAAGCAAAGTTTATAATTATGATATACGGATTGCTGCGCATTTTCAATGCTCTCGCAATCCTACAAACATTCGGAATCCGCATCTGCGATGCTACTTCCTCATGTTTGTTCGGAGTCTGAATGTACGCATCCATCGCCATGCAAGCATAGCGACGTATGCTTCCATTCATCCCCCTATATCATAATACAAAAAAGCACCAACCCCATGGCTCCTTCGTCCACAAAATTAGTGCTTAGTGCGCGATCAGGGGCTCGAACCCTGGACACCCTGATTAAGAGTCAGGTGCTCTACCAACTGAGCTAATCGCGCGAACAAAACAGATTATATTATATGCTTTTTTATTTTGCAATACTTTTTTTGAAATTTTTTATATTTCTTTAATCGGACAGTATCTTCAAAAGGTTTAGCAATATTTAAAAAACATTATATTATTGAAAGGCGAAACATATTATAATGAAGTGAATCGTATACTTCGAGAGGACACAATAATGATATTTGATACACATGCGCATTACGACGATGAGGCCTTCGACGAGGACAGAGATAGCCTAATTGCAAGCCTCAAGGACAACGGCATAACAAGGGTTGTTAACGTCGGCGCAGATCTTAAGGGTAGTAGAGCGAGCGTTGAACTCGCTGATAAATATGACTTCATCTATGCTGCAATTGGAGCACACCCGGATAACGCCAACGAGATTGACGACACAGGAATAGCAACATTAAAAGAACTATCGAAAAATAAAAAAGTTGTAGCCATCGGAGAGATAGGCCTCGATTACTATTGGAACAAAGACAATGCAGAGGATCAAAAAGAAGCATTCTCCAGACAGATTGACCTTGCAAGAGAACTTGCTCTTCCTATAATAATACACTCACGAGATGCAGCCAAAGACACAATGGATATTCTAAAAGAACAGGATGCAGGAAAGGTTGGCGGAGTAATGCATTGCTTTTCCTACTCGACAGAGATTGCAAGAGAAGTGGTCGATATGGGCCTTTACATCGGAGTTGGCGGAGTAGTAACTTTTAAAAACGGTAAAAAACTTCGCGAAGCGCTCCTTGAAGTTCCTCTCGAGAAGATCATATTGGAGACCGACTGCCCCTACCTTGCGCCCGAACCGCATAGAGGCAGCAGGAATTCATCGCTTAACCTTCCTTATGTGGTAAAAGCAATCTCCGAAATCAAGGGCGTAAGCGTTGAAGAAGTGATGAAGACTACGTATAATAATGCGTGCAGAATGTATCGCATTAACAACGAGGAATAGATATGGCATATTTAGGCAATCCTTCGAACACGATGAGTGTTCTTCAAAAATACAATCTGACGGCGCAAAAGCGATATGGCCAAAACTTTTTGGTGGATTCCAATGTACTTAATAAGATTGTGGAGTCTGCAGGTATTACCAAAGAAGATACTGTTTTAGAGATAGGCCCCGGCATCGGAAGCTTGACACAGTACCTTTGCGAGAGTGCGAAGAACGTCATCTGCGTCGACAT
>JAEEQX010000017.1 GCA_016285575.1 Lachnospiraceae bacterium
ATTTTGTCAGAAGAAGATGAGGCGCTTAAGAAGACATATATCGCTATTCTTAAACTCACATTATCAATCTGTGAAGATTGTATCAGCTGTCTTGGATTTGAGGCGCCTGACAAGATGTAAGATTAATAAAAATATTTCTTGACAACTGTCGCGCATTTTTGTATATTAAATAGGCAGTTGTTTTGGCGAGATGGCTCAACTGGCTAGAGCATCCGGTTCATACCCGGAAGGTTGAGGGTTCAAGTCCCCCTCTCGCTACGACTTATAGGCACCTAAGATTAGGTGCCTTTTTTATTCCTTTTTTCATTTTTACTTTTTACTTTTATTTGCTCTAATAATATGATAAAATAAATCAACTATGTGAATAATGCTCGACGATAATAATCTGTTCAAGGGGAAGGAAAGATTTTGATTCGTTAGAATCGCTATCATTTATCGATATGGTTAAAGTTGCTATTTGCGATGACAGTGAAATTCAATTAGAGGTAATCAAGTCAAGACTCAGGGAGTATTCCAGAAGAAGAGGCATTGAATTTGATTTCTCTGTATTCACTGAGGGTGATCAGATGTTAAAGGCCGCTGAAGATAATGGCGGATTTGACTTATACATATTAGATATCGTTCTTCACGGAACCAAGGGTACTGAGATAGCTACCACGCTTCGTGAGAGAAAAGATCCGGGATTCATATTGTTTTACACAGCTACAGAAGCTTTTTCCAACGTTGTTGAGACAGTACAGCCATGTCTTTACTTTATTAAGACATTGCCCGCTGAAGATTTTTTCAATATGCTTGATCAGGTCTTTAAATAATATTGATTTTTACCTAAGATTAAGATTAGCCAGCATTGATGCCATAGCATGAATGTCGGCTTTTTCGTTTTTTTTGAGGATTGAATGTGAAAAGTAAAGTGTTTAAGAGGATACTCGTTATTGCGTTTATCCTTTATATACTAATACTGATATATACGACTTTTTTTGGTGCGAGAACTACGGTATATGGTATGTCGATATGGGAGTATGCTGTTAAGATGGCTAACCTTAAGCCATTTAAGACCATATCAATGTATACCAAGATGTTAAAAGATCCATCCAATCAGATGTTTTCCGTGGCACTTGTTAACTTGGCGGTTAACTTGGTGCTTTTCGTTCCTATGGCGTATTTGATTCCTGCTTTGTTTCCTAAGCTTAGAAACTTTTTCGCTACGATAGGAGTATGCATCGGATCACTTGTTATTATTGAGTTAATGCAAGTATTTACGAGAAGAGGGTCATTTGATGTGGATGATTTTATTCTCAACATGATTGGTGCGGTTTTTGGATTTCTGATTTGGGTGATTCAGTATTATTCAGCTAAAAAGAAAAAAGGTGTAACTATATTCGATTATGAAGAGTCTTAGGGGAAGAGATTTCGAATATAGACATATTTTTTTCAAAAATAAATAATAAAATACAATAGTTGTAACAGTTGTATTAGTTAGAGGGAATAACAATGATTAGAACATTGTCAAAGTACATTAAGGAGTACAAAAAAGCTACTTTCCTTACACCGATGTTTATGGTGTTGGAAGTAATCTTCGAGACAGTCATTCCCATATTCATGGGATGGATTATCCAGTACGGTATCAAGGGTAATAACGAGACAGGTGATATGCCATACATTTTAAAGATGGGTGGCATTATGTTCGTGCTTGTAATACTTGCTTTTGTAAGTGGTGTTATGGGCGCTGTGTTCGGCTCGATATCATCCTGTGGATTTGCGAAGAACTTAAGAAAAGGTATGTATGAACGTATTCAGGCATTCAGCTTTTCAAATATCGACAAGTTCTCAACATCAGGTCTTATCACAAGACTTACTACTGATGTAACCAATGTGCAGAATGCTTTCCAGATGATTCTTCGTATGGCATTTCGTGCACCGGTCAGCATGATATTCGCACTTGTAATGACATATGTCATATGTCCTGAAGTTGCCAACATATACCTTGTTGCAGTTATTCTTCTTTCGATAGCGCTTGCTCTCATTATGTTAGCTGCCAAAAAATATTTTACGCAAGTTTTTGAAAAATACGATGAGTTAAACGAGACAGTAGAAGAAAATGTCAATGCAATAAGAGTTGTAAAAGCATTCGTTAGAGAGGATTATGAATCCAACGAATTAAAGATAGCTGCAGGCAAGATATACAAGATGTTTGTTAAGGCTGAGAATGCAGTAATTCTTAACGCACCTGTAATGCAGATAACCATCTTTTCAACCATGCTTTTGATTGCGTGGTTTGGTGCACATCTTGTTGTGTCATCAAGACTTGATGAATCACAGCTTATCGTTCTCTTTACCTACAGTATGAACATACTTGGTAACCTCATGATGGTATCGTTCATCTTCGTTATGATTACACTTTCGCAAGCCTCTGCAAAAAGAATCGCAGAAGTGTTATCCGAAGACAGCGACCTTAAGAATCCTGAGAATCCTATCAGAGAGATTAAGGATGGAAGCGTAGAATTCAAGGACGTATCTTTCTCATATAAAAAAGATTCAGCAAAGCCTGTTTTATCTCACATTAACTTAAGCATTAAGTCAGGTGAGACAATAGGTATTATCGGTGGTACAGGTTCCGCCAAGTCGAGTCTTGTTAATCTTATCAACAGACTCTACGACGTCAATGAAGGCAGCGTACTTGTTGGTGGCGTGGATGTAAGAGAATACGATATGACATCTTTAAGAGAGAGCGTATCGGTTGTTCTTCAAAAGAATGTACTTTTCTCCGGAACCATTCTTGATAACTTAAGATGGGGCAATATGGGAGCGACAGAAGAAGAATGTATCAGAGCATGTAAGACTGCATGTGCGCATGACTTTATCATGTCTTTCCCTGACGGATACAATACAAAACTTGAGCAGGGCGCGACCAATGTATCAGGTGGTCAGAAGCAGAGACTATGTATTGCAAGAGCACTGCTTAAGAAACCCAAGATAATTATTTTCGATGATTCGACATCGGCAGTTGATACTGCAACCGATGCCAAGATTAGAGCAGCGCTAAAGAGTGATGCCAAGGATATGACCAAGTTCATTATCGCACAGCGTATCTCATCCGTTATGGATGCAGACCGCATCATCGTTATGGAAGACGGTGAAGTTAATGGCTTCGGTACACACGAAGAATTATTACAAAACAATATGATCTACAAAGAAGTATATGAATCACAGACAGGCGCCAACGCTGACTTCGACGAAGCGAAGGGAGGTGAGGCATAATGGGTAAGAATGATAAGCCTATTCAGATGGGCAGACACGGTGCTATGGGACCGAAACCCAAGCTTGATAATCCTCTCAAGATATTCGGAAGATTGATTAAATATTCATACTTAAGATATCCCGTTCCTTTTGCAATCGTTCTGATATGTATTTTCTATTCAGCGTTTGCACAGGTAAAAGGAATGATGTTCCTTCAGGTTCTTATTGATGATTACATCACACCTCTTAAGGGTGTTAGTGATCCTGATTATATGCCTCTTCTTGGTGCAATCGGCAAGGTAGGACTTTTATATCTTAGTTGTGCGCTTGCTACATTCACACTTAACAAGATAATGGTATATATCACTCAGGGAACGATGAGACATCTTCGTGTAGAACTTTTCAATCATATGGAAAAGCTTCCCATTAAGTATTTTGATACACATTCCCATGGCGATATAATGTCAATCTATACTAACGACGTTGATACTACAAGACAGATGATATCACAGGCGATTATACAGTTCATATCGAGCCTTTTGACTATCACATTGACATTCATAAGCCTCATCAAGTTAAGCCCCGTGCTTACACTTGTAACTGTATGTATCATTGCATTTATGCTTTTCATGACCAAGACCATAGCAGGCAAGTCCGCAGGTCACTTCGTGGCTCAACAGCGTAACTTGGGTGCACTTAACGGTTTCATAGAAGAGCGCACCAAGGGACAGAAAGTTGTAAAAGTATTCTGTCATGAAGATGAGAGTATCGCTGAGTTTACAAAACTTAATGAAGAGTTATGCGAGTCCGCTACAAAGGCAGGTAAGTTATCCAATATCATCGGACCTGTTAACGGACAGCTTGGTAACTTAAGTTTCGTACTTGTATCAATCGTAGGCGGTTTCGTAGCCATAAAAGGTATCGGCGGATTTACTATCGGTGCAATGGCAAGTTACCTTACACTTAATAAGAGTGTAAATATGCCTATCATGCAGATATCACAGCAGTTCAATACAATCATTATGGCGCTTGCAGGTGCTGACAGAATCTTCAAGTTACTTGATGAGCCTGTAGAGGTTGATGATGGATACGTAACACTTGTTAATGCCAAGAGAGAAAACGGCGAACTTGTTGAGAGTGAAGAGAGAACAGGTCTCTGGGCTTGGAAGCATTATCACAAGGCTGACGATACAACTACTTATGTAGAACTCAAGGGTAATGTGGTTCTCGACGATGTAGACTTCGGATATACCGAAGAGAAGATGGTTCTTCATAATATCGATATATTCGCTAAGCCCGGTCAGAAGATTGCATTCGTTGGTTCAACAGGTGCAGGTAAGACAACCATTACGAATCTAATTAACAGATTCTATGATATACAGGATGGTAAGATCAGATACGACGGTATCAATGTCAACAAGATTAAGAAGGCTGATCTTCGTAGATCTCTTGGAATGGTTTTACAGGATACACATCTGTTCACCGGAACTGTAATGGAAAACATCAGATACGGTAAGCTTGATGCTACTGATGAAGAAGTATATGCAGCAGCTAAACTTGCCAATGCACATAGCTTTATCGAGAGACTCCCTCAGGGATATAACACAATGCTTAAGGGAGACGGCGCTTCGCTTTCACAGGGACAGAGACAGCTTCTTGCAATTGCTAGAGCAGCCATAGCTGATCCTCCCGTATTAATCCTTGATGAAGCTACAAGTTCGATTGATACACGTACCGAGAAGCTTGTTCAGGAAGGTATGGATAAGCTTATGAAGGGCAGAACAACATTCGTTATAGCCCACAGACTTTCCACCGTTAAGAATTCCGACTGTATCATGGTACTTGAAAACGGTAGCATAGTAGAGCGCGGTACCCATGATGAGCTTATTGAGCAGAAGGGAAGATATTACCAGCTTTACACAGGTAATAAAGCCATATAATCTTTACAGAGAACGCATAAATATAGTATAATAAATAATTGGTGAGCACTATATCTGCCACCGAGATGGAGGATAATAATGAGCGAATGTACTCATGACTGTTCTTCTTGCCAGGTTGATTGTTCTTCTAAGAGTCAGGAGAGCCTCCTTCAGCCTTGCAATGAGTTAAGTCACGTAAAAAAAGTTATTGCGATTGTATCAGGTAAAGGTGGTGTAGGTAAATCACTTGTAACATCACTTTTATCGGTAAATATGAAGAGAGAAGGATATCAGGTCGGCATCATGGATGCAGATATCACAGGTCCTTCAATTCCTAAGATGTTTGGTGTTAACGACAAGTGCGAAGGTAGTGAAAACGGTATCTTCCCTGTCAGAAGCAAGCTTGATATGGATATCATCTCTATCAACTGCTTACTTGAAAACGAGACAGATCCTGTTGTATGGAGAGGACCGGTTATTGCAGGTACTGTTCAGCAGTTCTGGACAGAAGTCATCTGGGGCGACAAAGATTTTCTCTTTGTAGATATGCCTCCGGGAACAGGTGACGTACCTCTTACAGTATTCCAGTCAATTCCTGTTGACGGAATCATCGTAGTAGCATCTCCTCAGGAACTTGTAGGAATGATCGTAGAGAAGGCTGTTAAGATGGCTGACCTTATGAAGATTCCTGTACTTGGACTTGTAGAAAACATGTCATACTTCGAGTGTCCTAACTGCAAGGAGAAGCATTATATCTTTGGCGAATCCAAGGTTGAAGAGATAGCCAAGAAGTATGATATTCAAAATATTGCCAGAATACCCATGAATCCTAAGCTCGCAGGAGCAGCGGATAAGGGAATGATCGAATTATACGAGGGTGACTGGCTTGACGATATGACTAAGGCATTAAAAGAAATCTAGTGTAAAAGCGAGGTGGACACGTTGAAGAGAACCGTTCTCTCCATGGCTGATGAAAATTTTGATTTTTCCGTTCACGAAGGTGAAATCAGCTTTTCGTGCGAAAGGATAGAGTATGTATTTACCGATGATGAGGTAAGAAGCGGTTCTTTTTCTGTATTATGTAAATCAGATTCACCCATGCTTGGTGTATGCCAGGTCAATAATCCCAGAATGACTATCAAGAATCCTCAGTTCCACGGATTCGAAGCAGAGATAGAATTTGAATTTGATTCGAAGGGTATGGAGCCCGACGATGTATCAAAGGGAGAGTTTATTCTTCTTACTGACAAGGGAGAATATACTCTTCCTTTTGTTTGTGTAAGAGAAGCAACATTCATTAATTCCACACTTGGACATATCAAGAATCTGTTTCATTTTGCCAATCTGGCACACTCTAACTGGAACGAAGCAGTCAATGTATTTTACTCCAATGACTTTACTTCGATATTAAATGGCAAAGATGCTATATACAAGGGCTTATACAGAGGTCTCTCAGAGAATGTACTTAATGAGCGTAACGTTGATGAATTCCTGGTTGCCATTAAGAAAAAAGACAGAGTAACATATACGATTAATTCTGAAGAGATAAGAGTGGTTAATCCCAAGTCCGAGGTTAGTAAGACAATTACTGTTACCAAGAATACCTGGGGTTTTGCATCAGTTGATGTTAAGAGCGATGCAACATTTATCTTCATTCCCTGCAATCATTTTGCTGCTGATGATTTTGAAGGCGACAGAGCAAATATCGAAGTTAAGATTATCCCTGAGTTTTTAAATCCCGGAAGAAATTACGGCAAGGTTACAATCATTACTCCCGATGAAGTAGTTGATGTTGTTGTTAAGGTTGATAAAGATTTTACCAATGTAACCACACATGAAAACTTCATGTTTAAAAAGTCTTTTGATAAACTCTTAAGACTCTATATCGAATTCTCTTTTGACAGACTCTCTCAGGATGAGTGGTGTAAGAAGAGCTTGGAGATTGCAAAAGAATTAGAGGGAAGAAAAGAACATGCAATTCTTGGTGCACTTTTCAAGACTCAGATATATATCATTTCGGGAAAAGTCAATGAAGCAGGTTGGCTTCTTAAGCAGATTGATGAAGTCATTGAAAACGAGAAGTTAACAACAGAGACTTATGGTTATTATCTCTACGTTAAGAGCCTTGTAAGCAAAGACGCAGAGATGGTTAATACTGCGCTCAGAAAGATTAAAAAGTATTACGCCAAGGGCATGGGTAATTCCATATATGCATGGCTTATTCTCTATCTGACTGAGGACTTTTACACAAGAAGCGATAAGAAGATGGAGTTTCTTATCGAGCAGTTTAGATTCGGTAATAATTCGCCACTTCTTTACATCGAGGGACTTAATCTTTTGAATACCAATCCATCGATGCTTATGAAGCTTGATGAATATGAAGAAGCTGTTTTAAGATTCGGTCTTAAGCATAAGGCAATCAGTGCAAGTCTTGGCGAACGTATACAGTTCTTCGTATCAAGAGAAAAAGAATTTAAGCAGATCTGGTACGAGATACTCAAGTATCAGTATGCATACATGCCCAGCAAAGAATTACTCAATACAATTGTTTCATATCTTTGCAAGGGCAATAAAGTAGGCAATGAATACTTTGAATGGTATCAAAAGGGAGTAGAAGCAGAGCTTAGACTTACAAGACTCTATGAGTTTTATATGGACTCACTTCCCCTTGATTATGATGGTGATTTGCCTCAGATGGTAATGATGTATTTTGCATATCAAAATGACCTCGATTACCGTAAGAAAGCATATTTATACCATAACGTATTAACCAGAAAGAAGAAGTATCCCGAGATTGCTCTTTCATACAGAGAGACCCTTGAATCATTTGCAAGAGAGCAGATTAAACTTAAGCATATCAATGAGGATCTTTTATTCGCATATGCAAAAGTTCTTAATCCTGATTTTATAGATGAAGACATTGCCAATGAATGCGTAACCATGCAGTTCATTAGACGTGTAAGCGTACCTGAGGGCGTGAGAAGAGTAGTTCTCATTCACGATAAGATAATTGGCGAGCAGAAGTTTTCTCCTGAAAACGGATTCGTATATTGTCCTATCTATTCAAGAGACTATAGACTCTTCTATGAGGATTTCAACGGCAATAGAATGGTTGTTCCCGAGGAAAAGATTTCTGGTGCCATCCTTAATAATCCCATGCTTCTTGAAAAGGTTGCACATCTTGTTAAGGATAAGATTGGTCTTATCATGTGCAGAGTCGAGAGCATGTATACTTACGACAATATCAATGATGATAATGTATTCGATTATGAGAGATTACTTCATTCGGATATCATTACATACACATACAAAAAAGAGATTATCAAAAATCTCCTTAACTTCTACTTTGAGAACGATTATATTAATGAACTCGAAGATATACTTCAGAATGTTAAGCCTGAGATTTTTGAAGGACCTGAAAAAGGTAGATTCTTGCAGATACTTATCGCAAGAGGTATGTATGATTTTGCATTCAATGTGCTTACCAATTTCGGTCCCGAGCATATCGAGATTAAGAGTATCTTAAGACTTGTATCCAGACTTCTTGTAAGAACCGATTTTGAAGAGAATGATGCACTTGTATCATATGCTCAGTATGCGTATAGAGAAGGCAAGTATGATGAAAATATCCTGGCTTATCTTGAACAGCATTTCAAGGGTTCCACAAGCGAGTTAAGACGTCTCTACAAAGACTGCGAAGCATTCGGACTCGATACATTTATGCTTCTTGAAAATATCATCATATTGCTTCTTTTCACGAATGCATATTGCGCGGACAAGCTTAAGTATCTTGATACATATATCGAGATGCAGGGTTCGGGTGGACTAGAGAGAGCATTCATCGCACAGTGCTCATATGATTATTTTGTAAAAGAAACAGTTACTGACGATTATATTTTCATGAGAGCACAGAAGCTCATTGAAGATGGTGAAAAGGTTAATCGTATCACCAAGCTTGCGCTTCTTAAGTACTACTCACTTGAAGAAAGCGAAGACAGAAATGAAAAGATTATAGATGCACTTGTTAACGAAGAACTAGACAGAAGAGTATGCTTCCCGTTCTTCATGTCATTCCAGTCCATCGTTCGTAATCTTCAGAGCTTTACTGATTATTCATTCGTTGAATACAGGGGCAATCCCAATTCAAGAGTAGTCATTCATTATTGCATCGAGCATGATGATGGCGGTGCAACAGAGTACAAGAAAGAAGAGATGAATCATCTCTATAGCGGTATATTCGTTAAGTCATTTATTCTTTTCTGCGGTGAGACAGTTCAGTATTACATCACAGAAGAGAGTGGCAATATGGAACAGCTTACAGAGAGTTCCGTGCTTACCAAGACAGAGAGTGATAACGATGCTCTTCCTTGGAGATATACAGCACTTAATGATCTTTTTGTTGCTAAGCATTTAAGCGATTATGTTACGGTCGAGGAAGATCTCGTATCATACATGGAAAAAGATTTCCTCACCAAGAAACTGTTTAAGACGATATAGGAGTTTATATGATATCCGATATTAAGGAAGTATTTGACAAAATAAACAGAGACCGTTACGTAGTCGGACTTGATCTTAATGATTCATTTGCTCAGGTTTCGGTATGTAAGCTCGATTCAGACAATCCAGCAACTCTCTCTCATACAGAAGGAAGCGACGATTTTAACATACCTCTTTATATGTTAAAAAGAAGAACCGACGGCGCTTGGCTTTTTGGTGAAGAAGCAAAAGAAGCGGAGGATGAGGGTGTATTAATCAACAACCTCTTTGAACGTGCAAGAGAGAAAAAGACAGTAAGAATCGACAGAGAAGAATATCTTGCTAAAGATGTATTTTTGCTTTTTATCAAAAAGGTTCTTCTTATGTTCCCGGCCATGCTTACACCGGACAAGATTTTATCGATTACGATATCTCTTAAGGATGCCAATTCGGATACGATTATCATGCTGCAGGAACTTCCTCAGATGCTTAAGATCAATCCGGATATACTTCATTTTGTTACATACGAAGAGAGCCTCTTTTACTACATGCTTTATCAGGAAGAGGAACTTCAGAATCATAATATTTTGCTTTTCGATGCATCGGGTAAAAAACTACGCTCATATTCACTCATGCGTAACTTTTTCAAGACACCCGGTATTGCAACTGTTGATGTAAAAGAATACGTTAACTTTGATTCAACAGGTGTATCTGATTTTGAAAAGAATGAAAAGGATCAGCTTTTCTTAGCTATATCCAAGGAGTTATGCAACTCAACGGTTTATTCCGGAGTTTACCTCATAGGAGAATTATTCTACTCTGACTGGGCTTCTGATTCACTTCAGTTCTTATGTAAGGGAAGACGAGTATTTAAGGGAAATAACCTCTTCTCCAAGGGTGCTTGTTTTACAGCCAAGGAAAAGATACATCCAAGTGGCAAGGAAGAAAAGATTCAGTACCTTGGCAATGACAGACTCAAAGTGACAATCGGAGTTGAGACCAATGATTCACCTGCTACTCAGATTCCTCTTATCGAGGCAGGTTCACAGTGGTTCGAAGCTACAGGAAAAACAGAACTTATATTAAAGGGTACTGATAAGATTAATATCTATCTGACCTATCTATACAACAATTACACTGCAAGAGGTGAGATAACCCTTATGGGACTTAATACCTCACTCGACAGAGTAACAAGAATTATGCTTGAAGTTAAGATGACCTCTGAAGACAAAGTGCTCTTCAAGGTATGGGATATGGGATTTGGCGAGATATTCCCTTCATCCGGAAAAGACTGGGAACAGGAACTTAAATTGGAAGGATAATTATGGGTAATGTGTTTAAGCCGTTGTCTGCCAAGGCCGGCAAACCGTTTTTTTTAGACAGAATAGGTGCTCAGATTTATTCAGCTGACGAGCTTGTATATTGCTTGACGGAGAATCCTGAACTTTTAAGTGCGGACATGTTCTCCAGAGACTTGGCTGAGTGGCTTGAGGAAGAATGCAATGCTGCAGAACTTGCCAAGATGCTTGCGAAGCTTATTAAGGCCAAGGCTGATGTAATCAAGATTGTTGCAGCCTTACTTGAAGTTGCTCCTTTTGTATCAAGAGATGAAGCAAGCGATATCATCAAGGTTATGGAAGACGGCGAAGGAAGCAGTGAATTTGATAAAAGAAAAGCGCGTGGCGATTTCTTTTTATCCAAGGAAAGATATGCTTACGCCATCAGAGAATATGAAGCATTGCTTGCACTTGTTCCTGATGAAGAGTCAGACAGAGTAGCTACCATATATCACAACATGGGTGTTGCCAAGGCAAGAATGTATCTTTTTGAACAGGCTGCCGAGGACTTCCTCAGAGCATACGATTGTGATGACGACGAAGTGCATTATTACGCATATATGGCTACACTCAGATTCACACTTACAGATACGGAATACGTTAAAAAAATCGGAGACGATGCTCGTATGTCCAACGTAACATTAAAGCTTGAAGCTGATCTTGAAGAAGCTAAGAAAGAGTTTTTAGAGAGCAGCGAATACCTTGATTTCAAGGCTAAGAAAGAAGAGAGTAATGAAAACGGCAGATATGCTTTCTGCAATTTCTTAGACAGTAAGATTAACGAGAAAAAAGAAGAGTATAACAGATACGTATATTAAAGGACAGTATGGGTTTATTCGGCTTATTTAGAAAAAAAGAGAATAAAGATGAAGATATACCGTATCAGAAACTTCTTGAGTTTCAGTTAAAGGATGACGAGGAGCGTAAGAAATACGTATCGGCATCACTTCTTCAGATGAAAGAGATTTCATCGGATGTGGATTCACTTCGTCTCGAATACAATACCATCACTTCATTCCTTAATGACTGTGACGAGATAGAGAAACTTCCGGCAGAGCTTAAGTACCCTGTTGAAAAGGCTGCCAAGGACATAATCACCATCAAGGAAAACAAGGAAAAATATTATCTTGAAAAACCTTTGATAGATGATGATTTGTTTGATAAAATGGATAAGATTGCCGACGATATGCCGGAAGCCGCTGATAAAATGTATGAAGCGGAAGATTTTCAAAAGAAGATCAAATCAGACCTCAAAAAACTCGAGGGCGAAAAGCAGGCATATTATTACAGACGCAATGAATTAAACGGTCTTATCAACAACATGTCAGCATTCTTGGTAATTGCTACAGTATTCGGACCAATATGCGTGCTTATTCTTGTAGTCCTGGCCCTGACACTTGACATGGATGTTAAGATAGGACTTGTGATTACAGCAGCACTTGTGATTGCGGCATACTCTTATGCGATAATTAAGGGTATGGACTTAAAGAATGAGTCGAGAAAGCTTGATAAGACGATAGTACGACTTATACAGTTACAAAACTCGGTTAAGATTAGATTCGTCAATAATACCAATCTTCTTGATTATCTCTATATGAAGTACGAAGTTACTTCTTCCAATGAACTCAAGGAAGACTATGAACTCTATCTTGATGAAAGAGACAGAAGAGAGCAATACGAACAGGCGAGCAAAGATTTACCTTTTGCAAAAAAGCAATTGCTCATGCTTTTATCTGATTTACCGATTAACGATCCTCTGTCATGGGCTCATATGCCTGAAGCCATCATTGATAAAAACGAGATGGTTGAAGTTCGTCATGAGATGATAGGCAGAAGACAAAAGTTAAGAGATCAGATAGAAGAGAATACCAAGAACGCTCAGGCAATTAAAGACGAAATCAAAGAAATGATCAAACGATATCCTAAGTATTCTGTTGAAATCATGAGCATGCTCGATGACTTCGAAAAAGAAGAAGATGGATTAAGATAAAAACCCAAGTAAGAAAGGCGGATTTTTAAAATGGATACCGACAGATATGTATCACCTTTATCAGAGAGATATGCATCAAAAGAGATGCAGTATATTTTTTCTCCCGATATGAAGTTCTCTACATGGAGAAGACTCTGGATTGCACTTGCAGAGACGGAGATGGAGTTAGGTCTTAAGCAGATTACTCCTGATATGATTGCAGAGATGAAAGAGCACATCACAGATATCAATTATGATGTTGCAAAAGAACAGGAAAAGAAAGTAAGACATGATGTAATGAGTCATGTTTATGCATACGGCGTACAGTGCCCCAAGGCTAAGGGTATCATCCATCTTGGCGCAACAAGCTGCTACGTAGGTGATAATACTGATATCATCGTTATGAATGAAGCATTAAAGCTTGTTAGAAAAAAGCTTCTTAATGTTATCGACAATCTTGCAAAATTCGCAGATGAATATAAGGATCTTCCTACACTTGCATTTACCCATTTCCAGCCTGCTCAGCCTACAACACTTGGTAAGAGAGCAACTCTTTGGATTAATGAGTTTATGATGGACTTAGAAGACCTTGAGTATGTACAGAGCACACTTAAGTTACTTGGCTCCAAGGGTACTACAGGTACACAGGCAAGTTTCCTTGAACTCTTTGGTAACGATCAGGAGACAATCGATAAGATTGATCCCATGATTGCCAAGAAGATGGGATTTGAGAATTGCTATCCCGTATCCGGTCAGACATATTCCAGAAAAGTTGATGCCAGAGTTCTTAACATCCTTGGAGGTATTGCTCAGTCAGCTACCAAGATGAGTAATGATATAAGACTTCTTCAGCATCTTAAGGAAGTTGAGGAGCCTTTTGAAAAGAATCAGATTGGTTCTTCAGCAATGGCATATAAGAGAAATCCTATGAGAAGTGAGCGTATCGCATCATTATCAAGATACGTTATCATCGATACACTTAATCCTGCTATTACAGCAGCTACACAGTGGTTTGAGAGAACACTTGATGACTCTGCTAACAAGAGATTATCAGTACCTGAAGGATTCCTTGCTATCGATGGTATTCTTGATCTTTGCAATAACGTAACCAATGGCCTCAAGGTATATCCCAAGGTTATTGAAAAGAGACTTATGTCTGAGCTTCCTTTCATGGCTACAGAGAACATCATGATGGATGCTGTAAAAGAAGGCGGAGACAGACAGGAATATCATGAGAAGATCAGAGTCCTCTCCATGGAAGCAGGCAGAAGAGTTAAGGAAGAAGGAAAGGATAACGAGCTTATTACTCTTATCGCTAACGATCCTGATTTCAATGTATCCGAAGATGATATCAAGAACATCCTTAAGCCTGAATTATACACAGGTAGAGCTTCAAGACAGGTTGACAATTATCTTAAGAATTTCGTTAATCCTGTGCTTGATAAGAATAGAGACTTATTAGGACTCAACGCAGAAATCAACGTTTAATTATCGGAGGAAACATAGATGAAATATTTTGGTACAGATGGATTTAGAGGAAGAGTTAATGAGACTCTTACCGTTGATCATGCTATCAAAATTGGTAAGTTTTTAGGTTATTATTTTTCCAATACATTGGGACATGTGAAATGTGTTATCGGTAAGGATACCAGAAAATCCGGATATATGTATGAGTACGGTCTTGTTGCAGGACTTACATCAACAGGCGTAGATGTAGCACTTCTTCATGTTACTACAACACCTTCAATCTCATATATCACAAGAACCGAGAAGTTCGATTTCGGTATCATGATTACAGCAAGCCATAACCCTTACTACGATAATGGTATTAAGATTATCGATAGAGACGGCTTCAAGATGGGAGACAAGATTCTACAGCTTGTAGAGGATTATATCGATGGCAAGATAGATATCGAACTTGCAAAGAATGAGAAGATTGGTCGTGCATACGATTACATCCAGGGAAGAAATAAGTACATGTCATACCTTTCACAGATTCCCGCTCAGTCATTCAGAGGATACAAGGTTGGCCTTGACTGTGCTAACGGTGCATCATTCATGATTGCCAAGAATGTATTCGATATGCTTGGCGCAGATACATATGTTATCAATAATGAACCCGATGGTCTTAACATCAATAAGGACTGCGGTTCAACTCATATAGAGCATCTTCAGGAACTCGTTAAGGAAAAAGGTCTTGATATCGGTTTCGCATTCGATGGTGATGCTGACAGATGTCTTGCAGTAGATGAGAATGGCAACATCATTGATGGTGATATGCTTATCTATATCTACGGATGCTACTTAAAAGAAAAAGATCAGCTTATTAAGGACACAGTTGTTACAACTGTAATGTCCAATATCGGTCTTACAAAAGCACTTCAGGAAAAAGGTATCAAAAACGTACAGACTGCAGTAGGTGATAAGTATGTATCAGCTGAAATTCAGGCTGAGAACTACTCAGTAGGTGGTGAGCAGTCAGGACACGTAATCTTTAATAAGTATGCTACAACAGGTGATGGTGTACTTACTGCTATCAAGATACTTGAGATATGCGTTGAAAAGAAATGTTCAATTTCTTCACTCGTATCCGACGTTACTATCTTCCCTCAGATTCTTATCAATGTAAGAGTAGAGAAGATGGACGAAGTTCTTGAGCGTCCCGAACTTAAGGAAGTTACAGATGCTATCACAGCTAAGCTTGGTGATACAGGTCGTATCCTTCTTCGTAAGTCCGGCACAGAACCTCTCGTTCGTATCATGGTAGAAGCACAGACTGATGAAGAGTGCGAGAAGTACGCTAATGAAATCAAAGATAAAATTCTTGAACTTTCAGAGAATATGTAATTAATTTGCCCCGCGTCGCGGGGCATTTTTTAATAAAGCCTTGAAAAGTGCCTGCATTATGTGGTTTAATTGTAATGCTGAGATTAATAAAAGGAGGAAACGGATATGGACTATCGAAGTAGCAATACCGACGCAAACGCGGATCGAACGTGCAAAAGTGATTCTTTATACGTTTCCATTTTTATTGTCGGTTAATCAATCGTCCTAAATGAATGGATTAGGATTGGAATCAGCATCTCGAGTATGCGTCGGTTTTTCAACTTAAGGTTACTTGATATTAATGCTAGTTAAAAAACACTAAGGAGGAAAGACCTATGGCAGAGACAAAAGATGTATCAATTATTGTAAGCACTCTGCTTACTCTTTTAGAAGAAAAGAAGTACCCCACGGTAAAAGAAATATTGGTTACGATGAATCCCGCTGACATCGCATCTGCTTTTGAAGAGATGGATGAGAGCAGGCTTCCTGTTCTATTTAGATTAATTCCCAAGGAAGCTGCAGCTGAGACATTCGTTGAGATGGAATCAGACCTTCAAGAGCTTCTTATCAGAGGTTTCTCCGATAGCGAGCTTAAGGAAGTGCTTGATGAACTTTATGTAGATGATGCGGTTGATATCGTCGAGGAGATGCCTGCCAACGTTGTTAAGCGTATCCTGGCACAGGCTGATCCGGAGATGAGAAAGGATATCAATGAGATATTAAGATATCCTGAGAATTCAGCCGGCTCCGTAATGACTACCGAGTATGTAACACTTCGTCCCGACATGACTGTGGCGGAAGCAATATTGCGTATCAGACGTACCGGATTCGACAAGGAAACAATCTATACCTGTTACGTAACATCATACAGCAAACTGATCGGTTTCTTAACTGTAAAAGACCTCTTGCTCGAACAGGATGAGGATACATTGATTAAAGATATCATGGATCAAAATGTTATCTTCGCAAATACACATGATGATCGAGAAGAAGTTGTTAAGATGCTGTCGAAATATAACTTTATCGCGCTTCCCGTAGTGGATTCGGAATTGAGACTTGTCGGAATTGTTACATTCGACGACGCGATGGATGTCATGGAAGAAGAGGCTACCGAGGATATCGAAATCATGGCCGGTATGACACCCAGTGACAAGACCTATCTTAAGTCCAATGTCATCGACCTTTTCAGACATCGTATTCCCTGGTTATTACTCCTCATGGTTTCAGCTACATTTACGGGAATCATCATGACCAAGTTTGAGAATGCTTTGGCGGCTCAGGTTGTTTTGGCTGCTTTCATACCGATGCTTATGGATACGGGAGGTAACTCAGGTTCGCAGTCATCTGTTACAATTATCCGTGCGCTATCACTTGGTGAATTGGAATTTGGCAATATTATAGGAGTTATCTGGAAGGAAGTAAGAACAGCCATCCTTTGCGGTAGTGCGCTTGCAGTAGCTTGCTTTGGTAAGATTATGCTTGTCGACAGATTGATTATGCATAATCCTAACGTAACAATTCTTGTGGCACTTACAGTATGTCTTACAATGGTACTTACAGTAATGGTTGCAAAAGTAATCGGATGTACACTTCCTATGATTGCTAAAAAGCTTGGCTTCGATCCTGCGGTTATGGCTTCACCTTTTATCACAACAATGGTCGATGCAATATCACTTTTGGTATATTTTGGAATGGCTAACGTCTTATTGTTTTAGTTTACATAACGAAATATTATGTAAATCAAGGAGAATGATATGAGAATAGGAATGGGATATGATGTTCATCGCTTGGAAGAGAACAGAGATCTTATAATAGGCGGTGAAAAAATCGAATATGAAAAAGGTCTTCTCGGACATTCTGATGCCGATGTATTAACACATGCTATTATGGATGCAATTCTTGGCGCAGCAGGAGAAGGAGATATAGGACTTCATTTCCCCGATACTTCAGGCGAGTTCAAGGATATATCCAGCATCATTCTTTTAAAGAGAGTTAAGGATATCATTGATAAAAAAGGATTCACAATCGGAAACATTGATGCAACCATTATTGCACAGGCTCCTAAGATGAGACCTTATATTGATGCTATGAGAAAAAATATCGCAGATGCACTTCAAGTTGACATAAGTCAGATTAATATAAAAGCTACTACTGAAGAACATCTTGGATTTACAGGACGTTGCGAAGGAATTGCATCAGAAGCGATATGCTTACTTATGTAAACTATATAAATTATTATGTTAACTAAATGCACAATTATGTTAACTCTTTCAATAATATAAAAGATTAAAAATATCATCATAATTCAGTCTGGAGAATTAAAGGAAACAAAAAATGGAAGTTGAGTTAAGGGTAGAAGGTCGTAACCTTGTATTCGCTGCAAAAGAAAAAGATCAGGTTATCTCCACATTGTCTGTGTCACCTGACATAGGCGGCAATGGAGAACCCATATATCAGATTAAGAATGCATTTACCAAGGGCTTATACAGAAGAAGAGGATACATGGATGCAATACTCAAAGAAGTATTTGACTGTATGTTATCCGAGCAGGAAGCATTCGTTTTCTTAGGAACCAGAGAGCCGGTTGTTTTTGCAAAGTATGGTTTCGTACAGATTGTTAAGCCACAGGATCCTTTTCCTGATACACTTGGAAGGATAGTTGATGTAAAAAGCTTTCTTAATCTTTTCGAGAGCGAGAAAGAATTCGTATTATCACTTCGTATTCGTGATGATATGCTTCCCGAAAATGACGGTGTATATATGATTCATTGCGGACCTGAAGGCGGAAGACTCAATGCGGTTAAGATAGCAAATCCCGCTATGAGTAATGCAGAGGGAGAAAAACTCGTGGCAGAAGCTGAGGTTACTGTATCTGATCTTATTCAGTTTGCATTTGGTCTTAAGGAAGCAAAGGGTGCATTCAAGGTAACAGTATCCATTAAGAAAGATGAGATATGTGAGAGAATCTCCAAGTTATCTTTCAAGCAAAGTGTATAGCTTTAGGAATTAATTGCTTTATAAAATAATAAAAAACGCCGATTGTAAAAAGAAGTTGGACAATAAAATGAAAATAATAAAAAAGTAATTAGTTTAAACAAAAAAATAATCTACAAATCTGTATAGATAATAACTGATGTAGATTAGATAAATAGTGTAGGAGGATGAATAAATGAAATTTAATGAATTGGTTGAAAAGGTAAGAGAGGGCGTTAAGAACGTAGACGTATCAAACGTTGATTTTCTTGCAGTACAGATTAACATCACCGGTAAGGAATCAGGTGTTTTCTACGTAGAAGTTAAGGATCACAAGATTAGTGTTGAGCCTTATGAGTACAATGACAGAAACTGTGCTCTTACAATCAGTCTTAATGATTTTGTTAAGTTGGCAGAAGGAAAACTTGATCCCGTATTTGCATTTACAACAGGTAAGCTCAAGGTTGATGGAGACGTAGGTAAGGCTCTTGAGTTCTCAAAACTTATTAAATAGTTTTATTTCTAGGCGCGACGCGCCTGAAAAAATTAAATAAATAAAAAGAAGAGTGCCGACCACTATGTGGCCGACACTCTATTTATATATAATCAGCCAGAATTAACTGACTGTTACCAAGTACTAATACTTTTCAGAAACTGATTGAAACAATACCTTTTTCCTTGGTAATTATATATATTGATTCATTGTTTATTTTTTGATTCTTTCATTAACTTCGGCAAGGAACTTATCGATATCTTCATACTTCTTGGAACCGCCTGTGAAGTAGAGAGCACTTCTAAGAGGTGAGAAGAGGAATCCTGCTTCAGCCATCTCTTCATTCATTGACTCTTTTTCAACTTCTGATAATTCACGATCCTTGAATGCATCTTCCATATTGAAGTACTTATCACGGATATCCTTGATACGAGGATCAAGCATTAATTCTTCTGTGATAGTATCGTAATCATAATGATCAGGAAGAACGGGTTCTGATGTTATGTTAACTTCCTTCGATAATTCGATACATCTTGAGTTCTTACCGATTTCGATAGAGTATGTACCTGCGGGAACTGCCCAATCGCTGATTCTTTCTTCATAGTAAGCGAATGATCTCTTATCTAATGTGAAAGTAACAGTCTTGGTTTCACCAGGCTTAAGATATACTTTATCGAATCCCTTGAATTCTCTGATAGGTCTTAAGATAGGAGTATCACAGTTCTTAACATAGAGCTGTACAACTTCTTTAGATGCAACAGAACCCACATTAGTTATGTCAACCGATACCTCAAGAGTATCTGTATCCTTCATCTCACTCTTGGAGAGGCGAAGATTATCATACTTAAACTCTGTATATGAAAGACCGTATCCGAAGGGGAAGAGTACATTCATCTTCTTCTTGTCATAGTATCTGTATCCTACGAATATATCCTCAGCATAGTTAACATTGTTCATGAATCCCGGGAAGTTAAGATATGAAGGATTGTCTTCAAGCCTTATAGGGAATGTCTCAGCAAGTCTTCCGCTTGGAGACTTATCACCGAAGATTACATCGAACTGTGCGCTACCTACAGCCTGTCCGCCTAAGTAACATTCAAGGATAGCATCAACATCGTTTACGAAAGGCATCTCGATAGGAGAACCATTGTGTAATACGATTACAGTCTTCTTAGCAACTTTTCTTACTTCCTCGATAACCTTTAACTGACATGCAGGCATATTCATATGCTTTCTGTCATAACCTTCTGATTCGAAGATATCAGGAAGACCTGCAAAGATAACTGCTACATCAGCATCCTTTGCATTCTTAACTGCCTCGTCGCAAAGAGCCTGATCAAAGTTATCTTTAGTACCTGAGAAGCCTTCTGCGAAAGATATATTATTAAGTCCGTTTTCTTTGCATGCATCAAGGAATCCAACAATCTTGTGACAGTTAATATGAGCAGAACCGCCACCCTGGTATCTGGGAACTTTTGCATATGAACCGATAACAGCAATCTTGGCATCCTTCTTAAGAGGAAGAACATTGCCCTCGTTTTTAAGAAGTACAAAAGTCTCAGCTGCGATTTCTTTTGCTTTATCATGATGAGCATCAAGATCAAATACGAATTCTGAACTGTTGCCGATATTGTCATAAGCATCGAAGATTAACTTAAGAAGTGATTCGCAGTTGGCATCGAGAACCTTTTCATCAAGTGTGCCGTTCTTAACTGCTTCAACGAGCTTCTTATCGTTTTCTTCATATGAAGTAGGCATCTCAAGATTAAGACCTGCTTCGAGCGCCTTGGCACGATCCGATACAGCGCCCCAGTCACTGACTACATTACCTTCATAGCCCCAGTCTTTTCTTAATATATCAGTTAAGAGATACTTATTCTGGCTTGCAAGCTCTCCATTGATTCTGTTGTATGAGCACATTACTGTCCAAGGCTTAGCATTTTTAACAGGACCTTCGAATGCAGCAAGATAGATTTCTCTGAGTGCTCTCTCGGATAAGTTGCTGGATGCCGAGAAACGACGTGTCTCCATATTGTTAACAGCAAAGTGCTTGATGGAAGTTCCTACGTGCTTACTCTGAACACCATTGATGTATGCAGTTGACATTTCACTTGCAAGATAAGGATCTTCGGATAAGTATTCGAAGTTTCTACCGCAAAGAGGAGACCTCTTAATATTTACAGCCGGTCCGAGAATTACAGCTACGTCTTTTGCTCTGCATTCTTCACCGAGAGTCTCACCCATTTCACCATAGAGTTCTCTGTTGAATGTTGCAGCCATTCCGACACCTGCAGGGAAGCAGACTGCCTTGATGGATTCATTCATACCGAGATGATCTTCGATGTTTTCCTGTTTTCTAAGACCAACAGGACCATCTGATACCATGATTCTGGGTATTCCTTTTGACGGGATTTCCTTAGTGAGCCAGAATGTAGCTCCTGAGCAAAGCGAAGCTTTTTCTTCGAGTGTAAGCGTTGAAATGATTGATTTGATTTCTTCGTTTGTTTTCATATAACCCTCCCTCTTTTTTTTTCGAGTTATGCCTATTTTAACATTTTCCATTCAAATAACCTATGAATATTTTGTTAAATTTTTCTGGTAATTTCTTGTGTAAAAAAACATATTTTTTTGAAATATTGAAAAATAATACTTCTATGTTTAAAAGAATTGAGTTATTATGTCTCTTGGCGTGCTTACAATTAAGAGGGTTTTTGCCCGGGAGACTAAAATATGTACGATTTGGAAAAAGTAAGAGAGTTCTTCTCAAAGGATCGCTATGCAACCAATCAGACAGGTTGCGAAGTGCTTGAGGCAGATGAGAATTATGCCAAGTGCAGTATGCCCATTACCGATAATCACAGGAATGCATACGGCGGTGTAATGGGAGGATGCATATATACACTTGCTGACTTTGCTTTTGCAGTTGCTACCAATTTTAATAAAGATTTTTTAACTGTATCGCTTGTTGGTCAGGCGAGCTTCATGAATGCTTCCAGAGGAAGTGTTTTGTACGCGGAAGCTAAGCTTATAAAAGACGGCAAGACCAATTGCTTTTATGAAGTAACCATTACGGATGATCTTGATAAGGTTATTGCGGTTGTTAGCTTCACAGGAGCACATGTGGCTAAGAAATTAATGGAAAGATAGTTCTTTTAGGGAAGAAATATGACTTCTGTATTGGGGGAGAATAATACAGGAGTGTTGATATGAAAAAGGACAAGTTAAAACCAATGCTTTTTTCCGTCCTCAAGAATTATGACGGCAAGAAGTTTCTATCGGATGTTTTGGCAGGCGTAATTGTAGCTATAATTGCACTGCCACTTTCTATTGCCCTGGCAATAGCATCAGGCGTTGGACCTGAGCAGGGTATCTATACCGCGATTGTTGCGGGATTTCTCATTTCGTTTTTTGGTGGTTCGAGAGTTCAGATAGCAGGACCCACGGCTGCTTTTGCAACGATTGTTGCAGGAATTATAGCTAAAAAGGGAATGGATGGATTGGTACTTGCAACCATCATTGCAGGTCTAATCCTTGTATTAATGGGTCTTTTCAGACTTGGCGGACTCATCAAGTTCATCCCTTATACAATTACCACAGGATTTACTGCAGGTATTGCGGTTACTATTGCGATTGGTCAGATTAAGGACTTCATGGGTCTGACTTTCCCTGAGGGTACAGTTACCATTGAAACAGTCGATAAGGTAAAAGCTATTGTAAAAAACATCACGACTGTAAATTATCAGTCCATTATAGTTGGTGTTGTGTGTCTTGCAATCCTTATTGTATGGCCTTTTGTTACTGAAAAGATTCCCGGTTCATTGATAGCAGTTATAGTAGGTATATTGATGGTTAAGATTTTCAAGATGGATGTTGCTACCATTGAAAATTCATTCCAAATCAGCAATAGCCTTCCTACATTTCATTTACCCGCAGTATCGTTTGGCACTGTAAAAGATGTATTACCGGATGCATTCACAATAGCGGTACTGGCAGCGATAGAATCGCTTCTGTCGTGTGTAGTTGCGGATAGTATGATTAACTCACACCATAGATCAAATATGGAACTTATAGCACAGGGTATTGGTAACGTAGGCTCAGCACTTTTCGGCGGTATTCCTGCAACAGGAGCTATTGCGAGAACTGCAGCCAATATTAAAAACGGTGGTCGTTCACCCATAGCAGGTATGGTTCATGCAATCGTTCTCGTATTTGTTCTTGTAATACTCATGCCTTATGCAGGAATGATTCCCATGCCTACAATTGCAGCCATTCTTTTCATGGTTGCTTACAATATGTGTCAGTGGCGTACATTTACTCACCTCTGTAAGACAGCTCCCAAGAGCGATATAATCGTACTCGTTGTAACATTCGTATTAACAGTAGCATTCGACCTTGTAGTTGCTATAGAGATTGGTATGCTTATCGCAATTATCCTCTTTATGAAGAGAATGAGTGAAGTATCCGGAGTTGAGGGTTGGAAATACTTCGATCCCGATGAAGATCCTGACGGTATCGATCTTAAGAAGGTAGCTAAGCATGTACGTGTATATGAGATTTCGGGTCCTATGTTCTTTGGTGATGCAGACTCTCTTGCAAGCGTATCCTTCAAGGACTTTACTAAAGTTTTAGTTATTCGTATGCGTGGTGTACCTGCGCTCGATGCGACAGCTATGCACTCCATGGAAGAGTTGGCAAAAAGATGCGAGGAGAGAGGAATTCAACTTGTATTCTCACATGTTAACGAGCAGCCATATAAGACCATGGAAAAAGCCGGATTTATCGATAGAATAGGTAAGGATAACTTCAGACCTCATATCGATGATGCTCTCGAATGGGCTAATAAAATCTCTGAAAATAATGCAGATGAAAAGACTGCAGAGGAGAATACAGAGAAATCAGAAAAATAGAAGATTTAATGTTATGTAAACCAAATTAAAACAATATTTGCAATATGACAATAGGTGGACATGCGATAAAAAGGGATGAAAAGAGTACTTTTCCTCCCTTTTTTGTTTGAAAATTATGTAAATTGGAGTATAATATTATACGTCGTTGAGGCAATTTCAAGGCTTCAACCATTAATTAAAATTCGGTTAGGGGGTCTGTTCAAATATGAAAAAAAGAAAGTCTCTTAAAAAATCCTTAATTACCAGAATCGTAATATTTGTAGCGATTATCATCGTTATCATTACTCAGGTTAGTATTAAACTGGCTTCTGATAATATTCAGTCGCTTACCAACTCATTGCTTGCCAGAGAAACAATTGGTTACGCCAATGAAGTTGCAGATTGGTGGAAGGGCATTGAAGAGAGAGTTATTCAGACTAATAATGTTATAATCAATACTCCTGAATTATCAATGGATGACGCCAGAAATATGCTTCTCGAGATTACCAAGCTTGATCCTGACTCGCAGGACGTATATATGGCATACGGTGATACAGGCGTATTCTTGGATGGTTCCGGATGGATTCCCGATGACTCATTCGTATTCACTGACAGAGCATGGTATAAAGGTGCTCTCGAGAAAAACGGAGAGATATATTCTTCAGATCCTTATGTAGATGCTGCAACAGGTAAGACCTGTCTTGCATGTGCTATTAAGGTAAAAGAAAATGTAGTATTAAGTTCAGATATTAACTTTGATAAAGTTGCGGAAAAAGTGTCAGGATTCAAGTCAGTTTCACCTGATGCCAAGTACTATATCATCAATAAAGATACTAAGGATATTCTTATTTCTTCAAACCCTGATTCAGTTGGACAGACACTTATGGATACAACAGATCCCATTATGCAGGGTAGTGCATCATGGTTTGATTCACTTGATACAACAACACTTGCAAGTGACTCCAAGGTACTTACAAAGAAGACTCCTTCAGGAAGCATGATGTTTACTGCAAGTGATATCAATGGAACATCATGGGTACTTGTAAGTGCAGTTCCTTCAAGTTTCCTTAGCCAGAGAATACTCAAGGTTATGATTATTACTTTCATAAGCGGTGCAGTATTCATAGCTATACTTGCAATCGTATTTGCAATCTTTATTGCTAAGGCAATTAACCCTGTTAACAGAATCACAGCCAGAATTACAGATATCAGTAAGGGTGACTTTACAGTTAAGATTCAGCCTGAAGGCAATAATGAGATTACCACATTGGCAGAATCTCTTAATGAGTACATAGAAAAGATGAGAACGACACTCCAGTCACTCTCCAATATTTCCGGAGATATGAACAATCGTGCAGGTGAGTGCTTCGATATTTCACATACTCTTTCAGATGCCAATAATACTCAGGGCGAATCAATTGAGAGACTAAATGATACATTGAACGGTATGACTGCTTCTATCGAAGAAGTAGCAAGAGCAGCAAGTGAACTTGCTGAGACTTCAAGTCAGCTTACTGAGAATGCTGAAGAAGTTAAGGATCTCTGCAACGAGACTATGGATGCTTCCAAGAAGGGCCGTAGCGAGATGGCTAACATGACCAAAAATGTTAGCACACTTAATGAGACCATCGCTGAACTTACAGAACTCATTCATGTAACTGCTAAGTCAATTGAAGAGATTACAAGCATTACAGAGACCATCAATAATATTTCAGAACAGACCAACCTCTTAGCACTCAATGCTTCTATCGAGGCTGCAAGAGCAGGAGAGATGGGCAAGGGATTCGAAGTAGTTGCATCGGAAGTTGGTGCACTTGCTAACCAGTCCAATGAAGCTACCAAGAATATCCAGATACTTATTGATGATATTACCAAGAATATTTCTGAGATTAATTCCAAGGCAGACATATGTATCGGAGATATGGAAGAATGTATCCTTGGTGTTGAGAATGCCAACAATTCATTCGACAAGATTTACGGAGATGTTGCCAAGGCAACTGATGGTATAAAAGAGATTGCCATGGGAATTAGCCGTATCAACGACGTAGCAACAAGCAATGCAGGCGCTACCGAAGAACAGGCTTCCAATATCAATGAGATCATTAATCTTTCAGATACCATCGTATCAGAGAGCAATAAACTTCGTGCTGAGACTGCAAATATTACCAATATTTCAGAGAATCTTAACAAGTATTCAGATGAGATTACAGCAGACTTATCACAATATACAGTTTAATATTTTGTATGAGATACATCATATAAGGTTTACATAATTTTTGAGAAAAAGCCCTTAATTTCAAGGGCTTTTTTCTTATATGTGGTTTACAATAACACTTGACGTATAAGGGGTAAGAAGTGGTATAATAAATGTTGCCTTTTGATTAAGATTGCCAGAATAATGCTAAATCTTTGGAGGTTGTTCTGTGAACAATAGAGATAAAAAGAACACAATAGATTATACTCTAGAACAAGTCGCCCATCATAAAGGGGCGCCTAAGAGTGGCTTCTTTCTTTTCTTACTTTTGTTCTTTATAGCTCAGGCTATAGTAAGAAACATGGGTAGAGGAGATTTCACGGTTAACATCTTAGGCATCGAGACTTCTTGCCAGACTCTAACAGGCGTTTTTTCCTCATTAGCTAACATGTTAATGATATTGTTGGTTGTATTTTATAGAAAAGTCGGATACATCACTACATTGGTAGTAACGGTTGGATACTTGCCTATACTTTTACTTACAGTATTCAGATTCAGAGTTCCTTCAGCAATAGCCGGTGTTTTCTCGACTATGTTTGTCGTAGTTGTTGCTACAATAATATACCTTAACAATTGTAGAACACATAAGTATCAGAAAAAGATGGAAAAACAGGCAGTTACAGATACACTTACATCTCTGCCTAACAGATATGCTTGTTCCGTACTTATGAATTCACTGATGAAAAAGGGAGCACCTTTTGCATTGGTATCCGTTAATCTTAACAACTTTAAGAGTATCAACGATACAATGGGTCATGAGGTGGGCAACGATGTCTTAAGAGAAGTAGCATCAAGATGGAAAAAGTTTGCTGATTCATTTGACTCAGATACGATAGATTTTGTAGCAAGAGTTGGTGGCGATGAGTTCTCGCTCTTGATCAGAGGATACGATTCTGAGGAAGAAGTAATTAATACGATTAAGCTCTATAAGGCAGAACTTGAAAAGAAGATGACATTCGATGATTATGACTTCTATATGACTGCATGCTTCGGATATTCACTATTCCCTGAGGACGCTAATAACAGTGTATCGATGTTCTCGTGTTCTGATGCTGCACTTCATGAAGTTAAGCGTCTTGGTGGCACTAAAGAGATTCTTAGATTCACCAATGATCTTCTTAAGACAGAGCATTACATGGAGATAGAGAGAAAACTTCGTACAGCTTTGGATGAAGGCACTGTATATGCATATTTCCAGCCTCAGTATGATATGGATCATAAGCTTCGTGGTTTTGAGACATTGGCTCGTATGAAGGATTCTGAAGGCAATTTTATAAGTCCCGGAGAGTTCATTCCCGTTGCTGAAAAGTCAGGACTTATAGATAAGCTCGATATGCGTATCTGCGAGTTGGCATCTCAGTTTGTTCATGATGTGTTAAGCGAAAAAGATACAGATATGATTGTCAGCATCAACGTATCTGTTAAACACCTTATGAAGAATAATTTCCTTGAAGAACTCAAGGAAGTAATTGATAAATACGAACTTCCTTCCAAGAATCTTGAAGTTGAGATTACAGAGTCTGTAATGATAGATTCCGATAAGGCACTTAAGGTGATTGAAGATATTAACAAGATGGGTATTAAGATTGCTATCGATGATTTCGGTACAGGCTTCTCATCACTTAACTATCTTAACAAGTTACCTGCATCATTATTAAAGATTGATAAGACTTTCGTTGATGCTATCAATACCGATGAGAAATGTAAGCAGTACGTAGAGGCTATTGTATCAATGGGCCATGTACTTGATCTTGAAGTTATCACAGAAGGTGTTGAAGAAGAATCCCAGATTGAAACTCTTAAGAGTATCGGTTGTGATCTTATTCAAGGATTCGTATGGGGCAAGCCGGTGCCCGTTGAAGATGCCAAGGGGATAGCATTATCATAATGATAATGTTAATGATAATGCCATCGATTGGAGTATAGAGATTGTACAAAAAGTGCTGTTGCGTAAGCTGCAGCATTTTTTGTGAAAATATATAACAGTATAAAAGAGGGACGAAAATGATTAACTTAAAAAGAATTGGTTCAACAGCTTTAGCAATTATATTGGTTGCAAGTACTGCTGCATGTACTTTATCAGTACCTTCAGATAAGGGTAATGAAAATGCGAATGCACAGATTGTATCTCGCGACCCGGATGGTGACACAGAGCCCGACCCTGAACCTCTAGAGCCTGAAAAAGAAGAAGAGGAAGAGCAGTTTGTTCTTGCGCAGATGGACAGCAAATACCATGCATATTATGACGGCAAGGTTTACTACAGAGAATATAAAAAGAGTGATTACGCCGAAGATATAATGTTATATTTCTCTGATCCTTTCGAAGGCGGTATTTATAACAGTACGACGCCTAAGAAACTATGTGTACTTAACGCTGACGGAACCGTAGATACGGTCACGGAGAATGATCCGGGTCAGGGAATAATGTATGTAATAGACGGTGTATTGTATTCACAGTATTTTATGGAGGACGGTGCTGAAGCCAATCCCAATACGACTCATGTATATAAATACGACTTAAACACCAAGACTATGAGTGATATTAAGGGATATTGCAATGTTCTTGCGAGAGTGGGCGATTATCTTGTAATGAGAGCTGATAGTACCTATGATGCGAGCGGCAATTATGTTACAGGAGAACTGTGTATTGTTAATCCCAAGGACTTAAGCGTTGTAGGCTCAATGGGTTCTTCCTATGAATTAATCGGTGTAGACTATGATGCAATGTATGGTATCGAAGTAATATCCGATTATACTGCAACCGGAGATTCCGAGTTTACTGTCAATATTGCAAGGACCACTTCATCGGGAGTATCGGAATTGTTGACGTCTTTTGAACCGTCTACTTTTGAAAACTGGTACTATTCGTATCCTGAAATAACCTGTTATCAGATCGTGAGCGGTCATCTTTTTGTTAATATAGGATATTATCAGGGTACCGGGCATTTTTATCAGGAAGGATTTATATATGATATAGATCTTATCAGTAAGAGTGTCAGGAAAATAACCGATACCGAAAATGAAACATTCTATTGTACAGAGGGAATGGACGGAATGTTCGTAAACATCCGTGAATACAGTTTGGAGAGTGAAAAGACAGAAACAGTATGTATACCTGTTGACGGCGAAGGTGAGATGAAGGCTGAAGATTATGTCGGACAGCAGTTC
>JAEEQX010000018.1 GCA_016285575.1 Lachnospiraceae bacterium
ATAATTACTTAACCTTCCAGCTCATATACGATGCACCCAAATTCTCCCTACTAATCTCTTTAAACCACTTCATAGTAGCGTATCTCTTTCCCTTGCTTGTATAATTCTTATACAGCTCATCATATTTATCTTTATCTATCTCTTCATGCTTAGAATCATAATACGTATAGCTATCTCCATTATCTCCACTCACACACTTACAAGATACAACATCTCTCAACCCAAGCCTATTATTGGAAAATACCATCAAACCATACTCATCTTCATATTCCTTATCACCTAACTTGGTCGAAGCATTGGTTAAATATAACCATGTATCATTATTGACTATATAACAAAACATATAATCATATTTATAAAAAGCAGGTGAATGAGGATATGTATTATCCGGATTAAGAAGGTCAGGTGTATTTACTGCTTTAACAGAGCCATCTCCCTGTAACTCGTATATTACTGAATATGATGTCTTATCTTCTCCAGCATATCCTGACTTGATTATCTCAAGATGTTCATCTTTATCAAGATCAGTAATTGCATAGTACCATTCATCCAAAACTACTTTTTCGTAGCCTTCGCCCATATCTATTTCGTTAGAGTTCCAAACATCTTGATTTGCATAAAAGACCTCTAATTCAGCCATTTTTATATTATTATCAACACTATAATCGTAATCATTAACCTTGTAATATAATTGATCTTCATAGGAGTACAGATACAAAGACTTTTCATCTTCGCTTAAATGAACTGAATAATCCCTAGCAGAGGCATTGTCCTTGCTATTGTTATATATTTCAATCTCCTTTTTATTCTCATCATTTGAATAAAAATGAATGTCTTCTTTTACCTTCAAATAGTAATCTTCATAATAATCCGTATATCCTAATCTGGTATATCTCTCGTAATTATATATTGATGTTATATTCTTATCATTATAAAACTTAATATATTCTCCTGAATCAGGATTTATCCAAGTTCCGGCCAACTTGGTATATAAATCAAACTCTTTGGAAGATGACGACTGAAAAGGTTCATCACTTGGCTTATTAGTCAAATCATCCCAGTATTTCTTTTCCACTACGCTCTTTTCATCATAACGTTTATCCTCTTGTTTTTTCAAAACCAAT
Organism: Lachnospiraceae bacterium; assembly: GCA_016285575.1. Taxonomy (GTDB): domain Bacteria; phylum Bacillota; class Clostridia; order Lachnospirales; family Lachnospiraceae; genus UBA3766. Next base: position 1,125 of record JAEEQX010000018.1, read on the forward strand.
GCCAAAATAAAAGACACGATGGAAACAACCACAATTATGATTCCAAAAACAGCCAAAGCTTTTAATAATTTCTTTCCAAACTCTTTCATGTATATACCTCATCAAACTAAAACAAGTATAACACAGTCTTTAAAACAATATCTACATACGTTCTTATCTACCTGTATGTATATTACACGTCCAATCCAGCTTTCTTTTATGGAATAACAAATATATAGAATAACTTATTCAAATACATAAAAAAGCCCACCCTGTTACCAAGGTGGGCAATATGTCTTATAAAAGTTTTGAGATTACTTCATCTCAAGTTCTGACCATGAATCAGCAGGAACGAATGCGATGTATGTCTTACCAGTGTTAAGCTTAATCTCATCTCCTGATGACTTGTAGTAGTAATGTGTGATACCTTCGGGAGTCTTCTTTGACCATGTGATAGGAACTGCAACACCCTTTGTGAGATAGTAACCTTCATGTGATGTTGAGTCTGTTACGTTGTATGTAAGGTATCCGTTAGGATCAAGCTGTGTGAATGAGATACACTCAAGAATAACATTAGTAAAACTTGTAGTTTTATTGTCATCAAGAGGATCGATGTGAGCCTGACCATACTCGTAGTACTCATAAACCTTCTTGTCAGCATTGTACTTAAGCTGTGACTTGTTATGAGGGAAAGGAAGGTCGATCTGCTTAACAGCCTTAGCATCTGATGCATCTGCAAGCTTGTTGTCTCCCTTGGAGAACTCCCAGTGCTTTCCTTCATAGTACTTATTGTACTCTGTATCATATCCGGCCTTCTTAATTCTATCAATAAGACCGTCAAAACTCTTACCGGTGTTAGGGTTAGTATACTTTTCTGATGTTACATACTCTGTAAACTCTGTAGCCTTACCATTGGAGAATCTAGCAAATCCGCCTGATAAGTTGTTAGCATAAGGCATAGCAAGGTAATCGTTGATGTAGAAAGGACCACCGTCGTGGATAAGAATTGCATTCCACTCACCTGAAAGCATAACGTTGGTAGTACGTGTAGATCTGATACTTCCGAACTGCTCAAGGTTCTCCCAATCCTTAACGAGACACATAAGTCTTGTAACTCTTCCGTTAGCAGTTGAGTTCATAAGCTCATATACAACATCTGCAGAGTTAACTCCGTAGTGATCAAGAGCTGTAAGCTCGTTATCTACCATTACTGCGATAGGACGCTGATTCTCAAGCTTCTCATCAATCCACTTGTTAGTAAGTTCACTTCTGTAGAATCCTTCCTTGGAATCAAGAAGATCGTCTTCGTCATCAGCTTCTACTGTATCAGGAGTCTCAACTGCGCCGGGATCTTCCTCTCCGCCACCATTGTTAAGAACATCTCCGCCGATTTCAATTACGTTAGGCTCTTTCTCGCCGTTATCACATGCTAATGTAAATGTAAGCAATGTAGATGCAAGTGCAATTGAAACGCCTGCCTTTTTAATATTTCTTAAATTCATTTTTATATCCTCTCCTAAAAGATTATAACAACATACAAAGTATATTTTACCATCTTACTTCAAAAAATAAAAGATGTTTTTTTATTTATTCGCAATCCCTTGTATATCTGGCTTTTTCATACAATATATTTAGTTCATGCATATCTTCATTATACTTGTTACGCATATCCTCTTCTCTCTCCCTCGGTGTGTGGAAAAGCTTAAGTTCATAGCCTTTTTTTGCCTTCTTTTCGACGTACTTTTTATATTTTTTCCTTATCTTACCCAGTTTTTCATTGTTCCGCGTTCTTTCAATCTTAATATTTTCCCTAACCTCTACCATATCGTTGACATCAACCTCAAGACCAGCATGCTCTCGCTTCATGAGGAAGAACTTAATAATGGATATAAAAATTTTTACGAACAAAAAGATGATAAAAGCTAAAGCGAGTACATATACAACTGCAGAAATAACATCAACTACAGGGTTTGATTTCTTCTCATACATAAACTGATTCATCAGATTATCTGTACCTACGCCATCACTGGATTGGCCAATGAAATTCATCAAAAGCAAATATGCATATATTATGCCATAGATAACCCAAGTGATACCCTTAATACAGTATAACGAAGCTTGAATCAATATAGGATCAAGTGCATCAACTTTTACCAATATCATTACTACTGCCGATATCACTATAAAGATAAAAGCCATTCGGCTTCCGCTTTTTATGATATCCCTATAGGGCATCTTATCGTCCTTCTCTTTTTCGACAGCAATCAAAAATGCTCCTGTAAAGAAAAGTCTCAGATAAAAAGCGATAAAGTATATCATTCCAAGAATAAAGAAAAGCGTGCTGAGTCTTGCAAGATCAAGAATCTCTGTTACAACATATCCTATTACAGGAACAACTACGAAAAAGATAGGAATATCAGCAAATCCCTCTTCAGAATCAAAAGCTTTATGCCTAATATTTAGTGCAGCGAATACAAGGAATAAAAAGCCTGCTATAACCTTTTCTTCAAAAGGAAGAGGTATAAAAAGATATATACCAAAAGTAATCAGATGAATAATTGTATAGACAATAAGATGTAATCTGGTAAGCCTAATCAAAAACGAATACAAGATTACAGCAAGCAAAAGACATGCTGACAAAACAGTAGGATAGCTTTTTATAGTTAATCTGGCTACCCACTCCAATGAGAGTATGAAAACAAAGATCATTATGGAATTGAATATTTCTGACAGATAATAATACTTTTTAACGCTCATAATTCACATTCCAAAAAACTATATCAGGGTCATTATCACCTAGTTGACCGCTACTCGATTGAGCCATAGTGGGTACAATCATTTTTACCTTATAACCATCTTTCCTTAACGCATCAAACTTATCATAGAAAGAGTTCTTAACAAGGTTAGAAACTATAACAAATTCGTTGTAATCCTTACTCTTAACTACATTATCTGCGATAACTTCATCAAAAGGATTACTCTGAATCGAGGCATCAATTCGCGCAAGTGCCATATCAATATTTCTGATATGTGCTTCATCACAGCCGGACTCGATGTTGACGAATTCCTTAGTCTCATAATCAACAGCATTAGAATATAGCGCACAGGGAATATGTGCTGATATAAAATGATCACATAAGCAGGATGCAATTCTTATCGCACCTTCAGCTATATCATCCTTGTATCTATTGGTATTAACATCAATATTTAAAAGCACGTTAACATTCTTACGATTAGTGGTATTGAATGTATTGACGTACATATCTTCATTACGCGCTGTTGCTTTCCAGTTAATATACTTAATTGGATCGTAAGGCTGGTATTCTCTGACTGAATTAAATTCAAAAGGATCTTCTTCAAGTCTAATTCGATGAATGATATCTCCCGTCATTCGAATAGCATCTTCAGGAATCTCATTCATTGGTATCCTGTAAGGAAGCACCAATACACCAACTTTTCTCTTAGCATCTGCAAACATATTTCTGTTAAGAAAGATGTCTTTACATATTATGTCAACCGATGAGATATTAAAATCCCCTCTTTTTGAAGACGTAAAATCATACTTTCTCGTAATCTTTTGAAAAGGCCGACACGAAAAATACTCATTCCTGTAATACAAATCAGTAACGGATGAGTTGCTCTCTTTTTTAAATATAAAACTTCTTGTAATGGAAAACTTAACCTGAATCGCAGGAAGCGGAAGCCATTTATCGTTTTTAACAACTTCAATAAGAGTATTCCTGTCGCCCTCTCTGACGACATTCTCTTTGAAATCTATCGTAACGTCAAAGCCCTTATGCCAATACTTTTTATAGACTAAGCTTTGAACAACGTAAAATGCGACTCCGATCAAGAGTACAATCAATAATCTCATCTTATCTTACGTCAAACTTCTCACTGGGTACAGGTACCGCGTTAACAATAGTTTTTAAATGGTTTCTGCCGGAATTAACATCTTTTCTGTTAATGAATAACATACGATGTAAGAATACACTCGGGGCGAGTGCCTTTATATCATCAGGAAGCACATAGTCTCTACCGTTAAGAAGAGCCATTGCTTTTGATGCCTTTAACAGTGCAAGCGAACCACGAGGTGATACACCCATATAAACGGATGAATCCTTTCTTGTCGCTTCGCTAAGCTTTGCAATATATTCTATAAGATCCGGATGAATAAAAATATCATTCAAAAGATTTCTGAGCGCCACAATTACATCGAGACTTACGACACTCTCGACTTCTTTTAAAGGCTCATTATTCTCGAATCTCTTGAGCATGGTAACTTCTTCATCAAGAGATAATTCGCCAACGGATAATCTCATCATGAATCTATCAAGTTCTGCTTCGGGAAGAGGAAAAGTACCTGTCGTCTCAACAGGGTTCTGGGTAGCTATAACAAAGAAAACATCCTCGAGTCTTCTTGTCTCTCCATCTACAGTAAACTGTCTCTCCTGCATAGCTTCAAGGAGTGCTGACTGTGTACGAGGAGTTGCTCTGTTAATCTCATCAGCTAAAAGAATGTTGGTCACGATAGGGCCCTTAACATACTTAAAGCTCTCTTTCGCTTTGTCATAGATATTAAGGCCTACAATATCTGCAGGCAATAAATCCGGTGTAAACTGTATACGTGAAAACTTTGAATCGACACTGACAGACAATGTCTTGGCAAGCATTGTCTTACCGGTTCCAGGCAGATCCTCTAAAAGAACATGTCCGTCAGCAATCAGACATACAAGAATCTTATCGATAAGATCTTCCTTACCGACAATTACTTTTGAGATATTACTCTTAATCAGGTCAATCTTGTTCTTAGCTTCATTAATATCCATAACCCCTCCATATCCAATTAACCCCAATATATTTAACTAATATAACACAAAATTGTTAATTATTCGTGATGAACATCGCATCTCCGAATGAGAAGAATCTGTATCTTTCTTTTACAGCTTCTTCATAAGCTTTAAGAACATTATCTCTACCCGCCAATGCAGATACAAGCATTATAAGTGTGGACTCAGGAAGATGGAAATTTGTGATAAGGCAATCAAGCACCTTAAACTTATATCCGGGATAGATAAAAATACTCGTATCTTTGCTCTCTGCTCTTACAGTGCCATCTTCATTCGCGGCAGATTCTATGGTTCTGCAACTGGTAGTTCCAACACAGATTATTCTGCCTCCGTTCTTCTTAGTCTCATTAATGATATCAGCTGTTTCCTTGGTAACCTGATACCATTCGCTATGCATATGATGATCAAGAATATTATCTTCCTTTACAGGTCTAAAAGTACCAAGGCCTACATGTAATGTAACATAAGCAATCTTGACGCCCTTATCCTCAATCTTTTTAAGTAACTCATTAGTAAAATGAAGGCCTGCAGTAGGTGCTGCAGCCGAGCCATCATACTTAGCATATACAGTCTGATATCTCGTCTTATCCTGAAGTTTATGTGTGATATAAGGAGGAAGAGGCATCTCTCCTAACTTATCAAGAATCTCTTCCCATATACCCTCAAATGAGAATCTGATGATTCTATTGCCCTCAGGAGTTATGTCAACCACTTCGCTATGAAGTAATCCTTCGCCATATGAGAACTTATATCCAATCTTAGCTTTCTTACCGGGCTTAACAAGACACTCCCAATCCGTATCGGAAAGTCTCTTAAGAAGTAAAAACTCAACACTCGCTCCCGTGCCTTCTCTCACACCAAATAGTCTCGCAGGGATAACCTTGGTATTATTTAGTACTAAGCAGTCTCCTTCATTTAAGAAGTTGATAATGTCACTGAAGTGATGGTGCGAAAACTCTCCTGTATCTTTATTCAGTTTAAGCAATCTTGAAGAAGATCGATCAGCAAGCGGATCCTGAGCTATCAGTTCTTCAGGAAGATCATAGTAAAAATCTGATTTCTTTAATTCCATATAATTATAAGCAGGATGCGTATGTACTGTTCCTGAAGCGGCCTTTGGCGAAAGTCGGCACTTAGCGAGAAGGAGTGAAAACGAACTTCGAGCTTAGTGATCCGCTACTTGAGCCAACGAGTGAGAACGTGCCGCGGAAGGAATTGTACTTGCGCATCCGATCCATATACTTAATTACATATTTTTAATGAATGAAATATATCCTCTATATGTCTCGTAAATATCAGCCTTACTTGTAGCTTCGTAAGGAGCATGCATATTAAGAACTGCAACACCGCAGTCAATTACGTTCATGCCATACTTAGCAAGCATGTATGCTATTGTTCCGCCACCGCCTAAATCAACCTTTCCAAGTTCAGCAAGTTGGAACTGTACATCATCCTTTGCAAAGATGCTTCTAATCTTTCCTAGATATTCAGCATTGGCATCATTAGATCCTGATTTGCCTCTCGCACCTGTGAACTTGCAAAGTACAAGTCCGCGTGAAAGATATGCAACATTCTTCTTATCAAAGCTTGATGAATATGAAGGATCGAATGCACTGGATACATCGCTTGATAACATATTGGAGTTAGCAAGCATTCTCTTAAGCTTAATCTCAGAATAATTATCACAGAGGTTTAAAAGTTCTGCCATTACATTTTCAAAAAGTTGTGACTGCATACCTGTAGCGCCTACAGAACCAATCTCTTCCTTGTCTGTAAGAATGCAAACCGCAGTTCTCTTAACCTTCTTAACCCTGAACATAGCCTTATACGAAGGAAATGCACATACTCTGTCATCCTGGCCATATCCCAGAACCATTGAGCGATCGAAACCGGCTTCTCTTGCTCTACCGGCAGGTACTATCTCAAGTTCTGCTGATAAGAAATCTTCTTCCTCGATATCATAGTACTTCTTCAAGATATCAAGTACAGACTTTTTAACCGCATCTTTTTCATCTTTATCTTCTTTTGTAGTCTTCTTAGAAGATGTTTTCTCAGCATTTGCAATGGGCTTGTTTCCAATAATTATATCAAGCGCTTCGCCTTCGATAACCTTGGCAGCCTTTTTCTCAAGCTGTTCCTGAGAAAGGTGGATCAAAAGATCTGAGATAAAAAATACAGGATCCTCATCCTCTTCGCCAAGATTAATGATTACCGTTGTTCCATCCTTTTTAGCTACTACACCGTGAATAGCAAGAGGAATAGTTACCCACTGATACTTCTTGATACCGCCGTAATAATGTGTATCAAGATAAGCAAGACCTGAGTCCTCATAGAGAGGATTAGCCTTAACATCAAGACGAGGAGAATCGATATGTGCACCGAGAATATTTACACCATCTTCAAGCTTATCTGTACCAACATTCATCATAATGATGGACTTATTCATCTTAACTGAATAAACCTTATCGCCGGCTTTTAATTTCTTACCGGACTTGATAACCTTGTTAATATCAACGTATCCTTCTTTTTCGATATCATTAACAATACGGTCAACGCATTCTCTCTCAGTCTTACACTCAGAGATGAAATCAATATATTCTTTTGAAAACTTATCAAGTTCTTTTAACTGTGTCGCATTGTATTTATTCCATATGCTTTTGTTTTCCATGGTTACTCTCCCTTTCAATTTTTTTAACATTTCTTTCATGAATAACAGCAAATATGATAAATAATAGTATTAAAAGGAACAACAATATTAATCCTATTACTGCTACGTCTAACGTAATACCGATTATTCCCATAAAGAGCCAACCCAAAACTAAAAACAATAAATAGGATGATGCACTCAATCCAAATCGATTGTTTTGTAAAATATATATCCACAATATTTCAGATAAGATAAAAAACATAGATTAGCTCTTATACTGCCTCTTACTTAATTAGCTTCTTATATCAACATCCAATTTATACTTCAAGTTTCCAAGAATCTTCTTAACATATTTATCTACTGAATCTGCCTCGAAGTCTTCTTCGCCGGGAGTGAATGTAATTGAGAACGCAAGACTCTTCTTATCAGCAGGAATATTCTCACCTTCATATACGTCGAAGAGCTTAACACCTGTAATGTACTTACAAGCACCCTTAATAGCTTCTTCTACAGCGCCACATGATAAATCCTTGTTCATGAGTAATGCAAGGTCTCTGTTGACTGCAGGGAACTTGGAAAGAGGCTTAAATGTTGCCTTAGTATCAAGCGCATAGAGATAATCAAGATCAATCTCGCAAATAAAAGCCTGTGCTCTAAGATCAAGTTTCTCAGCAACTTCGTATGCAACTTTTCCAAGATATCCTATCTCCTTATCGCCATGCTTAATTACTGCTGTCTGATAAGGATGTAAGAATGTCTTTTCAGCCTTCTCATATGTGAACTCTGTGAAGAATGAGGCAGCTACAGCATTAACAATACCCTTAAGAGCATAAAAATCATACTTATCGCCAAAGATAGAGATACAAAGCGTCTGCTTCTCTTCAGGATACTCTGTCAAAGGTAATGACTTAGGAATGAATCTTGAAGCTATCTCGAAAAGCTTACCTTCAAGATTGCCCTTCTTCTGGTTTCTTGATACAGCATGAAGCATCGAAGGAACTAGTGTGGTTCTCATAATTGATAAATCTTCATTGATAGGATTAAGAATCTTAATGGCCTGTCTCTCAGGAGCATCTTGAGGTAAATTCAAAAGATCAAAATCCGAAGGTGAATAGAATGAATAATGAATACACTCATATGCACCCTTAGCGCATAAGTCTTTCTTAAGCTTAAGTTCTTTCTTCTGCTTTAATGAAAGGCCACCCATTGTTACCTGTGCATCAGGAAGGAATGTATCAACGATATGATCATAACCATACATTCTGATTACTTCTTCTGCTACATCAGGATAAGACTCCATATCTTCTCTGTAAGCAGGAATCATAAGAGTTAATTCATCACCGTTAACCTTGGGATCAAATGATAAGTTCTTAAGGATCTTTACAATCTCATCTGTAGGTACTTCGATGCCAAGTACTCTGTTAACCTTGGCAATGCTTACTTTCATCTCCTTAGGCTCAATTGAGTTACCTGTATTAACATCTACATGAGTGCATGATACTTTACCACATTCTAATTCTTCTACGAGATGAAGAGCTCTCTTCATGGCATTGAATGTTGAATACTCATCAACACCCTTCTCATACTTAGCGGAAGCATCTGTTCTCTTACCAAGCGCTCTTGATGTCTTTCTGATATTGTCTCTAGCGAACTTAGCAGACTCGAAAAGTACTTCTTTTGTAGTATCTCTAATCTCAGAATTAAGACCACCCATAACACCTGCAATAGCTACAGGCTTAACACCATCGCAAATTACAAGATTATTATTGGTTAATTCATATTCCTGTTCATCAAGAGTTACGATCTTTTCTTTATCTTCTGCTCGTCTTACTACAATCTTATTTCCTTCAATGTAATCGCAGTCAAAAGCATGCATGGGCTGACCCATTTCAAGAGATACATAGTTTGTAATATCAACCATGTTGGAAATAGGCATCTGTCCAACCAAAGCAAGTCTTCTCTGCATCCAAAGAGGAGATTCTTTAATAACTACATCATGAACATAATGACCGATATATCTGGGACATATATCCTGCGCCTTAACTTCTACAGTAAAGCCATCCTTTGTAACGCTGTCCTCATGATACTCAAGTGAAGGTGCCTTGTATTCTCTGTTAAGAACAGCAGCAACTTCCCTGGCAATACCTGTAATGCACTGGCAATCAGGTCTGTTAGCTGTAATAGATACATCAAAAATAAAATCATCAATACCAACGATGGGCTTAACATCTGCACCAATTTCACAGTCATCTGATAATTCAAGTAATCCATTATATGACGCACCGGGATACATACCATCTGATACACCGATTTCAACGCCGGAGCAAAGCATACCTTCGGAATCAATACCACGAAGCTTGCCCTTCTTAATCTTCATAACTCCTTCTACAGTCTTATGATCCTTTGCTGTAGCAAGTACTGATGCACCATCAAGAGCAACGGGGAACTTTTTACCTGCTACTACATTATCTGCGCCACAGCAAATCTGAAGTAATTCAGGCTGACCAACATCTACCTTGCAAACATGAAGATGTGTATCAGGAATGGGCTCACATTCTTTTACAAGACCAACTACTACTCCTGATATATCTTTTCCAATTTCAATTACTTCTTCAACTTCGAATCCACAAGAGAAAAGCTTCTCCTCAAGGACTGAAGGAGCGATATCATTAATATCTACATATTCTTTTAACCAACTTAAAGGTACTAACATTTTTTTAACCTCTCATATTCAAACAAAAATTCTTATAGAAAATTATTAGGAAACTAGTTTAGTGTTTTTCTAAAACATATTCCAAATTATTAGTTATCATCAATCTGCTTAAGAACATTTAAGTCGGATTCAAATAATAACTTGATATTGTTGATACCGTACTTAAGCATTGCTGTTCTCTCGATACCGATACCGAATGCAAGACCTGAGTATTCTTCAGAATCAATACCGCAGTTTTCAAGAACCTTCTTGTTAACGATACCTGCACCAAGAATCTCTATCCAACCTGTACCCTTGCAAAGCTTACAACCCTTTCCGCCACATTCGAAGCAGCTAACATCTACTTCTACAGAAGGCTCTGTAAAGGGGAAGTATGAAGGACGAAGTCTTGTTGTTGTCTCTTCACCATAAATCTTCTTAACGAAATTATCAAGCATACCCTTGAGGTCGCAAAGTGTAATCTTCTTATCAACTACTAGACCTTCCATCTGAGTAAACATAGGTGAATGTGTTGCATCATCATCTGATCTAAATACTTTTCCGGGTGAGAGAATCTTGATAGGAGGCTTGGTATTCTCCATAACATGAATCTGACCCGAAGAAGTCTGTGTACGAAGTAAAAACTCGGGAGATAAATAAAATGTATCCTGCATATCACGAGCGGGGTGATCTGCGGGAGTATTAAGAGCTGTGAAATTGTAATAATCGTTCTCAATCTCTGTGCCTTCGTAGATAGTAAATCCCATACCTGCGAACACATCAATAAGCTGATTGCGCATCTGAGTAATAGGATGAAGATTACCCTTTGCTTCTTCATCAGCATCGATAGTTACATCTATCTTTTCTTTCTCATATCTAAGCTTTAATTCTTTTTCCTTCATCTTCTTATCAAGATCTTCGAAGACTTCGGTTGCCCAGTTCTTGAGTTCATTAACCTGCTTACCGAATTCAGCTCTGTCCTCGGCAGCAATATTCTTCATCTCTTTCATAAGCTGACCAATCTCACCGGTCTTAGAATCAAGGAACTGCTTTCTAAGTTCAAAAGCTGTTGCTCTTGAAGTAGCCCTTTCTTCGATTCCAGTAAGAATCGCCTGTTTAATCGTACTTAATTTCTCGTTCATATCTATCTCCTTTCAAATCAAGTAGGAAGATTCATCTTCATACTCGTCGCACCGCCCACATGCTTCGAAGAAGCAAATTTCCTAACGCGGGCGTGTGCATATAAAAAATCCCGTAAGAATCTATCTTACGGGACGAATTATCGCGGTACCACCCATATTCATTAGTTAACATAAAATTTCTTTATGTAAACCAATGCTCTCATTTCAGTTAACGCCTTATTACGTGCAAACCTACTATTGTGTAATTCAGAAAATAACATACACCTAATGTTCAATCTGCAAGCTCCGGTGTGAAATTAATCAATAATCAGTGTCTTAAGAAAGCTTTCAGCGCATCACTTTCTCTCTCTGAAAGAATAATTACGACTTTTGCACCATCAAAGCCAATATTTACTTTTTCATTCTAAACATATAATCGGCAAATGTCAACAATACAAGGATATACTATCTGTCAGAAGGCGGCGATTTTTTTGCAGATAGTTCTTCCTTTCGTTTATTGAAATAGACATTTATGATTCCGCCATACATGAATAATACAGCAAGTGTGTATACCCAGATAAGCATGATAACGACCGTAGCCATCGAACCATATAAGTTAAATGACGAGAAATGCTGCAGATAATAGTTAAAAGCCCAGTTGAACATCGTCCAGGTTGTACCTGTGAATAACGCTCCCTTCCACTGCTTTCTCGGTCTCGTCTTCTTGTCGGGAACCCACGCATATACAAATGTAAGCAAGAATGCGTATACTATCCACTGGCCCAAAAATCGTAAGTTTAGCAATGCTTCCAGCCATCCGAAATGGAATCCGAAGTACTGCTGTAACAAATCATATATATAGTTGGTGAACACAACTACCGCAACCATGATAACAATTGCAACCGCGAATATAAGCGAATATACAATTGCGCGGAGTCTCAACATAATAAAGTTGGAAAGTTCTGCACATCCGTTAATAACATTGAGACCGCTCTTTATGCCCTGTATTCCCTTGGCCGATGACCAAAGAAGTACAACAGTTGTAATGGAAAAGATTGCAGGAGAATTACCATAGAGTTGTCTTATGATATTGACTGTTAAGTTATCCAGAGCATCCGGTAAAACCTTAGCCATGAACTTAAGAATGTCTGCCTGTTCAAGCGGAGTAAAAGGAACAATCGAGAAAACAAGAAGGACCGTGGGAAAAATCGCAAGAAACACAAAAAAAGCAATACTCGATGCAAAAAGTCTTGCATTGGTTTGCCTGTATAACATGGAGATTTCCATATAACCTTCAAAGAATTTTTTCGCTTTTTTCTTACTCATAGGCAAAAAATATCACCCGAAACATGATCTCGTATTTTGACTCCTAGCTAAAAGCCAGGTGGGTGTCCGCAATTAAATTACAATCTTCCATCGGATGTTGCAAAATATGGCCTGATTTACGTTTAACAATGTAGGAGTCCCGTTTAAAGTATTGTAGGGTCAAAATAACAAGTCCTCATATTTCAGGTAACTTTATTATACATAATATCGGCTTGATTATCAATATTATCCATCTAAAATATCCCCATTTTATAAATTGTTTACACATTATTCATATCATTCATAATTATAGATTTATTAACTAACTCTTTCTTAATATTCAAGTTTATATATTTTATTAAGAGTATAATTACACAATTATTATTTCCGGATTTTTGTTTAAAAAAATAATAAACGAAAACTCCCCACCGAAATTAATCGGCAGGGAGTCTTCTGTATGTATTTCTATGTCTAACCCTGATTTATTTGAAGTATGAGATAGCTTCCTTTAAGCCATCTGATAATTCATTCATATGATCATTATCATCGCTAACCTGTCTTACATTGCCGGCGATAGATTCAATTGAAGCAGTAACTTCCTGGTTGGTAGCTGCTGTCTCTTCGGAGATAGCTGAAAGGTCAGATACTGCAGAAAGTAATTCGCCCTTAATCTTATCAAGCTGTGATGTAACTGAAGAAATGGAGTTGATTTCATTAACTGATGAATTGATTTCATCATTAAGAACTTCGAACTTCTCAAGTGTAACTTCGAGGAGTTTCTGCTCTTCGTTGATGATATCCTTAACTTCTCTAGACTCTTCAACACATTCGCTTGACTGAGCTGATACCATGCTGACTACGTCTCTAATCTTAGCTGCAGACTGGTTGGACTGCTCAGCAAGATTCTTGATCTCTTCTGCAACAACACCGAATCCCTTACCTGCTTCACCTGCTCTCGCTGCCTCGATTGAAGCATTAAGCGCAAGGAGGTTGGTCTGTGATGCGATGTTCGTGATAAGACTTGTCATCTCATCGATCTTCTGAACAGACTCATTGGTAGTAACAATCTTTTCTGTGATGCTCTCGATAGCTTCAAGGGACTTCTTGGAACTTGAAGTCATGTTCTTGATGCACTCACTGGCTTCGTTGTTAGCCTGAGTCATATTGGCAGAACTTGAATTAAGATTTTCTGTATTACTTACAACGCCTTCAATCATCTCACCCATTGAGATAACATTAACGTTAATTTCCTGTACTGATTCAGCCATCGTCTCAGTTGTCTGAGCAAGACCGGTCATTGATTCGCTAATCTGATCTGTTCCTTCAGAAGAAGTTTTAGCCAGCTGTGAAGATGAAGCAATCTTACCCTTAAGAGCATCAGCCTCACTTCTTATCTTACCGATGGATTCATTAAGAATAGCCGAAAGCTTTTTAGCCGCATCAATAAGCATTCCTGTTTCATGGATGTGTGTTTTTGCAGAAACTCTGACATCAGTATTACCGTTGGAAAGGTCTTCGATGTTTTGAGCAACAGCCTTAATGGGATCTGCAACAAGATTGGCAATAATAAGTGATGCTATTGTAAAAGCTGTTATAAGAACAAATGCTGTAATAACTACTATAACAACAAGAACGTTCTTAGCCTGTCTTACATCCTTTTGTGTCTTTCCGGCAAAAGCCATTGCAACTACTTCGCCATTTGACTTAATAGGCATATAGTATACATAGTACGGTGTATTGTTAATCTTAACATCATCCGAATAATATTCGTTTCCTGCACTTACGGATGCCCATACGGCATCAGAAGCAGGTGTTCCTTCAATTCTTTTACCCGATGCATCCTTAATGGATGTAACGAAACGGATATTCTTATTGAAAAGTGTAAGGTCAACACCGTTAGCTCCCATAGAATCAACGTAATCGGTTTCATATTCAATAAAACCGTCAACTAATGTTTCGGGATGCTCGAAATCAAACTGATAATAATTGTATAATCCCTGACATGCAACCTTTAATTCTTCCTTAACGATCTTCTCCATACTTGAATCGGTCACATTAATAGCGACAATAGCAAGTATAATAATCGCTGTAATAAGGGGAATGAGTGCAAACATGACAAGCATTCCCTTAAGTTTTAAACCACCTTTGTTGTTAGACATAAATTACCCTCCTCAGTAATATTTTTAATCATTCATTTTCTCCATTAATAATTTTATGGACCAGACGGGAGTCGAACCCGTGTCCAAAAGCAGATTCCCTCTCCTTCTCCTATCACAGTCAATCAATAGGCATTCCCTCATCAAACAGATGATTGACAATCAATCTGACTTGGTAGGCTCTTAATACGCCCGAAGAGTCGAGTCAACCTCTTCGTCGTTTCCTGTCGGTAAATGATGCCCTAAGATATCAAGACAGGTACTGATATCACGGACACGCTGCGATTAGGCAGCGAATGCTAATTTATTATCAGCGTTTATATTTAAGTTTGTGAACTGACGCGTCACAGACGGATAGCTTCTAAAGGTGCAAAACCCCTGTCGAAACCATTACTGGCCCAAATATTTAATTATCAAAGTCGAACGATTAAAATTGACGCAATATATATATCGTCAAAAATAAAAAAAATGTGAAGATTTTGCAATAATTTTGTGTCGGAATTATGTAAATTTCACTCTATTAATATATCACTTTTTATGTCTAAAAATCAAGAGTTTAGAGCCTTAAAATCACGTCTTTGCTCTCTTTCGAAGTCTTTTTTAGCAATTGTCTCTCTCTTGTCATACAGTTTTTTACCACGGCATAATCCAAACTCAATTTTTGCTCTTCCTCGAGTGAAATATACCTTGAGTGGAACGAGGGTAAAACCTTTTTCTTTTATCTTGCCTGCGAGCTTATTAATCTCTGCTTTATGAACAAGAAGTTTTCTTACCCTGAGAGGATCCTTATTAAAGATATTACCCTTTTCATATGGAGATATATTCATACCATATATATAGAGTTCTCCGTTATCTATACCTATAAAAGACTCCTTAATAGAGCATTTGCCCATGCGAAGAGACTTAACCTCTGTTCCAACAAGCACAATACCTGCTTCAAAGGTCTCATCAACAAAATAATCATGATATGCTTTTTTATTGTTAGCTATTAATCTCGAGTTCTCGTTTCCCATATCCTTCTGTCCATTCAATATATTCTATATAGATACTTTTATCCGTATAAAAACGAATAAAAAAATGGCGCCCGAATTTACGAGCGCCACTTATAATAATCTCTTTTTTATCCGAATATTGCCGGAATATTAAGAAGCAAAGCAATTATCATAAAAGCTACGGCTAACCATGTGGTAATCTTAACCATCACGCCTTCCATTGAACGGCCTTTATTCTTGCCCCAGTAGCTGTCTGCGATACCGCCGATAGCACCAAGTCCCTGCTGCTTACCTTCCTGCAACAATACCAAAAAAGTGAGCGCTGCACATACTAATATAAATACAACTGTTACTATTACTTTTATTATCTGCATTTTACACCTCAATTAACAAGTATTCAACAAATAAGCAAAGACAATATTAACATACGCTTTTCCTTTTGGCAAGGATTATTTATTGAATAAACAATTATTCCAATCAGACAAGAAATATTAGATAAGAAGTGACTTTCCTGTCATCTCAGCAGGCTGCTTCATGCCCATGAGTTCTATTATTGTAGGAACGATATCTGCAAGGCATCCACCTTCACGAAGCTTCTTGCCTTCAGGGCCGTTAACAAGGATGAAAGGAACAGGGTTTGTTGTATGAGCTGTGAAAGGTTCACCTGTCTCATAATCAATAAGCTGTTCTGCATTACCGTGGTCAGCACAGATAAACATTGTACCGCCAACTTCCTTAACGAACTCTACGATTTCACCAACGCACTTATCGATAACTTCGATAGCTTCTGTAGCAGCTGCAAGAACACCTGTATGACCAACCATATCAGGGTTAGCGAAGTTACAAATAATTACATCATACTTAGCTGATCCGTCTTCGTTCTTAGCTGTAATAGCCTCTGATAACTTATCACATACTGTGTAAGCGCTCATTCTGGGCTTCTTATCATATGTAGGAACATACTTGGGTGAGTTAACAAGGATTCTCTCCTCGCCTTCGTTGGGATCTTCTACACCGCCGTTGAAGAAGAATGTAACATGTGCATACTTCTCTGTCTCAGCGATACGAGCCTGCTTAAGGCCGTTAGCTGCAAGCCACTCACCGAATGTATTGGTTACTTCAACCTTATGGAAAGCAACTGACTTGTTAGGTATCGTAGGATCATATTCTGTGAAGCATACATACTTAACATCAAGTCTCTTACGATCAAATCCCTTGAAATCATCGTCACAAAATGCTCTGGTAATCTCTCTTGCTCTGTCAGGACGGAAGTTAAAGAAGATAATTGAATCACCATCTTTGATAGTAGCAACAGGCTCACCATTCTCGCATACAACTACGGGTACTACGAACTCATCTGTAACACCTTCATCGTAAGACTTCTGAATAGCTTCGCTAGCTGAATTAGCCTTATTGCCTTCGCCCTTGGTAAGTGCAAGGTAGGCCTTTTCAACTCTGTCGTAGTTATTATCTCTGTCCATAGCGTAGTAACGGCCACTGATAACGCCAACCTTACCAACACCGATTTCTTTCATCTTTGCTTCAAGTTCTTCAACGAATTCTTTTCCGCTTGCAGGAGGAGTATCTCTACCATCAAGGAAGCAATGAACATATACCTTATCAAGACCATTTCTCTTAGCAAGTTCAAGTAATCCGTAAATATGTGTATTGTGGCTGTGTACACCGCCATCAGATACTAGGCCATACATATGAAGAGCTGAATTGTTCTTCTTGCAATTTTCTACTGCTTCAAGAAGTCCGGGATTCTCGAAGAATGTACCATCCTGGATTTCCTTGGTAATTCTAGTGAGTTCCTGATATACGATTCTTCCGGCACCCATGTTTAGATGTCCAACCTCTGAGTTACCCATCTGGCCTTCAGGAAGGCCAACAGCCATACCTGATGCATTTCCCTTAACAAAAGGGCATTCCTTCATAAGCTTATCCATAACGGGTGTCTTAGCCTGTGCAACAGCATTGCCTTCTGTCTTATCATTAAGACCGTAACCGTCAAGAATTAATAATACTTTCGGTGCGTTTGCCATGATTAAATCTCCTTTATAAAAATCTATTGTTTCATTATTTATAGTTAGTGTATTTTAACTAATCCTAAAACCAACGTATATATACTATCACATTGTTATATATTTATCTATCTTTTTTATATTCTTTTCAAAATAAAAACTTTTCTTACTCTTTATATCTTAAAATTGAGAAATCTATATTTCAAAGATTTATTTCAAAATATAAAAAGGTGTCCGACACTTTTTATGTATCCGACACCTTAATCATTATCTTAAATCAACTCTTCTGATCTTACCTGAAATTGTCTTAGGAAGTTCATCTCTGAACTCAACGATTCTGGGATACTTGTAAGGAGCAGTATGCTCTTTTACGTATGTCTGAATCTCTTTCTTGAGTTCTTCTGTTCCATTGGTACCCTTAGTAAGAACGATATTAGCCTTAACAACCTGTCCTCTTACTTCATCGGGAGCTGCAACTACAGCACACTCAAGTACGTAAGGAAGCTCCATGATAACACTCTCGATTTCAAACGGTCCAATACGATATCCTGAAGACTTGATAACATCATCAGTTCTACCAACATACCAGAAGAATCCATCCTCATCCTTCCAAGCAGTATCGCCGGTATGATAGTAACCGTCATGCCATACTTCCTTGGTCTTTTCTTCATCTTCAAAGTAACCCTTGAAGAGTCCGTTAGGAATACCATTCTGAGTATTGATTACAATCTCACCTGTCTCACCGACCTTACATGAATTGCCATCGTAATCTACAATATCAATATCATACATGGGTGAAGGTCTACCCATTGAACCAACCTTATTATTCTCACCAACGAAGTTAGCAATCGAAAGAGTTGTCTCTGTCTGACCAAAGCCTTCCATGATACGTACACCTGTTGCCTTGAGGAACTGATTGTATACTTCAGGGTTCATTGCTTCACCTGCAACTGTAGCATACTTGATGGAACTTAAATCATACTTTGATAAGTCTTCCTTGATGAAGAATCTGTACATTGTTGTAGGTGCACAGAATGTTGTTATATTATACTCCTTGAAAAGAGGAAGGATATCTTCGGCCTTGAACTTTTCAAAGTCGTATACAAAAGTAGCTGCTTCGCACATCCACTGTCCATAGAGTTTGCCCCATAAAGCCTTGCCCCAACCTGTATCAGCGATTGTGAAGTGTAAGCCGTTAGGATCTACATTGTGCCAATACTTAGCTGTAAGGAAGTGTCCCAAAGGATACTTAAAGTTATGTGCTGCAATCTTAGGATATCCTGTAGTACCTGATGTGAAGAACATAAGCATTGTATCATCACCGCAAGCATAATCAGCAGGCTTCTCAAATTCTTTTGAGAATGTAGGCATTTCTTCGTTGAAGTTATGCCATCCCTTTCTGGATAATCCGTTAACTGAAATCTTAACTTCAAGTTCAGGACAATTCTTAGAGCCAAAATCTGCCTGATCTGCTACATCGCCTGTACCTGTACATACTATAGCTTTTACATGACCTGCTTTAAATCTGTATTCAAAATCATGATCCTTCAAAAGATGTGTCGCAGGAATAATAACTGCACCAAGTTTATGAAGAGCAAGGATTGTAAACCAGAACTGATAATGTCTCTTAAGTACTACTAGAACCTTATCACCCTTACCGATGCCAAGTGACTTAAAGTAATTGGCTGTCTGGTTGGAATAATCTGACATTTCCTTAAAGGTAAATCTTCTTGCTTCTTTCTGCTCTGATAAGAATACCATTGCTGTCTTGGAAGGATTCTTCTTTGCCATCTCATCTACGATGTCGTAAGCGAAGTTGAATGTATCATCATTCTTGAATGTAACGGAATTAACGATTCCATCTTCATTAACAGTTGTCTCAACAAACTTCTCATATACAGGATTTTGAAGTTTAGCAAGATCAACATTGGTAGTAATATTCTTTCTAACCTTATCCTTAACCTCTGAAAGTCCCTTCTTCTCAGGGTTCATAACGATAGCGTAGATCTCGCAATCTTCACCACCAAGAGCGATCTCGTTATGAGGTATTGATGAATCATAATAGATTGCATCGCCTTCATGAAGAATCTCAACAGAATCGCCAACCATCATCTTAAGGTTGCCCTTGATAACGATATCCATCTCCTGTCCAACATGTGTGTTGAAATGATAGGGAGGATAAAGTGCTTCTTCTGAGTAAGGAATTCTTACAAAGAAGGGCTCTGCTAACTTGCTCTTAAAATTGGGAGCAAGGTTTTTATATGTAAATCCTTCACGTCTGAAGATTTCTGTACCTTCACCTTTTCTTGTAACAATGTACTCACTAAGCGCGGGTGACTCACCTGTTAAAAGGTCATTCATATCAACCTTGCATGCATTAGCAATCTTGTAGATGAATGTGAAAGGAAAGTCTTCTTCGCCGGACTCATACTTTCTGTACTGCTCTACGCTCAATCCGATCTTTCTTGCAAGTGTGTCCTCGGATAAGTTAAGAACTTCTCTTAAGTCCTTGATTCTTCGTACAACCTCATGGATTTGAAATTCAAGATTCTGATTTGTTTCGCTCATTTTGTGTCTCCTTATAATGCGATCAAAGTGTTAATATTACACGTTGAAATCGTCGAAGAACAGAGATTTCCCAAGTATTTAGCGATGACGGATTGCTGCACAACTTCGTTGCTTTCGCAATCCTGGGAAATTCGTAATCCGCAACTACGTTGCTACTTACTCATTTCCGTTGAAAATCCGAATTCTTCGTCGTTTCTTCATGCAAGCACGAGAAACGCCTCGACTTCTGATTTTCTTATCGCTAAAATAAAGCCCGTCTCAATTGCTTGAGACGGGCTAACCCGCGGTACCACTCAAATTGCACTAATGAAAGTGCCTCCTCTTCTGACTCCAACAAGCCAAGTGCTTTAACGCAGCATAACGGGAATTGTCTACTTTTTTCATTTCGGAATTCCAACTCGGAAGGGATAGCTAAAAGAATTGAATTATCGTCTCACACCAACCGACGACTCTCTGTAAATTCGACATCTAACGCAGTCTTCGTCACAGTCATTATTTATTTACTGAAATTATTAATAACACTTAATTCTTGTTATGTCAACAAAAATATTGTGAAATTTTTTATTTAATCAAATGATGTATAACTATTCTTTCCAATAAATCTGAAGATCAGTCTTTACAGGGCTGGATAAGTTAACATACCACTTACCCTTATCAGAAGGAGCTAATGTAGGCTCTACGATAGTTGAACCTCTCTTAACATCCTGAGTAGCAAATACATTGCCATTGTATATGAACTCTACTGTATAAACATCCTTCTCTTTATTTTCCTTCTCTTCCTTCAACTCTTTTTCAGTGAAGATTTCAAGAGGGTCTTCCTGGTGAATGTCGATAAGGTTTTCGATTGTAGTCTGTGACAATGTTGAAAGCTCAACCTCTTTAACCTGTGTTGATTCACCGTCTTCACCAATTATGACTTCATCACCGGCATCCATATTATGATCTTCAACATTAGCACCCTTGCTTACCTTAGACAGATCCGTCTTTCCTTTGAAAAGTGAAGTTCTAGAGAATCTTCTACCATTCAAAAGTCCTGTCTCAGTTCGAACGACTGTACCTCTGATAGCCATTGTTGAGTTAGGTGTAGTTACAATGAAATCAGAGTCATCATTAAGCTTGTTTTGTACATCAAGCGTAAAAGCACCCGATACAAGTTCAATCTTGGTCTGAGAAGCATTAACAGTACCTTCGGCTATAATTTTAAGTTCTGTATTCTGCTCAACATAACAGATTTTGTCTTCATCAAGGATAAGGATAAGTGTCGAGTTACCGTCAACACTGACTGTATCGCCGCTCTGAAGAACCATTCCTTCATAAGCTTCAAGGTCTGTGATATCGCCTCTGCTTATATAAGTACTACCATCAATCTTGGATACCTTGATAACTCTGTAAGCATCTCTGGCAGTGCCACCTTTAAGCAGTATTACAAGAACTACTATAGCAGCAATAATGAGAACTCCGAGTCCGGCCATACCGCCGATGATTAATCCTTTTTTGCTCTTCACTGGAACACCCCTTCCTTTTCTGCTTCCGCATCAATTTCCTTTTTCATTTCTTCTATCTGAGCTTTAAGAGATATTATCTCTTCGTCAGTATTCTTAATTTTTTCGTAATAATCGTTAATATCTTTTTTTGTATAAACCACTCCGAGCTTATCAGCAATGAATCTCGAGAGTCCGTTATCGCTTATTGAAGGTAAGCATATCAAAAGATTCATTATGAACAAGGTAAAAGCTATCGCTGAGATTAATAATGCAAAAAACGAAAGCATCCTTGTTACCATAGCCCAATAGGGTTCCGCCTGGAAAAATGATAAAACAAAAAGTCCTATTACTCCCAAAAGCGTCATGCCGTAAAGCAGGGCAAATAATCCGACACTCTTTTTATTCTTATCCTGAGAATCAAGCAATTTATCAAGATCTTCGGCATCAATCTTTCTTTCTTTTTCAAGTAATATCCATCTTGCCTTAGTCTTATTGAAATTAATATGAAGACTGTCTACAGGAACGAAATTATTGTAATAATCAAAGTTTGTATCAGGCTTAATCTTTCCAGCCTTAATATCATTCTCGTATTGAATATCATTCTTTTCTTTTAACTTAAAATAGTCGGAATAATATTCTTCGATGCTTTCGTTGTTTCTCTTGATGGTGTTCTTAACTTCCGCCATTCTGGTTTTGTTAATGAACTCAAGATTCTCAACATTATCAATGCCAATCTTATCAGCAAGTGATATAAAAGCATCACTTTTTGATGTGGCAGCTAAGTATCTAACAAATTGAACAATCGTAAATATGATAAAAATTAGAGCAAATATGCCACCCGAGCCCATAAAAAGAGCTATCATTAACGAGGGCGATTTTAAACCGTATAAAACAAAACCGATTACGAATATAAGTAAGAACAAACTTATTATTGTAAAAGTGAAAATTCTTACGGTAAGTTTTCTTCTGGTTTCTTTGTAGCCGAGCACCTGACTCTTGCAAAGCAGGTAATCGTTTTCAAGATTGTAATTGTCTTGAGTAAGGGTCGATATCTTTTGTAAGATTCTATCTTCCTCTTCAGTTGCAATTCTCATTCAATAATTCCCCAATATTGTTTACACTACATAAGAGATCGTATCATCTCGATATCTTCAGCTGTGAGCTTAAGATTGGACTGAAACTGCTGTCCATCCGGCATCGTAACAGTTATATCTATGATGCTTCCTTCCTGAACGCCTCTTCCCTTAAGCGCTCCGATAAAAGAAACGAATTTAGGATGTCTAGCAGAAAACTCTTCCCATTTCTTTTTAAGTGTTAAAAGCATCGCAGGATTCATCTATCTATCCTCCAGAAATTTTCTAATTTTGTTTTTGGCTCTCTGAAAAGCATTGTCGGTAGTCTTTTCATTCTTACCTAGAACCTTGGCTATCTCAGAAGTAGTAAGCCCTATAATGTAGAGATCCATTACCTGATACTCAAGTTTGGATAAATCCTTCAACATGAATGCGGTAATCTCGTTATATTTTTCCTTATTGATCAGATTATCCTCGGGATTATATATCTCCGAGAGTCCGAGTTCTTCGGTAGAGAGGCTCTTAGCATACTCATCCTCTTCTTCCGCAGAATCCGTATGCGAAATCGATACACCCTTATTAAGAGGATCGTTCTTGGGATTATTGGATCTTGTAATGGCTGTATAAATATTTCGCTTGATACAAACCTGAGCGAATGTGGAGAACTTGATGTTCTTATTCTCATCAAAATCTCTTATCGCCTTAAAAAGGCCTATCATGCCTTCCTGTACAAGATCGTCATTATCCCCGCCCAGGATAAAAAGCGTCTTGGAGCAGGATAAAACCATTCCCTTGTATTTGTTGAGAAGAAAACTCATCGCTACATCATCACTCTTGCAGAGCGCGACAAGTTCTTCATCCGTAAGTTTTTCCAAATTCATTTTATTTCCCTAATTACACTTCTCAACTAATTTTGTTTTATGTAAACCAAGTAGTTGATGATTCCCCTGTATTTAATAAATCCAAAATATAAGAAATATTTATGTTAACTAAAATAACTAAACTTAATAATTTGATTGTTTGTTGTAAATATAATATTTATGTAAACTACAATCAGAAAATTTTCTTTTAATTACGTATAATATATTTAGATATGATATTTTATGTAAACTAATTTCGCAATCCAAATTAATTCATTCTTTGTCTAACAATTTCATAACAGAGAATTCCGGCCGCTACAGATGCATTAAGCGAATCAATCTGACCCTTCATGGGAATTGATGCAACAAAGTCACATTTTTCCTTAACAAGTCTTGATACGCCTTCTCCCTCAGAACCGATTACAACACCGATGGGTCCCTTGAGATCCAAGTTATACATAAGGTCTCCATCCATATCGGCACATACAAACCAGATGCCTTCTTTTTTGAGATCTTCTATTGTCTTGGAAAGATTAGTAACCTTGGCAACAGGCATGTAATTAAGTGCACCTGCAGAAGTACGAGCTACTGTAGCTGTAAGCCCCACTGCTCTGTTCTTGGGAATAATTACACCATGAGCACCTGCCTGATGAGCACTACGAATAATAGCACCAAGGTTATGAGGATCCTCAATATTATCAAGCAATACGATAAAAGGAGGCTCATCCTTTTCTCTGGCAGCATCAAGTATATCCGATACTTCTGCGTAATCATATGCTGCAGTTACTGCAATAACGCCCTGATGCTTACCCGTCTCGGACATATTATCAAGAAGTGACTTATCTACGTACTTGATTAAGCTTCCTGCCTTCTTGGCTTCTCTCTTAATCGTAAGAATAGGTCCATCCTGACAACCATCAAGAACATATATTTTATCTACACACTTACCTGATCTGTAAGCTTCTATAACGGCATTTCTGCCTTCTATCATTGATTCGTTATAACCCATAATTCCTCTTTGAATTATTAAAATACTTTGTTTTCTTTTGCAATCTTAACAAGTTCAATACATCTCGAAAGATTATCAGTCAGATACAAATATCCGAAAACCGCTTCCAAACCTGTAGCCTTGTGATACTCGTTATATGCCGCGCTCTTACTGTGATTAGCAGTCTTAGCATTCTTACCCTGTCTGTAGATTTCAGCTTCATCTTCATTAAAATACTCTAATAAAAACTCTGCCATCTTACTCTGTGTTTTAGCATTAACAATTGCATTCTTTTCCTTGGCAAAAGCATTCACACTTTTATTGCCCTTACATACCAAAATGCTTCTTATTATCATCTCGAATACACAATCACCAATAAAAGCAAGTGTAAGCGGATTATATGTTCTTATATCTACATCTTCGAGTTCAAATTCTTCTTTGATACTTTTGAGTAAATCGGTAGTTTTTATACTCTCTTCCATTTTACTCCTTCTCTTGTATCTTCGAGAACGATTCCCATATCAAGAAGCTTAGCTCTGATTGCATCAGCCTTGGCAAAATCTTTTGCCTTCTTAGCATCAGTTCTCTCCTGAATGAGAGCTTCGATATCTGCATCGAGAGCTTCTTCTTTTACTTCTATATCAAGTCCCAACACATCTGTAAGTGTAAGGAGCTTATCATCAAGTGCTTTAACAAATGCATATGAAGAGTCTGTAGAAACATTGGAGTTAATGAACTTAACAAGTTCGAATACAGCGCTAATAGCATCTGCTGTATTGAAGTCATCTTCCATAGCATCTTCGAACTTCTTAACATATTCATCCACTTTTGCAAAAGTTGCAGTCTCTGCATCTGTCATTGAAGCAGCGCTATCTTTTGAAGCAAGCAAATCTAAATTCTTCTTATGGCATGTAATGATTCTCTCAAGAGAATTCTTAGCTGCTTCCATAAGGTCTGCTGAGAAGTTAAGCTGACTTCTGTAATGAGCCTGAAGCATGAAGAATCTAAGAACCATGGGATCATATTTTTCAATGATGTCTCTAACAGTAAAGAAGTTACCAAGAGACTTACTCATCTTCTTATTATCAATATTAAGGAAAGCATTGTGCATCCAGTACTTGGAGAACTGCTTACCATTAGCTGCTTCTGACTGAGCTATCTCGTTCTCATGGTGAGGGAATACGAGGTCTTCTCCACCTGCATGGATATCAATCTCTTCACCAAGATACTTCTTACTCATAACAGAGCATTCAATATGCCATCCGGGACGACCGTCGCACCAAGGTGATACCCAGTAAGGCTCGCCTTCTTTTTTAGGCTTCCATAATACGAAATCTAGAGGATCATCCTTTTGATCTTCACCACTAACCAAAAGTGATCTCATACCACCCTGAAGGTCATCAAGATTCTTATGAGATAACTTACCATATTCTTTAAAAGAACGAGTCTTGTAATATACTGTTCCATCCTTAGCTACGTATGCATAACCCTTATCAATAAGAGTCTGAATCATGGCAATCATGCCATCGATTTCTTCAGTAGCCTTGGGATGAGTTGTTGCAGGCTTAACATTCATAGCCTTCATATCTTTTTTACACTCTTCAATGTATCTCTCTGAGATAACCTTGGCATCAACGCCTTCTTCGTTGGCAGCCTTAATAATCTTATCGTCCACGTCAGTAAAGTTGGATACGTAATTAACTTTGTATCCCTTGTACTCAAAGTATCTTCTGACAGTATCAAACACGATCATAGGTCTCGCATTACCGATATGAATAAGGTTATACACTGTGGGACCACAGACATACATACGTACCTTACCCTCTTCGATAGGTTTGAAATCATCTTTTCTTTTTGTAAGAGTGTTGTAAATTTTCATCTGTCTAATCCTTTGCAAAAAATGTATTACTATCCGAAAAAACTGTAACCATACTAAATTATACTATTAATTTAGTAATGTCAAGAAAAAAATATACTATTTAATACTTTAATTATTATCATATATTATGTTCTACCTTGTAAATTTTATCTTATTCAAGTATAATATTAGTGGTTTGTTTAAACTAAATTGTAAATACAGGGGTAATAAATATGAGATTGATTACAAGATCCGATTTTGACGGTTTGGCTTGCGGTGCTCTTCTTAAAGAAGCCGGCATTATCGACAATTGGAAATTTGCCCATCCCAAGGATCTCCAGGATGGACTTGTTGAAGTAACTGAAGATGATTGTCTTGCCAACGTTCCTTTTGTAGA
The DNA here is from genome assembly GCA_016285575.1 of Lachnospiraceae bacterium. GTDB lineage: Bacteria > Bacillota > Clostridia > Lachnospirales > Lachnospiraceae > UBA3766. The sequence goes on from JAEEQX010000018.1 coordinate 28,119, forward strand.
AGGATGCGGATTATGGTTTGATCATCATTCAAGTGAGCATGAAAGAAACGAGTTAAAGGGTAAGTATAAAGGTGAAAGCCGTGTTACTCCTTCATGTGCTCGTATCATATATGAATATTACGGCGGCGAAGAGAGATTCTCTCACTTCGATGAGATGATGGAAGCTGTTGATAAGGTTGATTCAGGTAACCTTACAATCGACGATATCCAGAATCCCAAGGGTTGGGTTCTCATCGGATTCTTAATGGATCCCAGAACAGGTCTTGGTAGATGGCGTAACTTCACTATCTCCAACTATCAGTTAATGGAAAAGCTTATCGAAGCTTGTCGTACAATGAACACAGAAGAGATTCTTGCTCTTCCTGATGTAAAAGAACGTATCGATGTATACTTCGAGCAGACTGAGAAGTTCAAAGAGATGGTTAAGGCTCATACAAGAGTTCAGGGCGATCTCATAATCTCAGACTTAAGAGGTGTTGATCCTATCTACTCAGGTAACAGATTCATGATTTACTCAATGTATCCTGAACAGAACATCTCAATGTGGATTGTATCAGGTAAGGGTGGCCAGGGTTGCTCATGTGCTTGTGGTTATAGCATCCTTAACAGAACAAGCAATGTAAATGTTGGTTCATTGATGCTTAAGTACGGCGGTGGCGGACATAAGGCCGTTGGTACATGCCAGTTCTCAGATGATGTTATGGACGAAAAGATTAAGCTTCTCATCGATGATATCGTAAACTACAAGGCATAATTAATCTCATACTGAAAAACTAATATCAATACATAAAAATAACTCGGCCGATGGCCGAGTTATTTTATTTTAAATATACTGAATACTTATAAAAAATATCTCGGTTTTGATGGCCGAGATATTTTTTTATTTATTATTTAATTATTCCTGAATTTCGTTCTGAGCAGCTACAAGGTTCTCTACGCAGTATATCTGACGAAGCTTGGGCTTCTCAATCTTTCCTGTCGGATTTCTGGGAATATCTGCAAAGATAATCTTCTTAGGTCTCTTGTATCTGGGTAACTTCTTGCAGAACTCTTCTACTTCTTCCTCTGTTAATGTGAAGCCATCCTTGATCTCGATAATAGCAGCTGTAGCTTCACCAAGTCTCTTATCGGGAATTCCGATTACAGCAACGTCCTTGATTGAATTATGCTGTCTTAAGAAGTCTTCTATCTGTACAGGGTAGATATTCTCACCGCCTGAGATAACTACGTCCTTCTTTCTGTCTACGAGGAAGATAAATCCATCTTCATCTTCTCTAGCCATATCTCCTGTAAAGAGCCATCCGTCAGCAAGTACTTCATCAGTAGACTTAGGATCGTTATAGTAGCAGCACATAACGCCGGGTCC
>JAEEQX010000097.1 GCA_016285575.1 Lachnospiraceae bacterium
CCGGTGAAAACGATATGATGCTCGATGTTTCGGACATCATGAACGAAAGCACAAATCAGTATATTGAATAACCTAAACACATACTACAATAAAAGAGAAAGCCCGGCGAAAGTCGGGCTTTTTTCGTGTATATCCTTATTTTACAATTTCGCTGACCCAGGCACTAAGTTCGCTTTCCGATACTCCCGAGCTTAACTTCTTTCCTGCCAGGACTTTAGAACCATTTCCGAGAGCTTCCATGTTCTTTCCGGAATCTCCTAGTCCGCTTCCTCCTGAAGTAGCGAAAGGAATAACTGTAATACCGTTCCAATCATAACTCTCCATAAAAGTATCTATGATCGAAGGCTCGCGGTACCACCATACAGGAAATCCAACGAATACATATGAATACTGAGTGATATTCTCAACCTTGCTGCTGATGGCAGGTCTTGAACTTCTATCATTCATCTCTACTGAACTTCTGCTCTTCTTATCCATCCAGTTAAGATCCGCATCTGTGTAAATCTGCTCGGGTACGATCTCAAAAAGATCCGCACCTGCTGCTTTTGCCAGTTTCTCTGCTACTTTTTTTGTAACTCCGCTTGCGCTGAAATACGCCACCAATACTTTGCTCATTAACAACCTCCTTTTACTCGAAACCACTTTTAAATATCCTCAAAAAATTTACTACCTAAATTTTTTAAATTTTTAGGTAGTAAATCAATGCCTGTTACCATATATCAAGCTTCTTTATCCTGTCCAGGGCTTCTTTTACCAGGCTTCTCGGGCATGCGACATTTAGTCTTATGAAGTCCCTTGATGACTTCCCAAAGAAATCTCCTTCCGATACTCTCACATGTGCTTTTTTAAGGACTGTCCTTGAAAACGGCTCGTCCCCTTTTAAAGCCGAGCAGTCTATCCAAACAAGATATGTTGCTTCCTGGGGCATCACTTTTAGTTTTGTATCTTTTAATTCCTTTGCAACAAGGTCGATATTGCCCTCTAAGTACTTAAGCAGTTCTTCAAGCCATTCTTCTCCGTACGCATACGCTGCTTTTGTAGCGGCAATTCCCATCTTATTGACTTCAAAAGCACCGGTCGCAAAAAGTTCATGATCGATCATCTTGAAGACTTTGTTATCGAAAGCGATAAGATTGGCCGCCTGAATCCCTGCAAGATTAAAGCTCTTGGTGGGGGAAGTCAGCACTACAAGGTTCTTACTATAGTCACCCGGCACCTTGGCAAACGGAATATGCTTTTTTCCATATAAAACAAGATCCGCATGTATCTCATCACTTACGATGAATACATTATGTCTGGCACATAACCCGGCTACAGCCTCCAGTTCTTCCATAGTCCATACTCTGCCGCCGGGATTGTGCGGGGAGCACCAGAACAGCATCTTTACATCGTCTTCTATGATCTTTTTCTCAGCGTCTTCAAGATCAACTTCATAACGGCCGTTTACATTCTTTAATTCGCTGATGGTCGGGATCCTGCCGTTTAGTCTTATGCTTTTTTCAAACATCCCGTACACGGGCTGAAAGATCAGCACATGATCATCCGGCTTGGTAAATGCTCTCATCGTGCATACCAGGCCTTCTATTACTCCGGGCAGAGGCATAATAAGAGACTTTTCAACTTCCCAATCGTATCTTTTCTTAAACCACTCAGCGACAATCTTATAATATTCAGGATCTGCACCCGTATATCCAAATACGCTATTGGTAGCGACATCTACAAGCGCATCTCTAATTTCCTTAGGACTTTGAAAATCCATATCCGCTACCCACATAGGAAGCAAATCATCGATTCCTGCTATCTTTTCATACTTCAAATCGCCCGGAATATTTCTATTAATTACTTTGTCAAAATCGTACATATAATTATGTCCACTTATACTTAACTTTTCCGTATTATATCTTCTATAATCCTATAATCTTCTTCATTCAAGTTGTTCTATTATCTTTCCCTAGATACTATTCTATTTTTGTTAAAACAAAATAAATCCCCGTCGAGGAACTCTCAACTTCCAAGAAAATATGTCGCGGATCAGGTTCTTTAAATATTTCGCAATTCCTAGATTCCCCATCCACAGTTATCTCACATGTTTTTAGTTGACTTTTATCCAAAATCTCTAAGTCACTTGAATTGTATATCACACTTTTTCCGTCCCAAACGTATGTGGTATCATCAAGAACTGCAATTACTTCTTTGCCTTCGTACCAGCTCACTCGCCTCAAGCGTCCGGCATTAACTTCGCATACGATTGCTCCGAATCCTGCGACATAAATATATATGAAAATAAGGAGCGCTCCTATGAGCCATACGAATCGCTTCTTTAGAAGTATTATCAAAATAGCGATAAATACCAATCCAATAAGAGCTATTCCAAAACACCATACATACTTGGTCGTATAGTGAAGTGGCTTAATCGTGGTACGTATACTTATCGCCACGCCCAATAAAAGTATCAAAGTCTCGAATATTCCAAGAATCGATACGCCTCTTTTTTTATCTTCATTTTCATTAATACTTTTATCTTTACTCATTACCTACGGTCTCTTGATACAGTTCGTTATTTCAAATTTTATGCGGTATATTTTGAATTATTATCATAATTTACGGCGTTAACTGCCATATATCTAAACGAACGTTCAGTGCTTTTATCAATTGTTATAATCCTAACCCTTAAACAAAAAAATATTTTTACTTAATGATTTTCCTAATTAACGCCTCATCAGCATTATAACACTTCTTAATCTGGCTGATAATCCGCTCTCTCGATTCTTCAGGAGATTCCTTGTATGCTTTCGTTACATGCTTGTAGCCGTATATTTCCTCTGGCTTAGAATAGATTGCCACATCCCAACCATACTCCTCGCCACGCTTATTAACCTTCTTCTTAAAATCTCTCATACATAGGTACGTCTGCATCTGAAGATCAGCCATAGTGCCCTCGAAGTTCTTAAGGCCGCCTTTACCAAAGCCCGCTTTTTCTTTTATCTCATATGAAAAAAGTCTCGTATCATCTTCAAAAAGATCCATTATATTCTTCTGCCTGATACTTGCTTTGCCATCATCCCAAAGCGCATCAAAATCATAGCCGTCGCGACGCATATTGGCAAAATATGGAAACCATTTCTTAGAGATGAATCCGGCTTTCTTTCCAAAAAACTTGCCATAAGCAATCTTACCATCCCTCGCAATGATAGCTCTCCATTCCCAGGGATCAACCTCTTTATCGCCGCTCCACCAGTATGACGGGTCCGCATGTTCCTCAACCGAGAAGCCCGGAATAGCAGTCTCAAAAAGAGGCAAAAAGCCTACTTCCTCAATGTATTCAACTAATTCATCACAACTATGCAGACATCCTTCTTCATTCCAATCAATGCCATGCATTATCCATTGTCCGTTGATTTCTTCCATATGTACTCCTTATATAAAACTCTTGAGTGTTTCTAAACCCCTCGAATTCGAGGGGTTTATCTATTACCATTTTATCATCCCCTTTAAACCCAATACAAAATAATTTTTTAAAATTTTGTAACCTTTCATCCTTTTCGATTGTATTATGTATGAAAGGCCTTAAAAAACAACTAAACAGGAGAACTCATGAGATCCCGACGAGAATCGTTAATCAATAAAAAGAGAGCGTATGCTCTCTTTTTAAATCATTTCTTTTCCAATAAATAAATCTATCGCGTTAATATGGTTTACACCTTCCTGCTGATCACGAAAAGTATCCAAAGATATTATATATCTAGGGTATCCATCCTTAATACTTCTAAAAGGACGATATTCCCTTTCCTTCAATTGCTTAGTAGATTCCGTATCACCTGCCTGAAGTGTATATGTGACTTGAATATATGAGTAATTCTGATTTTTATCTCTGGCAATGAAGTCGCATTCTAACTTGCCTATTCGCCCAACACTAACCTGGTATCCATTACTTACCAAATAGTGGTAAACAATATTTTCAAGCGAAGGACCAAAATTAATCACATTATCGGTATTCATAGCAAAATATATTGCCAAATCCGCCAAATAGTATTTTTGTTCTCTTTTTATAGATTTTTTGCTTTTTAAATCATACCTATTACACTCATATACAATCTTTGCCTTCTTTAAATCCTCAATGTATCCTCTAACTGTCGAATCCTTAAAAGATAAACCTTCCTTTCTTAGACAATCTGTCAAATTCGAAAACGAAAAAGTTGACGAATAATTATTCAACAAAAAAGATTGAACTCTTTCAAATACCGCAATATTTGATATTCTTTTTCTCTTTTTTACATCTTTTTCAAATATTTCTTCAATAATTCCTCTTGCATATATCTGTCTGCTATCTATGTCAGGAAATTCCAATGACTTGGGAAATCCTCCATTTAAAACATATTCATTAAACTCTTCCTTTAAGTCTTCCTTAATACTCATATTAAAGAAATCTTTCATTTGAAGATATTCGTTAAAATCGAGGGTAAATGTCTCAAAATTCAAATATCTCCCTGTAAGTTTTGTAGATATCTCATCACTTAACAGATACGAATTTGATCCTGTAAGGAATACCGAATAACCTTCTTCAGCATATGCATGAATCACACTTTCAAATCCTTCGACGTTCTGTATCTCATCAACAAAAATATAATTAAATTCTTCGTCTGAAATCATTGAATCAATTTTTTCTTCTAATTGTTCTGTCGTGCGTATATACTTAAATCCCTTATTATCAAGCGGAATATATATTATTCTAGATTCATCTATCCCTTTTTCTATTAGCTCGTTTATGATGCCTTTCATAATGCACGATTTTCCGCATCTTCTTATTCCCGTTATTATCTTTATTATGTCAGAATCAAAGAAAGGACGTATTTTTCCTATGTACTTTTCTCTAGGATATATCTTTCGAAACATACTTCTACCTCCTGCTTGTTCAAATTATAACATAAAATCGCGATTCAGGGGATGTTTTTTTGCATTTTTTCATTTTTAGTCCCCTGAATAGCCGTTTATTGCATTTTTTCATTATTTCAATAATAATACCTGCACTTTTTCTTGCCTTACAAATTAACAACGTAATAAGACTCGCCATATAGCGAGCCTTATTTATAGTTAGAAAGGAGGTGAAACTACGAACTTGAAGTTAATCAAGTATGTCAATTGATGAACTTATTATATCAGGGGTAAAAGAAAAAGGTGTCCCATAAATGGAACTTTCAAAAAAGACAAAATAAAAAGCGGTTTCACCTTAGGTATTTCTCCGTTCGGTACATCGCCGCGTCGTGATATTGATATTATATCGGTCTATATAATATCCGTCAATATTATATTAATATTATTAAGCTTAATTAATTGAAATGTTTCTTTCTAAAATACTTATACGCCAAATACGACACCACACTATCAAAAGCATTTCCACCGCCAAACATCAACGCAATTCCAATCAAAGTCGGTGTCCATACCCCAGTTAGATATAAAATGAAGAAAACACCATAATAAACACTATTAGTCACTACGGATTCAAAAAGCATATAATTAGTCTTTCCTCTTCCATAAAACGTGGCATCAAATATATTCTGATAAGCATATAGTATGTAGAACCCAAGAAGTATAATAATCAAGCTAAACAGCTTATTAACATCATCAAATCCTAAAACATACTTCATAAAAGGCTTATAAGCCGGAATAGTCACGATCCATACAAGGCAAGTAATCGTCGTTATCGCAAAGTATCCCAATGTATTATCCTTTACAGCTTCCTTGTTTCTGGCAGTCTCCTGTTTGATAAGTTCAGCAAGCGCATTGATAGGAAGCAACAGCCATCCCCAGATAAAATTATTCGCTACCCAGTAAGTTCCCTGCTCTCCAACCATATTGACCATTCTGGAAACCATCAGCATATAAGCTATATTTCTTACAAAAGATTCAAGACCGGATATACTTCCAACTTTCAAAAAGTCCTTCATCCAAGCAAAAGACAATCTCTCTTTTGATAAAAGATTATAGCCACTCTTTTGAATCAAAAGAAAAGCTATTACAAACAGTATTAGATTAACTAAGATGTTGGATATCGCAATCCCATTTACTCCAAGTTTCAGTGAAATTGGTAAAGTTGAAACAAGAAAGGTATCTAACACAATACATAAGACCAGTTTTGCCACTGTCATAATATACACGAGTCTGTCTTTTCCGATTGTTACTAGGGATACTAAAAGAAAACTAAAGAGTATACCAAATACATTGGCGATACATTCAATACGAATATATACCGCTGATTCCGGTATGAGATCCGGCGAAACAGCCATAAATTCAAGCAAGTTATTGATGAATATAATAACAGCTGTAGAACAAGTAGCATATATCAATAAAGTAACTAAAAGACCACTTCTAATCTTATTAGAAAAAACTTTACGGTCCGCTACTGCACTGCCCATAAAGAAATACAGCGGCAAAATAATCGCTTCATTGATTACTTCATAAATAAGATTAACCCAAGAT
>JAEEQX010000098.1 GCA_016285575.1 Lachnospiraceae bacterium
GGTGCGAGCGTATATATCATTTGTCGTATGCTTAAGATGAGCAAGCCTCTGGTTCAGATTTTGCTTACTGCATTGATGGTAAGCTTTCCAATAGTTCTCCACCATTTTGGTTTCTTTTATATGGCTTTGTCATTTTCTTTTTCGTTCCTTTCGGTAATAGTCGGAACAATGATTATAAGAAAAAGAAAAGTCTACGCGTTTATCATAGGAACAATTTTTTATCTTTTTATGATGGGATCCTATCAAGCGTATATAGGAGCTGTATCTGCATTTGCATTAATTCTTTTTATATATGACTTGCTTAATGAAGAAAAGATAAAAACTTCCGTATGGAATCTTGTTCTTTGCACAGCATCGGGCTTCGCTGCTTGTATAATCAATATTCCGGTATCAAGAATAGTGATGAAGATATATCATGTTGCTCCATCAGGACGCGTGACGGATTTCAGCATTAAGGATATCTTTTCTAACATTGGATTCTCACTTAAGTACTCATATGTATGGTTTTTCTCATATTTCTTCAAAGACATATTGATGAGAAATAAACTCTATCTTTGTATATTCGCTATTATTTTTATCTTAGTCATATTGGCTGTGTTGAAGAAGAATTCTGAGAAGGGTTACGTTAATTCATTATTGGTTATCCTTTCGATATGTGTGCTTCCATTGGTCATGAACTTTTTACTTGTCATTATGCCTAAGAATGGCATGAGAGACATATTGAGATATCAGTATGTACTTATATTCCTACTTATGTTTATATTGATGGAATATATAGGAGATAGTGTAATTAATCTCATATTAAAATATATATCATTGGCTGCGATTGTAGTGATTCTACTTGGCAATACTGTGAGTGCCAACGCAACAGCATATGCATTCAAACTTTGTTATGACTATACTCATCAGGAGATGCAGTTAGCACTTGATAGAGTGTATACACTTGATGGATATATTAGAGATGACACCAGAATATTTATGGCTGGTTATCCGGGATATAATCCGGAATTGTTCCCTGATATATTTAAGTACTGCGAATTGGATGGTGGTTCTGTATTCTGGGATGGATACTTTGGAGCCAATGCTTCGAGATATTGGTATTTTAGAGATTTTATGGGACGCGAGGTTGGTAACTTTACCAAGGAAGAATACTCCGAGATAATAGATAGTGAAGAATTTAAGGAGATGCCTGTATGGCCTGCAGAAGGTTCTGTTAAAATGATAGGCGGCACTGCAGTTATCAAGTTTATTAGTGATCCAAAAAAAGATTGGTAGATGAACTACCAATCTTTTTTTATATTATCAAAATATCTCTTTATTTATTAATCTGCCAATCTATTTTCGATTTGCTTTTTTCTGCTTCTTGACCTCATACATCTTTGCATCGGCTTGTGTGATGATATCAGAGAGCATATCGGTTTCGGTAGGTGTTAGAGCAACGCTTCCAATACTTGCTGATATTGGATAAGGCTTCTTAACTTTCTCATTGATTGAATCAAGTATGCTTTGAAATCTCTTTTCAAGGATTGATTCGAAGTTATCAGGAGTGTTGACACAGAGCACGATGAATTCATCACCGCCAAGTCTGGCGCATATATCTCCACCACGTCTGCAACAACTACTGATGGCTTCTGCAACCATCTGTATTGCAAAGTCGCCTTCTTTATGTCCGTAGTTATCATTGATTGATTTAAGACCATCGAGATCGATGAAGCTAATCATCATTCTTCTCTTGTCACTTATACATGACTTGAAGATTTCTTCAGCGTTCTGAGTGAATCCGCTACGATTATATATCTTACATAGAGGATCGATAATGTTGAGCTTGGATATTCCTGCAATTGCATTTCCTATGCTCATCATCATTGTATGGCATAAGAAGCTGTATATCGGGAAATCCGAATTGGTCATTATAAGGTAACCAAGACATCTTTCATCAAAATGCAATGGTAAGAAGTAGTTAATATTTCCTCCTGTTTTTTGAGGTACAGGGAAGAGTTGACCACTCTCGAACTTATCTACCTTAGTTATCTCACCATTAAGATATACAAGTGGAGCAGTCATATATTCAGAATATGTCGCGTTTGGATCAGTGATTGAGATTGAATGATAAGTATTCTCCCAATCTTCTAGGAGACATATGCTGAATTTCTCACATGCAAGAGTTTTTACCATGTTTGCGAGATGGTCCACACACTGTGTAAGATCCTGCGCACCCGCAAGCCCTGCGGTCAAGCGGTTAAGCATATGAACGCTTGTATATGTAAGTTCAATACGATGATAAGTATTCTTTTTGAATTCTGTGATATCTTCTATATCCTCATCAGTACAACCGCAACTCTCTGAAAATACAGGAGTAGCTTCAAAGAGTGTACTCTTTTCGTGAGGTATACCATTGATTAAGTCGATAAGAATCTGTATTGCTTTTTGACCGGAAGGATAGAGCGGTCTCTTGACCGTAGTCAACGCAGGGAAAGAATTTCTGGCATTAAATGTATTATCGAATCCGGTGATGATTACGTCATCGGGAATATTGTATCCCATACGCTGAAGCATACTCATGGCAGTAAGTGCCATTGAGTCATTAGCACATACGAATGCATCGGGAAGCGATAATCCGGAAGCGGCAAATTCCTCGATTGCTTTTATACCGTCATAACTTCTGAAGACTCCGTTAAAAAGTCTTCTCTCATCAAATTCTATATTGTGGTCTGCAAGAGCATCTCTGAAAGCTCTGTATCTGTCGTTAGCTTCGGGATTAGCAGAGGGTCCAGCGATGAAGTTAAATGTTCTGCAGCCATGCTTATCGATTAAGTGCTCAACGAGTTTTTTCATAACTGAGTAGTTATTGATACTTACATCATAAAATTCCTCGTGGTCTTTGCACTCGAAAATAACAGCAGGTACACCGGCCTTTTTAACTTTATCTATAATACAATTTCTAATTTCCGGATTTGCGAAAGTATTGGACAATAAAAGTACACCGTCGAATTTGGCAAAGTCAGGAAGTGCATATATGCTGAATTCTCCGGTATCAAAATCCTTACTGTCTACGATTCCGCCAAAAGCTGCGAAGTAGGATACATTGATGTCATTTTCTCTGGCGTAGTCATTGATTCCACGGATGATGTGGTAAGGATATTCTTCATCCATTCCGGACACTACTGCGGCAATGTTTCTAATCGTCATCAAAAATCTCCTTTTATATACGTTTTTCACAAAAGTGTATACAAAATTATTTTAATATATTTCATATATTAAAACAAGGAAAGTAAATGTGAAAAAAGGATGATATTTTCTGCGTTTTAAGATATAATAGTTGAGTAACGCCATAATTACATATATTTTGGAGGAAGATTATGAATTCTTTAATGCTTTTAAGTAGCTCATACGGCAGCTCAAGCGCCGGTGATGCAATTGCTATGCTTTTTACAACAATACTTAGTATTGGCGGAATCGGATTAATTATCCTTTTAGCTATTCTTGGAACTATTATTCCATTGGCAGTTCTTGTCTTTACACTTATTTTGAACTGGAAGATTCTTGTTAAGGCAAAAGAAGAAGGTTGGAAGGCTATCATTCCTTACTACAATCTCTATACATTCTATTCAATCTCAACTAATAAGATTACAAGAAATGTATGTTTCTTTACATTTCTCGGTGTTTCTGTAGTTAGTTTTCTTGTTGGATGCGTCGCAGTTATTCCTTACCTTGGTTGGATAGTAGCTGCTATAGCTTCTCCTATTACAATGATTAGCAATATTGTAATAATCGTAGCTATGGGATTCCTTAACTTTGGACTTGCTAAGTCATTCGGTATGGATACAGGTCTTTGCGTACTTAGTATCTTTCTTCCCATAGTTACCAGAATCATGATGGCATTTGGTAAGTGGCAGTACACAGGTGACAAGCTTACAATCTTCGGTAAGCCCGATGACGATATACCTACTGTATAAAAAATGAAAGATAAAGCAGATAGTAAAAAACAATCCGTTATCTACGGTATATATGATTTTATCTGCAAATACGGAATTTTTATCTTTGCGGCTATAGTCGTAGCGATAAACTTTTCACTAATAATGGACAATGTTGTATGGGGAGACGAGGCGTTCTCTTGTAATATCATTCGAGGTACCAATTACTATGGTATCTTTGAGAGGGTGTATTACACAGAGAACCATCCGCCTCTCTATTACTATGTTTTGAGGGTATTCGCAGACGTGTTCGGATTCAAGGTGTGGGTGTATCACCTTGTATCCGTTTTGTTCTTTACGGGAAGCGTTGCAGTATCATTGACACTATTTAGAAAAAGACTTGGCACAATTCCCTCTGCATTTTTTATCTTGTTTACTGGTTTAAGTGCAAGCTGTTGCGAATACAATCAAGAGATCAGAATGTATGAGCAGGTCTTTTTTCTGATTCTTTTGTGCGTATATTTTACCCTTGCCATAACGGATGATTATAAAAAGAAAAGGTACTGGGTCGGATTCGTCATTGCAGGTGTTTTATCGGCTTATACGCACTATTTCGGACTCGTATGCACGGGCATACTTCTTTTTATTACATCTTGCGCAGTGTTTATCAGATACAAAAAGAAAACATGGGCTTTTGGAGTGATATCCATTGCTTCATACCTCGCGCTTTTCTCACCATGGTTATTGGTGCTTTACAAGCAAATGACCGGTCTTAAGGGCGGCGAATGGTGGATGAAAGAGCCTGACAGACTTGGCAAGATTATTGAGTTTGTATCGGGTAACGGATATACAAAATATGTATTCATCCCGTTTTTTGTGATTATGTCGATATTTTTCATATTAACTGAGCTTAATGTGATAAATACTAAAAAGGAAAAAGCATCAGGAGAGTCTGAAAAAAAATCGGACAATAAGGACGGATATGCTTTTGGGATACTGGGGATTTCGGCAATACTTACTGTAGCGTTCGCATACTTTATGTGTGTAATATATCAGCCCATCCTTCAGGCGAGATATATGTATGTGATAGTACCTTTTATCTTTGGGATGCTCATGATATCTGTAAGCAGATACATACAAATATATGAGAAAAACAAAAAGAGTATTCTATTAATTCTTCTTTTTTTGATATGGTGTGTCATGCTTGTCGTAGGATTAATGGATTTTAAGTACTATAGACGAGTTTCAAAAACACAGAGCGTTCAAACTGAAAAGACTCTTGAACTGATAGGCGGTATCGATAGCGACAGCGTGTTGGTATCTCAAGAAGTTCCTCATCTTGCGTGGACGGTATTAAAATATTATTATCCCGAGAACGAGGTATATAACTGCTATCCTACAGAAGCTGAAGAAAAAGCCGACAGAGAGATTAATGACATGTGGGCATTCATGGGCAGGGAGTTTAATAACGGTGAAAGACAAAATCTTCTTTACAGAGGATATGTTATAGATGACTACAAGGATTACCAGATATCCAAGTACAGGTTTTTCCTTTACCATCTTCATAAATAGTCAAACCGGTAACAGGATTTTTGAAAAATAATTAATTGAAAGAAGTTGGGACACTTATAAAAAGTGTGTTATAATAGGCTCGTTGCCAAAATTTTAATTGAAATACCCATTTAGGTATGATTCGAATATGAATCGAACAAAAATGATTATAAGAATACAAGGATAAATCGGAGGTTTTTAAAAATGAAATTATCCAACATGGTCGGAGACAGATTCAAGGAGCGTCCTTCGGACTGCGTGATTGATTCACATGCATTTTCTGTAAGAGGCGGTTATATCAAATATGTATCTAATGGTATATATTCACTCTACCCTCCCATGAAGCGTGTAACGGCCAAGATAGAGAATATCATTCGCGAGGAGATGGATGCAGCAGATTCACAGGAAGTATTATTCCCCGTTGTATTGCCCGGTTCACTCTGGGAAGAGTCAGGCAGATTCGAAAGCGTCGGAGAAGAACTTCTTAGATTTAAGGATCGTAACCGTACATCCATGGTACTTGGTATGACTCACGAAGAGGCAGCAGTACAGATGGTTCGCGAGTGGGGCAATACTTACGCTAAGTATCCTTTTTCCATATATCAGATTCAGACTAAGTTTAGAGACGAAGCACGTCCCAGAGCAGGTCTTATTCGTGTTAGAGAGTTCACTATGAAGGATGCATATTCCTTCCATACATCTCAGGAAGATCTTGAGAAGTACTATGATGTGATGGCTAATTCATACTTCAGAATCTTCGAGAGAGCAGGTATCCCTGAGGTTATCTCAGTTAAGTCCGACTCGGGTATGATTGGTGGTAGTGTATCACACGAATACATGCTTCTTGTTGATGCAGGTGAGGATTCAATCGTTCTTTGTCCTGAATGCGGATACTCAGCTAACATGGAAGCTGCTGATACAACAGTTGATAATACAGGATGCTCTCCTGCAGGC
>JAEEQX010000099.1 GCA_016285575.1 Lachnospiraceae bacterium
TATATGTAGACAGAACTACAGAGAATTTTGTCTCGATTGATTCAAACGGCAAGATTAATATTGAAATTATTGAAATAGTGAAGTTGATGAATAATCTCAAGGACAACAATACTATTTCAATTAATTTCAACGAATCTTCAGTAGAACTTCCTGTATGGATAGCCATTGATGTTAGAAACGGCACGCAGATATTCTATGGCAAGGCTAATCTTAAGATCTACTTCTCAGATGCATTGTATATATTCATATTCTTTGCAGCAGGAATCGGACTTGTATCCATAATAGTAATTGCACTCCTAATTAACCTTATTTCCAGTGTAATAAACCAGAAGAGGATTAATACCGTATTCTATACAGACCCTGTTACCGGCGGTAATAACTGGATGTGGTTTGCTACCAAGGGAGGCATCCTTTTAAAGGCTAAGAAAAAGTTCAATTATGCCGTAATGGATGTGGTTTTGGTTAAGTATCGTAACTACTGTATATGCCACTCCGTAACAGAGGGTGAAGAGTTGCTTATCAAAGTAGATAAGATTCTTAGAGATTTCACCAAGAAGAAACCGGAAGTTCATTCCCATTACGCATCAGCTAACTTTGCATTGATGCTTAAGTACAATACCAAGGAAGAACTCGAGACCAGAGTTAAGGAATTACTCGAAAAGCTTGAAAAGATAGACGGACAGCATAGACTTACCTTCCATATAGGTGTTTATCCGATGGAAGTGGTAAGAGATGCCAATGGTAAGATACTTAGAAGAAAAGATATAGATATCGACAGAGAGTACAATAATGCCTGCACAGCCAGAGATACATTGGCTGATTGCGACGATTCAGGTATTGCTTTCTATGATGAGAAGCTGGTATCCGAGCAAAGATGGGTTGAGGAAGTAATGAACAGATTCAAAAAGGCAATCGCCAACGAAGAGTTCGTCGTATACTATCAGCCCAAGTACGACCCTAAGACTGATAAGCTCAGAGGTGCTGAGGCCCTTATCAGATGGAATTGTCCCGATGATGAGATTGGATTCAAGAATCCCGGTGAATTTATCCCCATCCTCGAGAGAAATGGAGCTATTCCCGATATTGACCACTATATGATAGAGCATGTGGCAAGAGATCAGAAGGCATGGCTTGATGCAGGATATGAGTGCGTACCTATATCAGTTAATGTTTCACGAGCTCATTTTATTGAGAACGATCTGGCTTACCAGATAAAAGAGTGTGTTGATAAGATTGGCACACCTCATAACTTAATCGAGATTGAGGTTACAGAGAGTGCCTTCTTCGATGACAAGAAGGTTATGATTGATACCATCCTTAAACTCAAGGAATATGGCTTCATGGTTTCCATGGATGACTTCGGTTCAGGTTACTCATCTCTTAACTCATTAAAGGATATGCCACTTGATGTATTAAAACTTGATGCTGAGTTCTTCAGAGGAGAGGTCAGTGGAGGCAGAGGTGAGATAGTAGTATCCGAAGCAATTAAACTTGCCAAGAATCTCAACATGGTTACCGTCGCTGAAGGTGTCGAAGAGAGAGAGCAAGTTGAGTTCTTAGCTAAGCAAGGATGCGACATGATACAGGGATATGTGTACGATAAGCCCATGCCGGCCGAAAACTATATGTTGAAAATGGAGAGAGATCCCGAG
Organism: Lachnospiraceae bacterium; assembly: GCA_016285575.1. Lineage (GTDB taxonomy): Bacteria > Bacillota > Clostridia > Lachnospirales > Lachnospiraceae > UBA3766. The sequence goes on from JAEEQX010000099.1 coordinate 1,653, forward strand.
GCTGCTAAGAAAGAAGAAGAGCAAAAAGAGGCCCAAAACGACGATTTGGCATCCGAAGAACAAAAAGTAAATGAGGATTCAACCAAAAAGGCGGAAAATTAAATCTGGATTTAACTTTAGTTTCGCCATCACAAATCCCTTTTTTACCAGGTTTTCTCGCCAAAACCTACAGTTATGTAAACCAAATCAAAAATCAATATATAGTATGGCTTATAAAATTCATTTCTTCTCATAATTGATAAAAATTCTATAGAATAGTTCTTCATTCTGAGATGAAAAATGGTTATGGATGAGGTTTAAAAATGTAAAATATGAATCATAATGAGAGGGTAGTAAAAAGAATTATTTTGAAATAAAGAATTAATTAGGAATAAAAAATCGGAAGTGTTGCCACTTCCGATTTTTGTATTTTATCTTGAAGATTATGATTAAGCCTTACCGTTAGAACCAAGTACGTCAACGATCTTGTGAGCAACCATATCCTTAACAGCCTGACGAGCGGGCTTTAAGTACTGACGAGGATCGAAGTGATCGGGATGCTCTGCGAAGTACTTTCTGATGTTACCTGTCATAGCAAGACGGATATCTGAGTCGATATTGATCTTACATACAGCAAGTGTAGCTGCCTTACGAAGCTGCTCTTCAGGAATACCAACAGCATCAGGCATATTTCCGCCGAAATCATTAACCATCTTAACGAATTCCTGAGGAACTGAAGATGAACCGTGAAGAACGATGGGGAAGCCGGGAAGCTTCTTCATGCACTCTTCGAGTACGTCAAAACGAAGGGGCGGGGGAACAAGGATACCCTTTTCATTACGTGTGCACTGCTCAGCTGTGAACTTGTATGCACCGTGTGATGTTCCGATAGCGATTGCGAGTGAGTCACAACCTGTTCTTGAAACGAATTCTTCTACTTCTTCGGGACGTGTGTAGCTCTCCTTACCGGATTCAACTACTACTTCGTCTTCGATACCTGCAAGTGTACCAAGCTCAGCTTCAACAACTACGCCGTGAGCGTGAGCATATTCAACAACCTGCTTTGTAAGTGCGATGTTGTCTTCGAATGACTTTGAAGATGCATCGATCATAACTGATGTGAATCCACCGTCGATACAAGACTTGCAAAGTTCGAATGAATCACCATGATCAAGGTGAAGAGCGATGGGGATGTCGGGATGCTCGATAACTGCTGCTTCAACAAGCTTTACAAGATAAGTATGGTTAGCATAAGCACGTGCTCCCTTAGAAACCTGAAGGATAACGGGGCTCTTTAATTCATCAGCAGCCTCTGTGATACCCTGGACGATTTCCATATTGTTTACGTTGAAAGCACCTACGGCATATCCGCCGTTGTAGGCTTTCTCAAACATGTCTTTTGTGGTAACTAAAGCCATTTCAAAACCTCCTAAGTATTTTGTTTTCTGCGTCTAAGTTTAACGCTTCGTTATGCATTATAGCATAAAGATTCAAAAAACACTACAAATGTTTATAAAGATATATATGAATTGTAGGTAGAAAATATGTAAAGAATCATATGTTTTTTACCTCCATTCGTGATAAAATAACTTTTAACTGTGATTTGCGGAGAAGAAATGGCTAAGAAGAGTATAAAAAAGGCGAATATTGTTAGAATGACGGCGATTATCATGACGCCGTGTCTTTTATTATGTGCATTTGCCTGCGCTTCCAATAATTCAAAAAAGGTTGAGCCCTTAAAGAAAGATATGTACGAGAAAGCGACAATCGAGACCGTAACCGTACAAAAGGGCGATATTCTTCCGCAGTTTTCCACAACCTTATCCCAGAATCCATTTGAACATTATAACTATCGAATTGAAGGAAAAGACCTTGAATTGGAGACTCTCTATGTGTCTGTCGGCGATTATGTCGAGGCAGGCGATATTTTGGTGGCTTTTAAGTCTGAGAAAATCTCCAAGGAAGTTAATGATGTGAGCAAAAAACTCGAGCAGGATAAGTTATTGCTTACCCATACTCAAAAGCTTAAGGGTATAGTTGAGTCCATGGACACATCCAAGATGAATGAGGATGAGAAAAAGAGCTATCAGAAGAAACTCAAGGGCTACGATGATACCATTGCTATGATAGAGGAAGATATCAAGCTTAAGAAGGCAGAACTCTCTGAAAAGCAGAGTGCACTCGATAAGTGCTTCATCAAGGCTAAGGAAAGCGGAACTATTACATATGTTAATAAGATGCTTCTTAACGGACAGGTTCCTCAGAACTCTGACATTATTACAGAATCCTGTGGCGAGATGCTCTTTTTTGCAGAGATTAGTGACGAATATACATTCAATGTTGGCGATAAATACGAAGCCGAGTCTCCTACCATGACGATGAATCTTGAAGTTAGCGAGATTGAAAAAGATGAGACATCCCAAAAGACCAAGGTTTATTTCAGGCCTGAGAAATCAGATATCTCTTTTGTAGAGGGCGAGAAATTTACTATAACAATAGAAAAGGACCCTCTCATTGACGTTGTATATGTGGATGCAAAAGCAGTATCAGAGGCAGAAAATGGCAGATACTATGTAATCTTGGTTAAGGATAACTTATACAGAGAAGCCAGATATATAGAGGTTGAAGGCTTTGTGGACGGTAAGGCAGTTATTAAGAGTGGCCTTGAATATGGAGATGAGGTGGCTTTGAAATGATGAGATTAAAAAAAGCGACATTCATTATATATATAACCGTTGCAGCCTTACTTTTATCTTCATGTGGCCCTGCAGCTCAAGCTTACGAAGAGTTAATCGAGCCGGAGAGTGAGATAACTACTTACAGAAGAGTTGAAAGAAGAGATATAGGCAAGCAGGAGATAAGTTCCGCTATTGTAAAGGGAACCGATTACTGCCATTTCTTTGAAAAGAGCGTAAAGATAAAAAGTATCAATGTTAAACTCGGAGATTATGTCAAAGAAGGCGACATACTCTGCGAGGCAGATATTGATTCAACCAAGAACGAGATAGAGGACTTAAGAAAAGAACTCGCTCTCTTGGAAGCAGAGCATACTTTTGATACAAAGGCATACGAAGTAAAAAAGAAAATACTTGATCTTAATGAGGAATATTCCAAGTATGATAAGAATTTCGGTGACGGAACACAGACCGACATAGACAATGCCGGCAATGATATTTTGCTCAACGAAGAGGATAAGGAGTATTCCAATCTTTTATATGAATTCAAAAAGGAAAAGATTAACGAGTCCATCGCGTCCCTTAACAAGATAGTTAAGGAAGGCGTTATCAAGTCCAGAAAGTCAGGATATGTTACATATATTAAGGACCTTAAGGACTCGTTAGTAGCCAATCCCAACGAGAATGTTGTAATCATTACTGATTATGATGACATCTATCTCGAATCCTCAATTGACGCTAACAACTATAAATATAAGGATTTTGATGTAAAGTATGCACTTGTCGAAGGCAAGAAGATAGACATTACCGAGTTCTATTATTCCGATGCTGAGATAGCGTATTTTAGAGCTCAGGGCGTATATCCTACCCAGAGATATAAAACTACATCAGACGCCAATCTTAAAGCAGGAGATATTCTCATACTTTGCTTCATGAAAAAGAACATACGCGATGTAATATGCATTGGTAATGACTCGCTTAAAAACGATGAAGACGGCAAATTTGTGTATGTCAGAAAAGAAGACGGTAACACTGAAAAAAGATACGTTGAAACCGGAGAGAAGGATGATCATTATACAGAGATTACAAGCGGTCTTAGTGAAGGTGAGTATGTGCTCTATTCACAGGAAGAGATAGTTCCTACGGTATCAAAAGAAACCGAAATCAAACTCGATGATTATGTACAGATTCAATCCATGAATATGGAAAAAGCATATGATTCTTCCTATTGTTATGCAAATAAACAAAAAGGCGAGATAGAAGAAATATTTGTAAAAGATGGCCAAGAAGTTAAAAAGGGAGACGCTCTTTTTAAGGTAAAGATTGATTCGAAAAAGAGTACAATAGTTGAACTTGAGAATGATATTACTTCAGAAGATCGTGAGCATGAGAATCGAGTAACATCATTTAATGAGAGATACGAAGAATACAATAAACTTAAGAACGACAGTAAAACAGATGCTGCCAATAACGAGAAGAAGTTAAAGGATATAAAAAACAGCATCAATTCCGGTACTTTGACAGCACAGGAACTCGCTGATGCTAATGCAGATAAGGCTATATTGGAAGATATGATTAACAGGGAAAACTATACTGTTAAATTCAATGAATTGTATCTTGAAGAACTCGAAATAGAAAGACAGAGAGAACAAAAAGAACATGAGAGTGCAATTGCTCTTTTAAAGAAGCATCTGACCGAGGCGAAGAAAGAGGATGACGGAAGCGGATACGAGACAGTGTGCGCTGTGATGGATGGAACCATTAAAGTACATTCTTCATATAAAAAAGGCGATACAATCGAGGCCAATACCAGAATATTGTATTCATTTACATATTCTGAAAATAAGGTAAGAATAACCGATTTCAAGTATACGGCTAGCGGATACACATTCTACTTTGGAGATGATGATCATTCATACGAGGCTCGCTGCGTATCAAGCTTTTACAAGGGACAAACCTTCTTCTTTACCATAGGAGATAAGGTGTATGGAACGACATGTACCAATACTGATACATCCTTGGTAGCTGAGGTTAAAGACTCAACATTCTTTGATAATGAGATTAAGAATTATAATGCACAGGTTGAAACC
>JAEEQX010000100.1 GCA_016285575.1 Lachnospiraceae bacterium
CGCAATCCATGCCGCATGATAAGAATACAAGTCTTTCAAAATTGCTCGAAATAAGAATGTCCATTGAAGGTGATGTAGTCAAAATGAAATCTCTATTCTTGTCATATACAGCAGTCTTAAAGAAATCATACAATACCTTATTCTCGTTTGAAGCACAGATAAGCTTATTAACAGGAAGTCCGATGCACTTAGCAAAATATCCTGCAAGGATATTACCGAAGTTACCTGTAGGAACTACGAAGTTAATTAAGTCTCCCTCTTCAATCTTACCGTTTCTAAGAAGTGAGCAGTAAGCGTGTACATAATATACAACCTGAGGAATAAGACGTCCTATATTGATGGAGTTAGCTGAAGAGAATCTGTGACCTGACTCGATTACAGCCTGGTTAAACTCTTTATCAGAGAAGATGTTCTTAACTCCTGTCTGAGCATCATCAAAGTTGCCTCTGATACCAACAACCTTAACATTATCACCCTTCTGAGTTACCATTTGCTTTTCCTGGATGGCAGAAACGCCTCCCTTGGGATAAAATACACAGATCTTGCAATTCTCAACACCAGCAAAACCAGCCAAAGCGGCCTTACCTGTATCACCTGATGTAGCTGTGAGGATAACTATCTCTTCATTGATGTTATTCTTTTTAGCTGATACTTTCATAAGATAAGGAAGTATGGAAAGAGCCATATCCTTAAAAGCGATTGTAGAGCCATGGAATAACTCAAGATAATAAGCATTATCAACAAATGATAAAGGAGCAATCTCCTCAGTATCGAACTTGGAATCATATGCATGCTCGATACAATACATTAACTCTTCTTTTGTAAAATCAGTAAAGAAAAGCTTCATTACTTCATATGCAATGCCCTTGTAATCAAGCTTAGCCAGTTCATCAAGGCTTAAATCAAGTGAGGGAAACTCGCAAGGCATGAATAATCCGCCATCATCAGCAAGACCCTTAATAATAGCATACGATGCAGGAAACTTTCTTGAATCGTCTCTGGTACTTTTATATAATATTTCCATTGGATAACTCCTAGATATACAATAATTTAATTTTGTGATATTTATATTAACAATCTAAATAATTAATATATTGTTATTAAAATCTCAAAATACTTCAAGTAATTATAACACAAAGAATTTATAAGTGAAAAGATTTTATTAATTTCGGTAAAATGATACAATACAGTTATGAAATCTAAAGGAATCTTTGAAACAAAAAGAAAAGACAATTCAACATATTACAGGGTTTCGATATATGTAAACAAGAAGCATATATCACTCGGAAGCTTTGATATATTCGAAGATGCAGTAACCTGTTACGACAGTGCCAATAAGATCTTGGATGATGCAGAGCACCTATTCACACCGGATAATTACGACAGTGCACTCAAAATATCTTTTGAGAAATATATCGTTCTTCTCAACTATAGAGACAATAAGCTCTATATAGCAAACCCTATATATCTTAAGCCTAACTTTTTTGAGTATTATATAACCAAAGATACAATACTTAAATTCGATAAGGATGATCTCTTCTACTATTCCGATAAAAAAATATCCAAGCGAGGAAACCATTACTACTGTCATGAGTACGGATTACAGATTAATATCAATGACCGATACGGTATACCTCCCTATGCTGTAATCGGAAGAGACTATATATTCAAAAATGGTGATACTACAGATTATCGCTATTCAAATATCGAAATAGTTAATAAGTATCATGGCGTATCCAAAGTAAATAAAAAAGGAAAAATAGTCTACGAAGTAAAGGTACATGTAAACGGTTACCTAAAGGTAGGCGATTATAAGGATGAGATAACAGCTGCCATTGCTTACAATAAAGCATGCGATATCTTATCAAAGAATGCAGATAAAGGATTTATATCGAATTATCCTGATATCAATCCAAAGGAATACGCAACAATCTACTCAGAGATTCAGATTCCAAGAAAATTTTATGATTTATAATTTATTCGAACAAAAATACCTCGTCATCGACGAGGTATTTATTTAAGCAATTTGAAAATTTGATTCTAGATATTCAGATTATTGTCTAGTAATTCTAATAACAGCCTTAGCATCCTCGCCGGATCCTGAAATGCTTACAACTTCTACCGAATATCCAAAATCAGATCCATCATCAAATTTTCCTTCAAAGAAAAATTCCTTGTATTTATCTACAGTAAACACATCTCCAGCCTGGAAGAAATCTGAATCATTAACATATCTGCATTGATTATCTAAATTTGTAAATGTATTTTTAGCTCCTCTTTGCAAAAGTTCTATGTTATAGAAACCATTCGCGCTATACGCATTAGCAAAATGAATTGTTCCAATGGGACAAGGTTCCATATCAGGATACATTGATGAAACATAATCTCTATATTCCATTCTAGCATCAACATGATATATACGGACACCGGGACGAGCTCCTATATCAATTCCGGCTTGATGAGCATTAAGTGCATTAACACCTACGTCATCGAATAAATCTATCATAAGATATTCTGTAAAAGGATCATCCATTGTAGAGCCAACAGCTGGTATGGCAATCATATCACCTGTTTTACTCATTACTCCGATTTCTACATCAACAGACTCGCCTTCATTTAGATTCTGTACAATAGTCGGTTCAATCCAACCAACCGAATACTTCGAATATGCATTCCAATCTCCATAGTTATTAGACTGCATATCATATCCACCAACAGCATTAATACCGGTATATCTGACATCATAATAATCAATAAGACCTAATATATGACTGAACTCATGAATTAAAGTATTATCAGAGAAAAGCTGACGGTTGATTGTAACAGCACCATTGACACAAGGCTTATCATGTGTGCCGGCATATTCGCTTCCGTATGTTTGCCTATAACATATTGCTCCTTCAAACGATATGATATTATATGAACCATCTGGTCTAGGTGAACCTGAATTCATAAATATAACAGCATCAAAATATCCATTATTATCTTGATCAAAAGAGCCAAAATCTATATTCGGATATTTTCCATACATCCAATCCAATACTTCTTTAAAGAATTCTTCGTCTAAACACTGCTCTCTATAATCAGTAAAATTGTATGGTGCCTGATACCAATCAGTCATATATGTATTTATAGAAAATTTTCCATATGAAACCTGATCAAAATAATCACTTAAAGAAAACTGTCCCTTAGGAAGTTCAGATGTATGATCGACTATATTGCCACTTTCGTCAATCACTTTTCCTAGGTAAGCTCTGTACTCATCAAGATTAGCATCCGTAGCGTTTTCAGGTTCATCCTGCCAAGCTATAGGAATAGCCAAAACTTTTAAATCACCCTTAGCTTCCGGAAATGCATAAGGAACAAGATCGTGCATTGTGTTAGCTGTAGTATAAAGAGGAAGTATCTCCGGTTTTACATCAAAAGTCTGTTTTCCCATTTTTACAACAACGGAATCTCCCGGAGATAACTTTGCTGTAGACCTATCTCTGATTGAATTATCGCTTCCTTTTATACCCTGAACTTCGAATTTTCCACAATCAGATATATTGCAAGTATAGCTGGGCGTACCAGCTGCTATAGATTCTTTTAATTGGTCAAGAGTAAACGGATATTTTTCATGTTTAAGGTCAGGTACTGCCCACATATAGAAATTAAAAATCCCATTTTTAGGATCATATACTTCTCGACCCATGTCATATCTTTCACCCTCAAGATAATATCCATAAAACTCAGAATCAAGGAATACTTCCCTGAATTTAGTAGGCTCATTATCTTCTTCATAAACTATATATATGTCTGAAAGAACAACATCATTTTTAAAAGTAAATCCTTGGACACCGCCGAAAGGAGTATCGCACCCAACCCCAATAAAATTAGGTTGAAAATCCAAAAGTGAATAATCAGGAAATTCAGAAGGATCCTGGGTATAATCCCTTGTATAGCGGCCATATCCAACTGTATATACAAAATTTTCAGGTGAATCCGGATTAGTATCAAAATTTATATCATATGCGCCAAATGTATTAATCCAGTTATCCGAGTCTCCAGGCTGAGATACAATAGGATCTGCGCTAAAGATTCTACCTACACTGTCAAGACTTACAATAACACCTGTTTTATGTAATGTAACTTCGTCCTCACCTACAGTAACATCATATCCCCAGAATCTTACAGGTTTGCCATCCGGGCCTTTTGCTTTAAATATAACAGTATTATCATCTCTATATTCAACGCTAGATTCATCAATATCCGACAAAGCATTCCAAGTCTTAACATTATCATAATCAATATCGTAATTAAAAAAACTCTTAATACTTCTATATGCGCCGTGATAATTTTCCCACGATTCACTTAACCACCAACCGAAAAGACAATAATCTTCCTCAGGAAGTGTTCCATCATTAGGCCAATCAACATCAGGATCAGTAGTTGGATTATTGTTATTATTTTGTTTATTGATTTCTTCAAAAGTAATTTGTTTACCGCATCCGGTAGAAGTTAAAATTGATAGAGCCAAAATACTGCTCAACAATATCGATGTAATCCTTTTAAATTTTAAAATCATATATTCACCTCACATTTTTTCTAACCGATTTATTCTATCATAACTAATATTATCCTTCCATTATTTTTTTATTTGTTGTTTTTGATAAAATTCTTTAAAAAATCAAAAGGCGCGGCCTAAGCCACGCCTTTAATTATCTAAATCTATAGATTTATTCTGTTACTTCTTTGAATGAATCGTCGCTTGTAGCTTCAGCATCTGCTTCAGCGTTTGCTGATCCTTCTTTTGCCTTGCCAGCTGCAGCTGCATATGTAACTCCACCTAATGCACCGGTAAGAAGTGACTTAATGTCAATTCCAAGTCCCTGTGTAAGGCCTTCAGAGATCTGAGTTGTCGAATTAACGATATCAGATACCATCTTTGCTGAATTGCCTTCACCGTACATTGTGATTCTATCAACACTGGACAGAGGTTTTGCAACATTCTCAGCAATCTGAGGAAGTACCGCAAAGTACATTTCAAGGATTGAAGCTTCCTTCATCTTAGCCTGAGCAAGTGCTTTCTTTTCGATACCTTCGGCTTCTGCTATAGCCTTAGCCTTGATAGCCTCAGCTTCTGCGATACCTCTTACTCTGATAGCTTCAGCTTCCTGCTCAGCAGCATACTTAGCTGCATCTGCCTGAGCACGCATAGCTTCTGCTTCCTGTTTCTTACGATAGAGTTCAACGTCAGCCATCTGCTGTGCTTCGTACTTATCAGCATCTGCTTTCTTTCTGATTGTAGCAGCAAGTTCCTGCTCCTTAACGGATGCTTCTTTCTGCTTTAATTCAATCTCTCTTTCCTGCTTAGCAATATCTGCGTTAGCGGAAGCAACTTCGATTGATTTACGCTGTTCCTCTTCCTGAATACGATATGCTGCGTCAGCCTCAGCTCTCTTAACATCGGCTTCTCTCTTGAGTTCAGCCTGCTTAATAGCTAACTGGTTCTGTCTCTCAGCGATATCTGTCTCAGCATTAACATTAGCTTCGTTTGCGAGCTGTTTTGCCTTAGCCTGCTCGATAGCAACGTCCTTTTCTGCCTGAGCTCTAGCGATTGAAGCGCTCTTCTGGATCTGTGACATGTTGTCCTGACCAAGAGCATTGATAAGATCGTTCTTATCTTCGATTCTCTGGATATTACATGAAATGATCTCGATACCGAGGTTGTTCATGTCTATCTGAGCTTTTGTCTGAACTTCATCACCGAATTTCTTACGGTCGTTACATAATTCCTTAAGTGAAACTGTACCGATAATCTCACGCATGTTACCCTGAAGGGAATCAGTAAGCGCTTCAGCTATCTGCTTTTCGTTCATGTTAAGGAAGTTCTTCATGGCGAGCTTGATACCCTTATCATCTGTCATGATTCTGACTTTTGCAATGGCATCAATATCAACACCGATGAAATCGAGTGTAGGGATGTAACCATTGGTCTTAATGTCGATAGACATCTGCTTCACTAAAAGCATATCCTTTCTTTCAAGGAAAGGTAACTTAATACCTGCACGACCAATAAGCACCTTCGGCTCTCTTTTGAAACCTGAAATGATATATGCAGTATCAGGGGGAGCTTTAACGTAGCCTGACGCAATGATTACAGCTATCAAGGCCACAATAACTAGTGCAATAGCTACGATAACACAAATAAATGTTCCAATTTCGGGCATTTTGAATTCCTCCTTTTTAAAATGCTTCACGTTTATGTAAGAATATTTAACTTACGAGAAAATTATACCAAACAATATTGCTTTTTCAAAACTATATTTTAGTGTAATATACCTGTCTAATGGCATATCCG
>JAEEQX010000101.1 GCA_016285575.1 Lachnospiraceae bacterium
GATTCAAAAGAGTTAACCAAGAAGTTATTCTCAGTTCAAATTGCAGCATATGTTATTAATCCTATTATTTCGGATTATACTTTGGATTCTATCATTAACGCATATCTTGGAATTGGTATTACATCCAATCTTGATACTAATGAGAAGAATTCCAGATACGCAAATGCACTTTATAGATTATATAGCGTACTAACAGATAATCTTAAGGAAAGTAATCAATATGAATTGTTTACTGATATAGAGATGCCTCTTTCCATTGTTTTATATGAGATGGAAAAGAAGGGTATTCTTGTGGATAAAGAAAAGCTTGTTTCTTTTGAACAGGAATTATCGGTATCAATAGATGATTTATGCAAAAAGATATACGAAGAAGCAGGTGAGGAATTTAACATTCTTTCACCCAAACAATTAGGCGTCATTCTCTTTGAAAAGATGAATATGCCTTATTCCAAGAAGACCAAGACAGGATATTCCACATCCGCAGATGTTCTTGAAAAGCTTGCTGCAGATTATCCTTTTGTTAAGATGGTTCTTGATTACAGAGCACTTACAAAACTTAAGTCCACTTATGCAGTAGCGCTTCAACATGCTATTGGCGAAGATAAGCGAATTCATTCTCATTTCTTACAGTGTGTGACTGCTACAGGAAGAATATCTTCTGCAGAGCCCAATCTTCAGAATATTCCTGTTAGAACAAAGCTTGGAAGAGAACTTAGAAAAGTATTTATTCCTGAAAATGGTTGCATATTTGCGGATGCCGATTATTCGCAGATTGAGCTTAGAATACTTGCGCATCTAAGCAATGATGCGAGCCTTATAGAAGCATTTAAGAAGGGCAATGATATCCATTCTGCTACAGCATCAGGAATATTCAATGTTCCTATAGAAGAAGTCAGCGATTCACAAAGACGTGTTGCTAAGGTAGTTAACTTCGGTATTATATACGGCATGTCTTCGTTTTCGTTAGGACAGGATCTTGAGATATCGAGAAAAGAAGCAGAGAAGTATATCAATGATTACTTCTTAAGATATCCGGGAATTAAGGATTATCTGGATTCATGCGTTAAGTCCGCAACTGATTTAGGATATTCGATAACTGCTTTTAACAGACGCCGTCCCATTCCTGAACTTAAGAGTTCGCAGTTCATGGTTAGAGAGTTTGGAAAACGCGTAGCAATGAATGCTCCTATTCAGGGTACAGCGGCGGATATTATGAAGATAGCGATGATTAATGTTAGAGATTCATTGATTAAGAATAATCTCAAGTCATCGATTCTTATTCAGGTACATGATGAATTGTTACTTGAAATATATGAAGATGAAAAAGAAAAAGCATCTGAAATACTTAGAACCGAAATGGAACATGCTTTTTCGTCAGTTATTCCTTTAAGTGTAGAGCTTAATACAGGAGACAATTGGTATGAAGCAAAATAAAGCATATATTATAGGTGTAACCGGTGGCATAGGTTCCGGTAAATCATATGTGCTTGATTATCTCGAGAGTCATTACAATGCGTTGATTATTAAAGCTGATGATATCGGTAACGAAGTAAAACTTCGCGGTAGAGAATGCTATGAAGATATCATTTTGTTACTTGGAAAAGATGTTGTTGGTGATGACAAAGAGATAGATAAAAAAGTGATGGCGGATAAGATTTTTTCTGATTCTTCTCTAAAAGAAAAAGTGAATGCTATCATACATCCTGCTGTTAAGAAATGTATTAAAAAGACTATAGCAGATAACGAAATGAAATATAAATACATTCTTATTGAAGCAGCTCTTTTATGCGAAGATAATTACTTTGACATTTTAAATGAACTCTGGGAGATTAGATCTGAAACTGAGATACGTATTAAGCGACTTATGGATTCGAGATCTTATTCTTACGAGAAATGTCAAAAGATAATTGCCAATCAAAATGATTCTTCTTATATCGAAAAGAAGAATGAGGACTATATAAATACTACTGACAGAGATGATTATTACGGCTTGAAGGTTATAGACAACAATACTGATTTTGATTCATTAAAAAGAAAACTTGATGAGGTCATGGAGGTTATTGATGAGCGCATCGGAAACTAAAGAAGGACTTGTATTCGGACTTGATATCGGAACACGTGCTGTTGTAGGTGTTGTAGGTTATCGTGAAAAAGATACTTTCGTAGTTAAAGCAATTGAATCAATAGAGCATGAAAGCAGAGCTATGATTGATGGTCAGATTCATGATATCAATAAAGTTGCTGTTACTGTTGGTGAGATTAAAGAGCGTCTTGAAAAGAAATGTAAGATTACTTTAAAAGACGTATGTATCGCAGCCGCTGGTCGTGTTCTTAAGACTGAGGAAGTTCATGTTGAAATAGAATACGATGACGAGACTCTTATTCTTGAAGAGCAGGTTTTCGACCTTATATCCAAGGGCGTAGAAGAAGCATATAAAAAGTTTCAAAGTGAAAACGAATTCGGTGAGAAGTATTACTGCGTTGGTAAGAGCGTAATCAAGTACTTCATGAACGATATGTTCATTTTGAATCTCTTAAATCATAAGGCTAGAAAGATTGCATGTGACATGATTTGCACATTCCTTCCTTACGATGTTGTAGAAGGCTTGTATGCAGCTGTTGAGATTGCAGGACTTGATGTAGCTAATCTTACATTGGAGCCTATTGCAGCTATCGAAGTAGCTATTCCTGAGAAGTTCCGTATGCTTAATATCGCACTTGTCGATGTTGGTGCCGGTACATCCGATATTTGCATCACCAAGGATGGTTCCGTTGTTGCATACGGTATGATTCCTATTGCGGGAGATTCGTTAACTGAGATTATTGCAAATTATTGTCTTGTTGAATTTAACGAGGCAGAAAAGATAAAGAAGGGTATTGAGCATGCCGATGAAGTAGAATACGAAGATATCCTTGGACTTAAGAATACTATATCCAAAAAGGATGTTCTCGAACTACTTGATTCTCATATCAGAGAGATGGCTAAGCAGGCTTCTGATGAGATTATCAGACTTAACGGTGGCAACAAAGTCAGCGCTATATTCGTTGTTGGTGGCGGTGGAAGAATAGAGAACTATACCAAGTACCTTGCTGAGACACAGGATATTCAGGTTAATCGTGTTGCAGTAAGAGGCGAAGATGTAATGGGTAAGATAATCTTTAAGGATGATTCCGTTGTTAAGGATTCACTTATCGTTACACCTCTTGGTATCTGTTTACATTTCTACGAAGAGAATAACTCATTCGTTAATGTATCCATTAATGATGAGAGACTTAAGTTATATGATAACGGAAATCTTGCAGTAGTAGATGCAGTTATGCAGATTGGCCTCGATAATAATGCTTTATTCCCTCGTCGTGGAGATTCGCTTGTATTTACACTTAATGGCGAGGAAAAGGTTGTTAAGGGTGAACTTGGCGAAGCTTGTGTAGTATATCTTAATTCCGAGCTTACTAATTTACACGCTCCATTACATGCAAACGATATCATTAATCTTGTTCCTTCTACCAAGGGTGAACCGGGATCGATGACTCTCGCAAAACTTAATTCTTCTAATCCTAAACTTAAGATTACAGTTAACAAGATGAATGTTACACTTCCTAATCTTTGTACTGTAAATGGTGAGATTGAGGTTGATTCATACAGCATTCAAAATGGTGATGATGTAGAGGTTCTTGATTATCTTAAAGTATCACAGGTTCTTGAACTTTTGGATATGGAACTTAAAGATAATGAAGTGGTATTCGTTAACAACGAAGAAGCTGATATGAATACTCAAGTTTATGCCAGATTCAATCTTGAGATTAAAAAGAAAAAAGAATTAACATATGCAGATCTTCCGGAAGATAACGAGTATCTGTCTGGAGAAGATGAAACTGACGAAGATACTGATTCTGTAGAAACAGAAGATATCGAGACTTCGAATGATACAGAAGAAACTTCAGAAGATAATGCAGAGGTAAAAGATGATTCTTCAGACGATAAGTCTTCAAAAGAAAAATCAACCAAGTCTTCTAAGGCTAAAAGGACAACTAAGAAGTCTTCTGAATCTAAGGAAGAATCCAAGCCTGCTGCTAAGTCAGGTAAGAATAAGATTATTACTGTTAGTGTAAATAATCAAAAAGTTATATTAAAAGATAAAGAAGAATATGTATTCGTCGATGTTGTTGATCATATAGATTTTGATCTTAAAAATCCTAAGGGAACTGTCCTTATTACCAATATCAATGGTAGAAAAGCAGAATTCCTTGAGCCCATCAAGACCGGCGATATCATAGAAATCTATTGGGAAGAGTAGGACAGATATGAGAATTGCTTCGATAGCAAGCTCAAGCACAGGCAATTGCATATATGTTGGCAATGATAATACACACATACTTATAGATGCGGGTGTATCAGCCAAAAATATAGAAGACGGACTTCATAAGCTTGATGTATCACTTGATGATATAGATGCTATATTAGTCACTCATGAACATTCGGACCATATTAAGGGATTGGGCGTTCTTGAGAGAAAAAGAACTATACCCATATACTCTGCCAATGAGACAATCGAATATATAAAAGGTGTAAAATCGCTCGGAGATTATGATTTTGATTGCTTTAATCCGCTTAATGATTTATCATCATTTAGGATTAATGATATGATCATAACTCCGCATAAGATATATCATGATGCAGTTAACCCATATTGTTATTCATTCGAGTGTGACGGCAAAAGAGGTGCAGTAGTCACGGATCTTGGTCATTTCGAAGAAGAATTGATAGATGGTTTAGGCAAACTTGATGTTATATTTGCCGAAGCTAATCATGATGTACGTATGCTTCAACTTGGACCTTATTCCTATCAGTTGAAACAACGTATCTTATCCGATATCGGACATTTATCCAATGAGAGTTGCGGTAAGTTCATATCCAAACTTCTCAATGATGATATTAAATCGTTGATGCTTTGTCACCTTAGCGATCATAACAATATGCCTGAACTTGCATATGAGTCCGTTAAAGTGGAGATTACACTTGCAGACAATAAATACGAGGGCAATGACTTTCCGCTCTATGTAGCGCCTAAGAGTGAACTATCTAGAATTATCGAATTCTAATATACTTATATACAATTATGTATATATAGATATTTGTATAAAAATTTTGTTTATATGACAAAATTGTATATTAATTTATTATTTTATTTTTTGATATTTAACTATTAAGAATTTATATTATTAGAGAATATAATATTAAGGAGATACATATATGAAAAAGACAATCATCACAGTTGTAGGCAAGGACGGAGTAGGTATCATAGCTAAAATATGTACTTATCTTGCAAACAATAAAATAAATATCGAGGATATTTCACAGACCATCACAGGTGGTTTCTTTAACATGATGATGATTACAGATATGAATGAAAGCTCTAAGCCCATCAGCGATATTTCTGATGAACTTGCTCAGATTGGCGAAGAGATTGGCGTAGTTATTAAGTGCCAGAGAGAAGAGATTTTTGATTCAATGCATCGTATTTAATCTCTAAATAATTAGATTATTTATAGAAAAATAATTTAATTGTTTACAAATACAATTATTAAAAGAAAAACTTTTTTCGTAGAGGATATACGTAATGATTAATATAAATGAAGTTCATGAGACTAATGAAATGATCGAAAAGGAAAACCTTGATGTAAGAACCATTACAATGGGTATTTCACTTCTTGATTGCATTGATTCAGATCTAAAAACAGTTAAAAAGAATATATATGACAAGATATATAATTACGCTAAGGATCTTGTAAAGACCGGTAAAGATATTGAAAAGGAATTCGGTATTCCTATCGTTAACAAGAGAATATCAGTAACTCCCATTGCTCTTATCGGTGCTGCTTGCTGCAAGACTCCTTCAGATTTTGCTGAGATAGCAGTGACACTTGATGATGTAGGCAAGGAAGTTGGAGTTAACTTTATCGGTGGTTATTCAGCACTTGTATCCAAGGGCATGACCAAGGCTGACGAGATGCTTATCAAGTCCATTCCTGAAGCATTAGCCAAGACGGACAGAGTATGTTCTTCCATTAATCTTGGATCAACCAAGACCGGTATCAATATGGATGCCGTAAGACTCATGGGAACCATTGTAAAAAAGACTGCTGAAGCTACCAAAGAAAAAGATTCTTTGGG
Organism: Lachnospiraceae bacterium; assembly: GCA_016285575.1. GTDB lineage: Bacteria > Bacillota > Clostridia > Lachnospirales > Lachnospiraceae > UBA3766. The sequence goes on from JAEEQX010000101.1 coordinate 6,176, forward strand.
ATGTGCAAAGCTCGTTATATTCTGCAACGCACCGGATGATAATCCGTTTATGGCAGGAGCCTTCCATGGTGTAACAGAAGCTGACAAGATAATAAATGTCGGTG
>JAEEQX010000019.1 GCA_016285575.1 Lachnospiraceae bacterium
CATAATCAAACATCTTCTTAAAATGCATTCTGCAAAAACCTGCTTTATCGGTCTTTTCTCTCATATCTGCTTCCATATATGAAGAGCCTGAACCAAGCACGAGGTCGAGTAAGTCCTGTTCAACATCACGTTCTACATAACAAAACGGACATTCATCGCCTGCGTTCATTGCATCATTCATCGGTATGGTGTAGAGTTTTTCTTTCATTTAATTATCCTCTTAATCAATTTAATAATATAAAACACCTGAAAATATATCGTATCTATAGTTTATTGTGTTTTGCTTCAAATGTTAAAAATGCTTTAAATGCATTAAATGTTTTAAAGGCGCTCTATGTAATTCTAACATATTTTTCAGATAAGTTATATAAGCACTTTCTTACCGTTTGAACAAATATTTCAAATTATTTTATATTTCCCTATTGACATAGTAGGTTGGTAGGATTAAAATGACAACATACTTTTGGAAAGGAGACAGTATCAATGAAACAGATTAACACTATTCTTAAAAACATGCGCTGTTGTCGAATGCTTTTATCCCGGGCATATAATGTGGTCGGCTTTTCTTCTATTCGATGTAGGAGCCATGAGTGTTGAGAATCATTTGATTATTAATACATTCCATTTGCCCGGGATCAACTTATGATTACCGGTTTTTTTATGCCTTTTTCTGCTTGTCTTCAAACTAAAAAAGATGAGCAATATACAAAAAAGAATGGAGAAAAAAGAAATGGGATTTAATACAGTAGCTGTTCATGGGGGATTTAAAGATGAGAGTAAGGGAGCGGTTAATTATCCGGTATACCTCTCATCAACATTTGTACAACCTGATACGGAACACGAAGGAGAGTATTGCTATACAAGAGGTAACAACCCGACTAGAGCATCCGTTGAAAGACAGGTCGCAGATATAGAAGGTGCGAAATACGCACTTGCCACATCATCCGGAATGGCGGCTACAAGCTTAGTGTTTGAACTATTGAATAAGGGTGACAAGGTTTTAATTAATGACAATGTATACGGAGGCACATGGAGATTTGTATCCAACCTTTTTGAAAAGAGGGGCCTAGAATACGAAGTAGTCAACGACTTGAATGCATACGATTTTTCAAAAGTGGATTCAAGCGTAAAGATGGTATTCGTTGAGACACCATCCAATCCATTGCTTGAAGTAACAGATATAAGAAGAGTCGTAACCGAAGCACACAAGAAAAATATCCTTGTAGTTGTGGATAACACATTCATGACTGCATATCTGCAAAAGCCACTTGATCTTGGAGCAGATATCGTTGAATACTCTGCAACTAAATACTACGCAGGCCATTCGGATTTACTTGCAGGTCTCGTAGTACTTAATGATGAGGAAATCTACAAAAGACTTAAGTTCATCAGCAATACACTCGGCGGAATACTTGATCCATTTGATGCATTTCTATTACAAAGGGGCATAAAAACACTTGGAGTCAGGATGGACAGACATCTTGAAAACACAATAAAGATTGCTGAATATCTTGAAGGAAATGATGCGGTTGAAGAAGTGTTTTATCCCGGTCTTAAAGGACACGGAGGATACGAACTTCAAAAAACACAGGCAAAAGGCGCCGGAGCAGTATTGTCATTCAAACTTAATACCAAGGATTACGATCTGCATACATTCGTTGAAAAACTTCATATTTTTGACTTTGCGGTAAGCCTTGGTGGAGTTGAATCACTTATATGCCGTCCTGCAACAATGACTCACGAATCGTACGCAAAGGAACTTCAGGAAAAGATAGGCATTACACCCAATCTGTTGAGATTGTCGATTGGCATAGAAGACGTGGAAGATCTTATTGAAGATTTGGATAACGCTTTTAAACAATCGAAAAAATAAAAAGTAACCAATTAACTAACTATTAAAACATAGAAAAATTTTAATTTACAAAAGAAAAACTAAATAACAAAAAGTAACATTAACAAAACGAATTAATTAACAAAACTATTAACAAAAACTAACTTAATAATTAACAAAACAATTACTAATTCCAAAAGAATTACACAGGAGGATAAAGACATGAGAAAAATATTTAGAAACGCATTGGCAATAGCAAGTGTAGGAGCATTGCTCGTTGGTTGCACCAATTCAGGCGCAGCAGATAACACAGTAGTAGCAGCTAACAATAACGCAGGTAATGACGGAAACGCAGATGTACAGACAGTAGAAAATATCGAAGAAAGTGCAGATGTTGTTACCACATACGACACAATCATCAGTAACGGATACATTACATTCGCTACAGAAGGAACATATGCTCCTTATTCATATCATGATGACAAGGGTGATCTTGTTGGATTCGATGTCGAGATTGCAAAAGCGATTGCAGGCGAACTCGGAGTAGAAGCTAAGTTCACAGAGACACAGTGGGATGGTATTATCGCCGGACTTGATGCTAAGAAGTATGATGCTATTTCCAATCAGGTAAGTATCACAGATGAGAGAAAAGAAAAGTACCTCTTCTCAGATCCTTACACATATGTATACGGTGCTGTTATCGTAGCAGAAGACAATGAAGACATTAAGTCATTCGAAGACTTGGATAAGAAGAATGTAGCTCTTACAGTTACATCCAACTGGGCTGACGTAGCAAGAAGTTATGGTGGTGAGATTGTATCAACCAATGGATTCTCAGAATCAATTCAGTTAGTGCTTCAGGGCAGAGCAGATGCTACTGTTAACGACAATGTTACATTCCTTGATTTCAAGGCTAACCAGCCTGACGCTAAGGCTAAGATTGCAGCAACTTCAACAGAAGCAACAGAGTCAGCAATTCTTATCCGTCAGGGTGATGAGAAGCTTCAGACAGAGATCAACAAGGCTCTTAAGACATTAAGAGACAATGGAAAACTTTCAGAGATTTCCATTAAGTATTTTGGCGAAGATATCACATCAGCCAAGTAGTAGAAAACACTGACATAGGTCAGCTAGAAAAAACGACGGAGAGAAAAAATGAACGTCAGATTATTGCAGATACTTGTTAATTCAATACCCAAGATTGTTCTTCCGGGATTACTGTATACGATACCCCTTACACTTATATCCTTCGCGATAGGCTTAGTGATTGCAATTATCGTTGCAGTTATTAGAGCAAGAAACATAAAAGTTCTTTCACAGATAATGTGGTTTTACGTATGGGTATTTCGAGGAACACCGATGCTTGTACAGTTATTCATCATCTTTTATGGTCTACCCAACCTAGGCATAACACTCGATGCTGTACCTTCTGCAATAATCGCGTTTTCTCTCAACGTCGGAGCATACGCATCGGAGACTATAAGAGGTTCCATCCTCTCGATTCCCAAGAGTCAGACAGAGGGCGCACTTGCCTGCGGTCTGACACATACACAGACGATGTTTCATATTATATTGCCACAGGCTATTAAAGCCTGCGTGCCTGCACTTTTTAACACTTTTATATCCTTGGTTAAGGACACATCACTTGCAGCTAATATCACAATAACAGAGATGTTTATGGCAACACAGAGAATTGTTGCGGTAACATACGAACCGCTTGCTCTTTACATCGAAGTAGCGGTTGTATATCTCATATTCTGTACAGTTCTTACATGGGTTCAAAAACTTGTGGAAAAAAGACAGAACAGATTCAAATCAGCAGTGGCAAAGGGATAGAACAATGATTAAAGTAAAAGGTTTAAAAAAATCATTTGGAGATAAAGAGATACTAAAAGGAATAGACCTCGAAGTAGCAACCGGTGAGACAGTGGTAATTATCGGACCGTCAGGTTCAGGTAAGTCCACAGCACTTAGAAGTATTAACAGACTTGAACATCCTGAGGAAGGCACTCTTTTTATAGGAGAAAAAGAATACAATCTCGCGCATGCATCTTCAAAAGAGATAAGAGAGATAAGACAATCTACTGCGATGGTTTTTCAAAACTTCAGTCTTTTTGAGAATAAGACAGCACTTGAAAATATCATGCTTCCACTAATTAAGGCTAAGGGCTATTCAAAAAAAGAAGCAGAAAAAGAAGCACTCACATATCTTGAAGAAGTAGGCCTTCTTGATTGGAAGAATCATTATCCCATCCAGTTATCCGGAGGGCAGGCTCAAAGAGTTGGCATAGCGAGAGCGCTTGCGCTTAAGCCGGAGGTGGTTCTTTTTGATGAACCAACCAGTGCTCTCGATCCTGAGAGAGTTCAAGGCGTACTAGAACTTATAAAAAAGGTTTCGAAGGAGCGAATCACATCCGTAATAGTAACTCATGAACTTAAGTTTGCACTCGAAGTTGCGGATGAGGTTATCTTCATGGAAGGAGGGTATGTCGTAGAAAAAGGAAAAGCAAAAGACGTTCTTCTTAATCCCAAGGAGGAGAGAACAGCCAAGTTCCTTGGACACTTTGCAGATAAGATGGAGTATGTTATATAAGGTAGTTAGCGGTCGTGCGAAAGCACGGCCGTTTTCGCTTCTCTTGTCAAGGCGGATATTTAATGGTATAATTCGAAGTTGATTTGTCACTTATCTGTCTTTAAGGAGAGTAATATGAAGCAGGTTGCTATATTAGGTTACGGAACCGTGGGTAGCGGAGTTGCCCAGATACTTGAGGATAATAAAGAGATAATTAAAAAGAGAACGTCTGAGGAGATTAATGTTAAGTATATTCTTGACTTAAGAGACTTCCCGGGCGATATTTTCGAGAAAAAAGTCGTTCATGACTATAGTATTATAGTCAATGATCCCGAGGTTGATATTGTAGTTGAGACCATGGGAGGAATCGACATTGCATATAAGTTTACGAAGGAAGCACTTCTTAAGGGTAAGAGTGTGTGTACTTCCAACAAGGCTGTAGTTGCAGAGCACGGCCCCGAACTTTTAAAGACTGCAAAAGATAACTCATGCTCATATCTTTTCGAGGCGAGCGTTGGCGGAGGTATTCCTATTATTAGACCTCTCTACACAAGTTTCCCCGGAGAAAAGGTAGAAGAGATTGTAGGTATCTTGAATGGTACAACAAACTTCATGCTCACCAAGATGGATGAAGAAGGTTGTAAATATGATGATGTATTAAAGGAAGCACAGGCTAAGGGTTATGCTGAGCAGAATCCCGAAGCAGATGTATGCGGACATGATGCATGCAGAAAGATTGCCATCCTTACATCTCTTTCAATGGGTAAGACTGTATATTATCAGGATGTTAAGACTGAGGGTATTACCAATATTACCAAGGCTGATTTTGAGTATGCCAAGAAGCTTGGAAGATCCATTAAGCTCCTCGGTATGAGTAAGAACCTTGACGGTAAGTGCCTTGCACTCGTAGCACCCTTTATGATTGATGCCAAGAATCCTCTCTACTCTGTTAGAGATGTATTCAATGCAGTATGCGTTAAGGGCAATATGGTAGGCGATACAATGTTCTACGGACAGGGAGCAGGTAAGCTTGCTACTGCATCGGCAGTTGTATCTGATGTTATTGACTTGGCTAAAAATGCCGGCAAGAACATCGAGTGTCCTTGGGAAGACATCAAGGCTGATATGGCAACTGATGCTGAAAAGAAGTTTAAGTATTTTATTCGTGTAAAAGGAAAAGATATAAAGGGAATCGAACAGTTTGCAGGCGTTGAAAACACAATTGAAGCCGTTGACGGTGAAATTGGTGTTATTACTTCCATAATGAGTGAAGACAAGTTCATGGAAATGAAAGAAAAGAATGCCGATTCGATTTTGAATTACATCAGAATACTTTAGTTAGGCCCGATTGGGGCAGCGGGATGATTATCGCTTTATGATAATATGTCCTAGCGGAAAGGCGAGAAATGAAATACATAGTAGTACTTGGCGACGGTATGGCTGATGAGCCTATTGACGAACTTGACGGAAAGACACCTATTGCTGCCGCTAAAACGTCTCATATCGATACACTTGCAAGAGTATCGGAGATTGGTATGGTTCACACTATTCCCAAGGGAATGAAGCCCGGTTCGGATACAGCTAACTTATCCGTACTCGGATATGATCCCAAGAAGTATTATTCAGGCAGATCTCCTCTTGAAGCATTATCAATCGGAGTGGATATGGAAGACACAGATGTTGCAATCAGATGTAATGTTGTAACCATATCAGAAGATGATGTGCCTTTTGAACAGCAAAGAATTATTGACCATTCATCAAGTGAGATATCTACTGAAGATGCAGCTATCCTTATGGAAGCAGTTAAGGCTGAACTTGAAAACGAGAACTTTAAGTTCTATGTAGGAACAAGTTACAGACATTGTCTTATATGGAAGAATGGAAAAGTAGTTGAACTTACTCCTCCTCATGATGTACTTACAAGAGTGATAGGAGAATACCTTCCTGAAGAGAGTGTACTTCGCTACATGATGGAAGTAAGCTACAAGGTATTAAAGGATCATCCTCTTAATATACAGAGAAAGAAAGACGGTCTCAATCCTGCCAACTGCTGTTGGTTCTGGGGCGCAGGCACCAAGCCCATGCTTGATGATTTTTACACCAAGACAGGCAAGCGTGGCGCAATGATATCCGCAGTTGATTTACTTAAGGGTATCGCTATCGGCGCACACATGCAGGTTATAGAGGTTGAGGGTGCTAACGGCGGACTCAATACCAACTATACAGGTAAGAAGGATGCAGCTGTAAAAGCTCTTCTTGAGGATGACAACGATTTCGTATATATTCACGTAGAAGCTCCCGATGAGATGGGTCATCAGGGCAGTTACGAGAGAAAGATTAAAGCTATCGAAAACATAGATGCATATATCGTAGGACCTCTTGTAGAGGAATTACAGGGAAGAGATGTTGAGTTCAGACTCCTCGTACTTCCTGACCATCCTACTCCCGTGAGACTTAGAACTCATACATCGGATGCTGTTCCTTATATGCTCTATGATTCAACTCTTGAAGCTGAGAATAACTTGGTTTATAGCGAAAAGACAGCAAAAGAGACGGGCAATTTCTTTGACGAGGGTTACCTGCTTATGAATCATTTTCTTGAACTCGAGTAGATTTTTATTGAAAAATCTGCACTATGGAATTACAATAGTGGATGTTTTGGGGAATGAACAAAATTTTTCAGGAGGAAAAAATGTTAGTTGTTAAAAAATTTGGCGGTACATCAGTAGCCAATAAAGAAAGAATATACAATGTAGCACGTCGTTGTATCGAAGAATACAACCAGGGCAACGATGTTGTAGTTATTCTCTCAGCTATGGGCAAGATGACCGACGAACTTATCGAAAAAGCGAGAGACATTAATCCTAACCCTTCAAAAAGAGAACTTGATATGCTCCTTACAGTAGGTGAGCAGACCAGTGTATCATTGATGGCTATGGCAATGGCTAATCTCGGAGTTCCCGCAATCAGTTTAAATGCTTTCCAGGTAGCTATGCATACCACATCCAATTATGGTAATGCAAGACTTAAGAGAATCGATACCGAGAGAATCACTCACGAACTTGAGAGTCGTAAGATTGTTATCGTAACAGGATTCCAGGGTATTAATAAATATGATGATTACACCACACTTGGTCGTGGCGGTTCAGATACAACAGCAGTTGCTCTTGCAGCAGCTCTTCGTGCTGACAAGTGTGAGATTTATACAGACGTTGACGGTGTATACACAGCAGATCCCAGAATCGTCAAGAAAGCTAGAAAGCTTGAAGAGATTACTTATGATGAGATGCTTGACCTTGCAACACTTGGTGCAGGTGTATTACACAACCGTTCAGTTGAAATGGCTAAGAAATACGGAGTTACTTTAGTTGTTCGTTCTTCCCTTACCAATGAAGAAGGAACAGTCGTTAAGGAGGATGTTAAAGTGGAGAAGATGTTGGTTAGCGGCGTAGCCGTAGATAAGAGCGCAGAGAGAATTTCCATCTTGGGTCTTGAAGATAAGCCCGGTACTGCATTCAGAGTATTTGATGCTTTAGCTAAGGCTAATGTTAATGTAGATATGATTCTTCAGTCCACAGGACGTGACAATACACAGGATATTTCATTCACAGTAGATGGTAACTTCGGTGATGACGCACTCAAGGTTATCGAAGAGAACAAGGCAAGACTTAAATATCAGAATATCGAGCAGGAAAAGAACGTTGCCAAGGTTTCTATCGTTGGTGCAGGTATGATGTCTAACCCCGGTGTTGCTGCTAAGATGTTTGAGTGCTTATACAACGAGCACATCAACATCAAGATGATTTCTACATCAGAGATTAGAGTTACAGTTCTTATCGATGTTAACGATGCTGAGAGAGCAGCTAATGCAATCCATGACAGCTTCGGTCTTGATGACTAATTGAAAAACTTATAAAAAAATAATAACGCCGGACGCTTATCAAAGTGCCCGGCGTATTTTTATGCTTCTTTATTGCCTTTTCTTTTTTTCACGGCTTCGGAAAGCAGATACTCAATCTGTCCGTTGATGGATCTGAAATCATCCTCTGCCCACGCGGCAAGCTCATTGTGTAAAGAAGGAGAAAGGCGAAGAAGAATCTGCTTTTTTTCCTGTCCGGAATTTTCAGTTGTCTTTTTTTCTGTATTGCCCATAGACTCACCTTTTCCTTATAGACAATTTAGTAGATTGAACCGCTGTTTACGATAGGCTGTGCTTCTTTGTTACCACAAAGAACTACCATTAAGTTACTAACCATCTGTGCTTTTCTTTCATCATCAAGATGTACGATATCGTTCGCTCCAAGCTGATCGATAGCCATCTCAACCATACTTACAGCACCTTCAACGATCTTCTTTCTAGCTGCGATGATAGCAACTGCCTGCTGTCTCTGAAGCATTGCTGCTGCGATTTCTTCTGAGTATGAAAGGTGTGTAATTCTAACTTCCATAATCTCAAGACCTGCAGGTGCTACACGTGTCTGAAGTTCGTCTTTCATTCTGTCAGCGATTTCCTGTGATGAACCACGAAGTGTCTTCTCATCGATTCCATCCTTATCATCCATATCGTCGTAAGGATATAATCTTGCGATATTTCTGATTGTTGAATCACACTGGATTGAAAGGTAGTTAATATAGTTATCTACTGCGAATACTGCCTTGGTAGGATCAACAACTCTCCAGATAACTACTGCACCAATAATGATGGGGTTACCAAGGATATCGTTAACCTTCTGTCTCTCGTTATCAAGTGTACGTACCTTTAATGATACTGTCTTGGAACCGTATGTGATTGTTGTTCCGTTAGGCTGTCTTACTGATGAATATCCGGGGTTGAATGCTGTAGCGAAGGGGTTTACAAGGAAGAAACCTGACTTCTTGATTGTTCCGTGATATTTACCGAAGAGTGTAAGCACCAATGCTTCATTGGGCTTAACTGTCTTAAGTCCGCCAAAGAGAATACATGATATTACGAAGAATACTATTGCAAGTAATATAAGTACCACTCCGGCTAAAGCGAAGATGTCTCCCTGACTTGTAAGAGCTGCGCCTCCAAAGAAAACAACTATTTCGATACCCATTGCTATGATATTAAGAAAGAGCATCAAGATACCTGAAGCAGGACGAAGCTCACGCTCGGTTATGTTGTTAAGTACATTTTTCTTGTTATCCATAATTCATTCCTCCTATGATAGTGATTGATAACTAAGTGATATCAATTTGATATCATCATAATATTACCACCCGTAATTCTTGTCAATACTTTTTCAAAAAAATCTTTCCTTGAAGTTTGTCCATCAAAATCATATAATACTGTTTATATCTAAAATACTATGCTGGCTTGCATATCATTACATTAATCTTTTGAAATCTAGTTTTTTACGGCTATAAAATACTATATTCGGAGGGAATAAAATGGGTGAATTAATCAAAACCAACGACAACTGTATCGGTTGTAATCGTTGTGTAAGTGCGTGTAGTTGCGAGGGGGCCAATATTTCCGTTATTGAAGGCAATAGTAGCAGAATTGTTGTGGATCCTGCTAAGTGTGTAGCCTGCGGAGCTTGTATCGACGTATGTGAACATGATGCTAGAGAGTATGTTGACGATGTCGAGAGATTCTTCGATGATCTTAAGAAGGGCGAAAAGATTTCGCTGTTAATCGCGCCAGCATTCAAGGCGAATTATCCTCATGATTATGAAAAAATGCTTGGACAGTTAAAAGCACTTGGAGTTAACAGACTTATAAGTGTTTCTTATGGTGCTGATATTTGTACATGGGCTTATATCAAGTATATCACTGAGCACAAGTTTTACGGTGGTATATCACAGCCCTGTCCTGCAGTAGTTGGTTATATTGAAAAGTATGAGCCTGAACTTTTACCTAAGCTTATGCCTGTTCATTCACCGATGATGTGTACTGCAGTATATATGCGTAAGTACCAGAACCTCAAGGATAAGCTTGCATTCGTAAGCCCTTGTATCGCTAAGAAGAATGAGATAGACGAGCCCGGCAATGCAGGACTTATGTCTTATAACCTTACATTCAATCATCTTGTTGAATACCTTAGAAATCATCCTGTAGCTAATGCTAAGCCTTATACAGATGAGATAGAATATGGCCTTGGTTCCATATATCCGATGCCCGGTGGCCTCAAGGAGAACGTATACTGGCTTCTTGGTGAGGATACACTTATTCGTCAGATGGAAGGTGAGAAGCATATGTATCATTACCTTTCACGTAATAAGGACCTTATTAAAAACGGCAGACTTCCTTATCTTTTCATAGATGCTTTAAACTGTAGCGGTGGATGCCTCTATGGTACAGGAATCGAACCTAAGAATGATGATAATGAAAATGTTATCTGCGAACTTCTTAAGATTAAGCATAATGTTAAGAACAATTCCAAGAAGTCCGCATGGGGCAGAGACTTAACACCTGCCAAGAGACTTGCTGCACTCAATAGTCAGTTCTCTAATCTTAAACTTGAAGACTTCCTTACTAAGTATGTTGATAAGAGTGCTGCAACAAGAGTTAAGAAGTTAACTGATGCAGAAGAAAATAAGATATTCAACGATATGCTCAAGGATACCAGGGATAAGAGAAACATCAACTGCGGTTGTTGTGGCTACTCTAACTGTAAGTCCATGGCGGAAGCTATCTACAACGGTTTCTCCTGCAAGGAAAACTGTGTTCATTATATAAAAGATCTCGCAGTGCTTGAAAAAGAAGAAAACTCACAGCTTGCTGAAGATCTTAGAATTGCTCAGGAGAATTCCAAGGCAAGAACTGCTGAATTGATGGATGAGATTAATAATAGCTTCGAAGGAATGGATGTATCAATAGATGCTATCAAGAGAGCTACTATTGATAACGCAGAGCAGAGTGGCAATATCTCCTCGGCAATGGACAATATCGACAGATATGCCAACATACTCCAAGAGTCGCTTAATACAATCAGCAATTGCATCGACAGACTTGATAACAATAACGGTCAGGTAATCGCTATCTCCAAGCAGACCAACCTCCTTGCGCTCAATGCATCTATCGAGGCTGCCAGAGCAGGAGATGCCGGCAAGGGATTCGCAGTAGTTGCAAGTGAGATTAAGGAACTTGCAGAGAACTCCAACCAGGCTGCAAGCGACAGTAATAATAACAACAAGGACATCAGAGAATTGGTTGATAAACTTCTTATTGAAGTCGACAAGCTTAGAGAAGAAGTTTCCGCAGTTAACACAGAGACAACATCTCTTGCTGCATCTACTAACGAGGCGGCTGCTTCAGTTGATTCAGTTATGCAGGTTACAAGCGAGGTTAAGGACAATCTCGAAAAGATGTTAATGTAATCCCATAAATATTCTTTATATGATTCGTATACATACTGTCAAAAGAAAAAAGGTATATGAATTTATAGAGGAGTTTATTATGAAAAAGAATTTAAAAAGAGCAATGGGAATAATGGGTTCATGCGTATTGCTCGCAGGAAGCATAGGATGTAATCCATCTTCAGGAAATGGATCATTATTACCCGAGACATTTACTGTAAAGCCTACTTCCAACAATTCACCCGTAGAACTTAGTGGTGAAGTTGTTAACTTAACTGAAGGAGTTACTCCCTCGGAAGTTGAAAATGTTGCAATTTCCAACATTAGCGAAGCGCAGCTTGAGAGCCTCTCAAAGGCCTACATAGACTTAGCTAATCAGACAGCTTCATATGATGTTAATGGCAACATGCTTTTATCTCCGTTTTCAATATCCACTGCTTTAGGCATGACAGAAAATGGTGCGTGTGGTGATACATTATCGCAGATGGAAAAGACCGCTAATGGCGGACTTAGCCGTGGCGAGTTAAATACCATAATGTACGCTATGGCTAATGAGATGAATGCATCGGAAGATGTTAAGTGGAATGTGGCCAATTCATTATGGCTTAAGGACGACGGAGCATGGAAGTTAAAAGACAGATTCCTTAATGACGTGGTGACTTATTATCATCCCGCATTATACAAGGCGCCGTTCAATGACAATACCGTTAAGGATATCAATAACTGGGTAAAGAGCGAAACTCACGATATGATTCCTGAGATCCTCGATTATATTCCCGGCGATACAGTAGCGTATCTTATCAATGCCGTAGCTTTTGAAGCGGAATGGGGCGTTCAGTACGAGGATAACGACGTATTGGAAGGCAGATTATTCACCAATGCTGATGGTAGCGAATCCAAGGTGACAATGCTTTCAAGCACTGAGGGTAGATACATTACATTAGAAGGCGCTGAAGGTTTTGTTAAGCCTTACAAGGGTGGCCAGTATTCATTCGTAGCACTTCTTCCTGAAGAAGGAGTAAGTACATCTGAGTACCTTAAAAAGTTAGACGATAACGATGCTGATTTTTCCAAGGCTGTCAGAGAAGCCAAGTATGAAGATGTCAATGTATTGATGCCCGAGTTCACAATGGATTATGGCATCGAGTTATCAGAGACATACAGTGCTATGGGTATGGATCTTCCCTTCAAAGCAGGACAAGCAGATTTTACAGAAATGTTAGAGGCTACAAGCGGCGAACCCTATGCTGTATGGATTGGCAGAATCCTTCATAAGACTCATATCGAAGTTGACAGAAAGGGTACCAAGGCTGCAGCTGCAACAGCAGTTGAGATGGATGCCAAGTGCACAGCAGTCGAGATTAATGATGTTCATTACGTAACTCTCGACAGACCTTTCGTATATGCAATCGTAGATAACGAGACAGGACTTCCTCTTTTCCTTGGTTGCCAGAACACTATGAATTAATAATCACATATGTGTTTAAGAAAAGTAATAGAATTGATTAAACTTCCCCGGCGGCACCGGGGAGTTTTTAATTTGTATATATGTGAAAACCTAATATATAGGATTCTTCTTCTCCGGCGGAGCCGGGGAATTGTTTATTTTTATGCTTCTGGATGTGGAATTTACTTCTTGATATATTCATAGAAAAAGTTTAATCTATTTGAGTAATTGTTTTATGCAGGAGATAGTGATTTGAAGATTTTTAAATTTAGTAAAAAAAGAATAATAAAAGTGGCAACAGGACTTTTATCCGCTTCACTTATTTTGCTTAGTCCCATAAGCGCACTCGCCGCAATCAGAGTACCTCTTGATACTTCGATAGAGTCTGACAGAGATGCGGGAACTGAGCTTTTTGACACTAGATGTTTTTATAAGAATGTATTGCCTCTTGATATATCTCTTTCCAACGGTGGCAATACATCAACTCTTCATGATGAAAAATATTCCACATCAGTATCCTTAGCAGAGGGTACCAAGATTACTGTTAAGAGTGATACCAAGATGCACGGCATCTATGTAATCTGGGATTCACATATCAAAGAATGGACTCTTACTGTTAACGGCAATGATTATACTTACGGAAAGTACGGATATCTTCATGAGTATATAGAGCTTCCTGAGGAAAGCAATGAAGTAGTTATTACTGTTCCTGCACCCAATAATGATGCAGAAAAAAATCTCACATCTGCCAGAGTATCGGATATCATAGCTTTTGCAGATGACAATCTTCCTGAATGGGTTCAAGTATGGGAGCCCACACTTAGCGAAGCGGACTTTTTGGTATTCTCAACTCACTCGGATGATGAGCATATATTCCTTGGTTCGATACTTCCCATTTATCAGGCGGAGAGAGGATGTCGCGTCCAGTTTGCATATTTTACTCAGCATTGGGCAGGAGAAAAGATTAGAGAGCATGAGAAGCTTAATGGTCTTTGGCTTGCAGGTGCCAAGTATTATCCCATACTTGGTAATTTCCCGGATGCGTACTCAACTACTTATGAGGGTGCAGCACAGACCATCAATGAAGATGAAGCCAAGCTCTTTTTAACAAGATGTATCAGAGAGACACATCCTCAGGTTGTAGTGACACAGGATGTTAATGGTGAGTATGGACATGGCCAGCATATCTTTATGACAGCTAATGTTATAAAAGCAGTAGAGGCCAGCAAGGATTCATCATACGATGAACAGTCAGTTAACGAATACGGAACATGGGAAGTACCCAAGTTCTATATTCATGTATATGGCGATAACAGAACAGAAGTTGATATGCGTTCTCCTTTAACAGCGTTTAATGGAAAGCGTGGTATTGATGTTGCACGTCAGGCATATCTATGCCATCAGTCTCAGCAGTGGTGTGATTTTACCGTTGATGATTACGGCCCTTACAGCAATGCATCATTTGGATTGTATTCGAGTACTGTAGGCGAAGATGAAGCTAAGAATGACTATATGGAGCACTTGGTATCCTACGATGAACAAGAGGCTATTAAGCAGGCTGAAGAAGAAGCACGTCTTGAAGAAGAAAAGCAACGCGCTGAAGAAGAGGCCAGACTTAAGGCAGAAGCTGAAGCCAACAATCAAAACGAAAATCCAAAAGAGGATAAGAAAGAAAGTTCATTATCCGGAATAGAGATTTTTATCATAATAGCCATTGTTGTTCTTGTTCTTGCATCTGGTGGTTTTGTGGCTTACTTGATTGTTCAAAACAACAATAAAAAGAAAAGAAGACGTAAGAGAAGACGCAGATAATCAGAATAAAAATCAATAAGAGAAAAACACGAGAAGATATAAAAAGTATTAGAAAACAGGTTGGAAATAACAATGAAAAGAAGTACTAACAAAATCAGTAATATCATCAGACTGGTTATGTCTATTGCGATAATCGCACTGGTTATAACTATAGCTCCAATAAGTGCAAAAGCTGACGGAGAGACCAAGATATATACTGCCAAGGATATGCAGTTAATAGCGGATAATCCCGGCGGCAGTTTTATACTGATGAACGATATCGATATGAAGGGTGTTGATTGGACTCCCGTTGATTTTACAGGTGTTTTTGACGGTAATAATCATGCGATATTAAACTTAACTGTTAATAAGACTTCCGAAGCGATTCGTACCACATATGATGGAAATTATAAGACATATGATACTTGCTTCGCAGGCCTTTTCGGAGCACTTGAAAATGCAGAGGTTAAGAACCTTACGCTTCTTGGAGAAAAGGTTACCATCGAAAAAGATGCACCCTGCTTCATCGGTACAATCGCAGGTTTTGCAGAGGGCAGTAAGATTGATAACTGTAATATCGTTGCAGAGTGTCGTCTTGATGTAAGCTGCAAGATGTTCGGTGTCGGCGGTATAGTTGGATACGGCGGAAGCGGCTCAATCACTAACACCAAGAACAATGTTACTTTAATCTGTATCGACCATGACAAGGAAAACAGAGACGAGCAGTTCATGGGCGGTGCGTATTCTGCAGGATTCATCGATGTAGACAAGTGTAATATCAACATTGACGGATATGATTCGGATCACGGTTATGTTCATAACGGTGGTCTTGTAGGTATGTATATTCTCTATCCTCTTGGCAATACTTATGCAGGATATATCACCAATACCAGAGTAGAGGGTATGATTACTTTCTTCGAGGATAATACTGACAGACGTGCTTACTGCAAGGATTTCTGTGGTGAGGTAATGAACTGGACATACGAGTATGCCGGTAACTCATCTGATTTTAAGCCCAACGAGATTAAGGATTATTCAAAAGATTTGCTTCCTCACTACTGCGAGGGCGGTAACTACGACGGCAAGGTTGTAGAGAGCACATGCGAGGAATTCGGTTACACAGAATACACTTGCAAGGATTGCTCAGCATATACATACAGAGCTGATTACACTCTTAAGAACCACCAGCTTGGCAATTACGAGATAATCGAGGATGCAACGGAAGAAAAAGAAGGCTTACAGAAGGGAGTCTGCAGCGTATGTGGCGAAGAAGTATATGAGATTATCCCTGTTAAGGAGCCCGAAGTAGAGGAGCCTGTGATTGTGGTTGAAGAACCCGCAGAGGATATTGAGCGCGCTAAAGGGAGAAAAGAAGGCTCATCCGATGTATTCTTGGGCATTTTCTTAATACTTGGAGCACTTATCAGCGTAGGTCTTGTTGGCGGCATAATTTTCGTTGTTTTAAGAGGCAAAAAACGTTAGGAAAATAGCCTTTTAGTTTGCACCGAGGGTGCAATTGTGATATAATACAGACCGATTGCGAATAAGTCGCAACCTTATGTTAAATCAATTCTAATTTATATAAAGGAGGATACAATTATGAAGTTAGCACCATTAGGCGACAGAGTTGTATTGAAGCAGTTGGCAGCAGAAGAGACTACCAAGTCAGGTATCGTTCTTCCCGGCCAGAACAAGGAAAAGCCCCAGCAGGCCGAAGTTATCGCAGTAGGCCCCGGAATACTCGCTGACGGCAAGGAAGTTAAGATGGAAGTTAAGGTCGGTGACCAGGTTATCTATTCCAAGTACTCAGGAACAGAAGTTAAGCTTGACGACGAAGAAGTAATCATAGTTAAGCAGTCTGATATTCTTGCAATTGTAGAATAATCGTGATTTGTAAATCTATTATTTTTTGGAGGTTAAGTTAAAATGGCTAAAGAGATTAAATATGGCGCAGATGCGCGTGCGAGCCTTGAAGCAGGTGTTAACCAGCTCGCAGATACTGTCAGAGTAACACTCGGACCTAAGGGAAGAAACGTAGTACTTGATAAGTCATACGGCGCACCCCTTATTACTAACGATGGTGTAACAATCGCTAAGGAGATCGAGCTTGAAGATGCATTCGAGAACATGGGTGCTCAGCTTGTTAAGGAAGTTGCTACTAAGACTAACGATGTAGCAGGTGACGGTACAACAACAGCTACAGTTCTTGCACAGGCTATGATCAATGCAGGTATGAAGAACCTTGCAGCAGGCGCTAACCCTATCATTCTTAGAAAGGGTATGAAGAAGGCTACAGAGTGTGCTGTAGAATCCATCAAGTCAATGTCTGCTAAGGTTAATGGCAAGGAGCAGATTGCTAAGGTTGCAGCTATCTCAGCAGGTGACGAGAAGGTCGGCGAGATGGTAGCAGACGCTATGGAAAAGGTTACAGGCGACGGCGTTATCACAATCGAAGAGAGTAAGACCATGCAGACTGAACTCGACCTTGTAGAAGGTATGCAGTTTGACAAGGGTTACTTATCAGCATATATGTGTACAGATATGGAGAAGATGGAAGCTGTTCTTGAGAATCCTTACATCCTAATCACAGACAAGAAGATCTCCAACATTCAGGATATTCTTCCCATCCTCGAGACAATCGTACAGAGTGGTGCTAAGCTCTTAATCATCGCTGAAGATATCGAAGGTGAAGCTTTAACAACTCTTATCGTTAACAAGTTAAGAGGTACATTCAATGTAGTAGCTGTTAAGGCTCCCGGATATGGTGACAGAAGAAAAGAGATGCTTAAGGATATCGCAATCCTTACAGGCGGACAGGTTATCAGTGAAGAACTTGGCCTTGATCTCAAGGAAGTTACTCTTCAGGATATGGGTAGAGCTAAGTCAGTTAAGGTTCAGAAAGAAAACACTATCATCGTTGATGGTGCTGGCAACTCAGATGAGATCGCTGCAAGAATCGGTCAGATCAAGACAGCTATCGAGACAACAACATCTGAGTTTGATAAAGAAAAACTTCAGGAAAGACTTGCTAAGCTTTCAGGTGGTGTAGCAGTTATCAAGGTTGGTGCTGCAACAGAGACTGAGATGAAGGAAGCTAAGCTTCGTATGGAAGATGCTCTTGCAGCTACCAAGGCAGCTGTTGAAGAAGGTATCATCGCAGGTGGTGGATCAGCTTACATCCACGCATCCAAGAAGGTTAAGGAACTTGCAGATTCACTCGAGGGTGATGAGAAGACAGGTGCTCAGATCGTTCTTACAGCACTCAAGGCTCCTTTATTCCACATCGCAGCTAATGCAGGTCTTGACGGATCTGTAATCGTTAACAAGGTATTCGAATCAGAAGTTGGTTTCGGTTTCGATGCTCTTAACGAGAAGTATGTTAACATGGTTGAAGCTGGTATTCTTGATCCTGCCAAGGTTACAAGAAGCGCTCTTCAGAACGCAACCAGCGTAGCATCAACATTCCTTACAACAGAGAGTGCTGTTGCTAACATCAAGGAGGATACTCCTGCAATGCCCGCAGGCGCAGGAATGGGCGGAATGGGTTATTAATACCCATTCCCCAAGATATAAAAAAGAGGTATTAGATCATGAAAAAGTATATTAGTGTATTATTGACTTTAGTTATGGCAATGTCACTTGTGGCATGTACAGGCGGTTCTAAGAAGGCAGATCTCGTTATGGCTACTAACGCTGAGTTCCAGCCTTATGAATTCAGAGATGCAGATAACAACATCGTAGGTATCGACGTAGAGATATGTCAGGCTATCGCAGATGAGTTAGGCAGAAACCTTGTTATTGAAGATATGGCATTCGATTCCATCATCACTTCAGTTTACACAGGTAAGGCTGATCTTGGTGCAGCAGGAATGACAATCACAGAAGACAGACTTCAGAGTATTGATTTCTCAATTCCTTACGCTACTGCAACTCAGGTAATCATCGTTCCCAATGATTCAGAGATTGCTTCTCCTGATGATCTTGTAGGCAAGAAAATCGGTGTTCAGCTTGGTACAACAGGTGATATCTATTCAGAGGATATCGAAGATGCTGAGATTGAGCGTTACAACAAGGGATACGAAGCAGTACAGGCACTTATCCAGGGTAAGATCGATGCAGTTATCATCGACAACGAGCCCGCTAAAGTATATGTAGGTAAGAATCCTGAACTCAAGATAGTTGATGAAGCATTCACAAATGAGGAGTATGCAATCGCTATTTCTAAGAACAATCCTGAATTACTCGCAGAAGTTAATGCTGCAATTACCAAGCTTAAGGAGTCAGGCAAGCTTGACGAGATCGTCAACAAATACATCGCTGCCGACAACTAGAGGTTTTTATGAGTTTCATCGACAGTTTCAAACTGAATTTTATTAAAGATAACAGGTGGAAGTACCTGGTAGACGGTTTGGGAGTTACTCTTCGAGTAACTCTCTTTGCCGTTTTAATTGGTATCGCTATCGGATTCTTGATAGCGGTCATCAGATCGACATATGATAAGACCGGAAAACTCAAGTTTTTCAACTTTTTGGCCAATATTTACGTTACGGTTATCAGAGGTACTCCAGTTCTTGTTCAGTTGCTAATTATTTACTTTGTCATATTCGGCTCAGTAAGAATAGACAAGGTTTTGGTTGCTGTATTGGCATTCGGTATTAACTCGGGAGCATATGTATCTGAGATAGTTCGAAGCGGAATCATGTCCATAGACCCCGGACAGATGGAAGCCGGCAGATCACTTGGCTTCAATTATGTTCAGACCATGTGGTATGTTATTCTTCCTCAGGCATTTAAGAATGTACTTCCTGCACTCGGTAATGAGTTCATAGTGCTTCTTAAGGAAACTTCGGTTGCAGGTTATATTGCACTTGAGGATTTGACCAAGGGCGGCGACATCATAAGAAGCCAGACATATGATCCGTTTATGCCACTTATCACAGTCGCATTGGTATACCTGGCAATGGTAATGTTCTTATCATTCCTACTCAAAAAGTTAGAGAGGAGGTTAAGAAACAGTGAGCGATAATCAGATCAAAGAAGAAAACAAGACTCTCATAAGTGTTAATAATCTTTCCAAGCATTTTGAAGATTTACATGCACTTAACGGAGTAACAATAGATATCAACAAGGGTGATGTAGTATTCGTAATAGGTCCTTCGGGCTCGGGAAAATCAACATTTCTTAGATGCCTTAACAGACTTGAGGAGCCTACAGGCGGAACAATCCTTTTTGAAGGAGTTGACATCACCAATAAAAAAACAGACATCAATATGCATCGTCAAAAGATGGGAATGGTGTTCCAGCAGTTCAATCTCTTCCCGCATATGACGGTACTTAAAAACTTAACAATAGGTCCCATGAAGTTACAGGGCAAGTCAAAAAAAGAAGCCGAAGAAGAGGCTATGAAATTACTCGAGAGAGTAGGACTTGCGGATAGAGCCAATGCTTATCCCAGCCAATTGTCAGGTGGTCAAAAGCAGCGTATCGCTATTGTGAGAGCACTTTGCATGAAACCCGATGTTATGCTTTTTGATGAGCCTACTTCAGCTCTTGATCCTGAGATGGTTGGAGAGGTTCTCGAGGTTATGAGAGAACTTGCAAAAGAAAATATGACCATGGTTGTAGTTACACATGAGATTGCTTTTGCAAAAGAAATAGCCAACAGAGTTATCTTCATGGCTGACGGCAAGATAGAAGAAGAGGGCGATGCCAAGGAGTTCTTCGAGAATCCCAAGTCAGAGCGTCTCAAAGCATTCTTGGCCAAGGTTCTCTAAAATTTTCTAGATGAATATAGGTTAGTAACACCTAAAAAGATAAAACACTACGGAGGAAAAAGATGAGTACAGTTAGACGAATCTATGTTGAAAAAAAGCCTGAATACGCAGTTAAGGCAAAAGAATTATTCAAGGATATCAAGGGATATCTTGGAATCAATAGTGTAACGGGAGTAAGATACTTAATCCGTTACGATGTGGAAAATATTTCCGACGCAATATTTGATAAGGCTTGTAAGACTGTATTCTCAGAGCCTCCCGTAGATAACTATTTTCTTGAAAAGATTGATACCAATCCTTCTGACAAGGTATTCAGCGTAGAATACTTACCCGGTCAGTATGATCAGAGAGCGGACTCTGCAGTTCAGTGTGTTCAGTTTTTAAATGCAGAAGAAAATCCTACAATTCAGACAGCAATTACATATGTACTTGAAGGTAATTTAAGCGATGATGAGTTTGATAAGATTAAGTCTTACTGTATCAACCCCGTAGATTCAAGAGAAGCAAGCATCAATAAGCCTGAGACACTTCAGAGCGTATTTGCATCTCCTGATGATGTTAAGATTTTTGATGAGTTTACAACAATGCCCAAGGACGAGTTCAAGAAGTTATATGATTCACTTGGACTTGCTATGACATACAAGGACTTCGAATTCATTAGAGAGTATTTTGCAAACGATGAAAAGAGAAATCCTTCATTCACAGAGATTAAGGTACTTGATACATACTGGTCAGATCACTGCCGTCATACCACATTCTCTACAGAACTTGAGAATGTTAAGTTCCTTGCAGGTGATTATTCAGATGTTTTGGAAGATACATACAAGGAATACCTTGATACAAGAAAAGATGTATACGGTGACAATTCCAAGAAGTATGTGTGCCTCATGGATCTTGCTTTAATGGCTATGAAGAAACTTAAAAAAGACGGCAAGCTTGAGGATATGGAAAAGTCAGATGAGATTAACGCTTGTTCCATCGTAGTTCCTCTTGAGGTTGAATACGAGGGTGGCAAGGTAGTTACAGAAGAGTGGCTTATTAACTTCAAGAATGAGACACATAACCATCCTACAGAAATCGAGCCTTTCGGTGGCGCTGCTACATGTCTTGGTGGTGCTATCCGTGATCCCTTGTCTGGTAGAACATATGTATACCAGGCAATGAGAGTTACAGGTGCTGCAGATCCTACAGTATCAGTTAATGAGACATTAAAGGGTAAGTTATCACAGAAGAAACTTGTTCGTGGTGCAGCTGCAGGTTATTCATCATATGGTAACCAGATTGGTCTTGCAACAGGACTTGTTAAAGAAATATATCATCCCAACTATGTAGCTAAGAGAATGGAAATCGGTGCAGTTATGGGTGCAGCACCCAGACGTGCTGTTATTCGTGAGACATCCGATCCCGGAGATGTAATCGTACTTCTTGGCGGACGTACAGGTAGAGACGGTTGCGGTGGTGCAACAGGTTCATCCAAGGTACACACAGTTCAGTCAATTGAAACATGTGGTGCAGAAGTACAAAAGGGTAATCCTCCTACAGAGAGAAAGATTCAGAGACTTTTCAGACGTGAGGAAGTATCCAAGCTTATTAAGAAGTGTAACGACTTCGGTGCAGGCGGTGTATCCGTAGCAATCGGTGAGTTGGCAGACGGACTTAGAGTTAATCTTGACCTTGTTCCTAAAAAGTACGAAGGTCTTGATGGTACAGAACTTTCTATCTCTGAGTCACAGGAAAGAATGGCAGTTGTTCTTGATCCCAAGGATCTTGATCAGTTCTTAAAATATGCAGAGGAAGAAAACCTCGAGGCAATCAAGGTTGCAGATGTAACCAAGGAGCCCAGACTTGTACTCGTATGGAGAGGCAAGGAAATCGTTAATATCAAGAGAGAATTCCTTGATACCAACGGTGCTCATCAGGAGACAGATGTAGAAGTTGAATCACCCACTAAGGCTGAGAATTACTTCGAAAAGATTGCTAACAAGAAAGTTGATAAGGCGCTTGCTGCTAACGATATCAAGACAGCAGTTATTGATTCAGTAGCAGACCTTAATACATGTTCACAGAAGGGTCTCGTTGAGATGTTCGACTCATCGATCGGAGCAGGAACAGTTCTTATGCCTTACGGTGGTAAGAATCAGCTCACAGAGATTCAGACGATGGTTGCAAAAGTTCCCGTTATGCAGGGTAAGTCAGATGCAGTTACCATGATGAGCTACGGCTTCGATCCTTATCTCTCATCCTGGTCACCTTACCATGGTGCTATCTATGCAGTAACAGAGTCCATGAGTAAGATTTGTGCTGCAGGCGGTGATGTAAGTAAGATTAGATTCACATTCCAGGAGTACTTTAGAAGAATGTCTGAAGTACCTTCAAGATGGAGTCAGCCTTTTGCTGCACTACTTGGTGCATTCAAGGCACAGATGGAATACGGCCTTCCTTCTATCGGTGGTAAGGACTCAATGTCCGGTACATTCCAGGATATCGATGTTCCTCCTACTCTTGTATCATTCGCAGTTGATGTTGCAAAAGAAAAAGATGTAATTACTCCCGAACTTAAGAAGGCAGGTAATTACCTTGCTATATTCAGACTCCCTAAAGATGAGAAGTCATTACCCGTATTTGATAAGACACTTAAGCTCTACGATGAGGTAAGCAAGCTTATCAAGGAGGGCAAGATTGTATCAGCTTATGTATGTGATGCACATGGTATCGTACCTGCTGCAGCCAAGATGGCATTTGGTAACGCACTCGGTGTTAAGTTAGAAGCAAAGGATGCAAAATCACTCTTCTCTAATGAAATGGGCAGCATCTTATGCGAAATGACCGACAGAGTCAATAATGAATTTATCGAATATATTGGTGAGGTAACAGAGAAAGACTTCAATATACAGGGTGTTAACGTTGCTTACGCTGATGTTGTTAATAGCTTCAAGGCTCCTCTTGAAAAAGTATTCCATTCAAGAGTAACAGAAGACTACACCAAGCTTGACAGACCTTCATACAAGGCTGACAGCATATACATCTGCAAGAACAAGGTTGCTAAGCCTCATGTATTCATTCCTGTGTTCCCCGGAACCAACTGTGAGTACGATTCAGCAAGAGCGTTCGAGAGAGCAGGTGCTACAGTAACAACCAAGATATTCAGAAACCTTACATCTTCAATGATTAAGGAAAGTATAGATGAATATGTAAAAGAGATTAACAATGCACAGATCATCATGTTCCCCGGTGGATTCTCTGCAGGTGACGAACCAGATGGTTCAGCTAAGTTCTTCGCTACAGCATTCCAGAATGATGCAATCAAGGAAGCTGTAACCAAGTTACTTGATGAGAGAGATGGTCTTGCACTCGGTATCTGTAACGGATTCCAGGCTCTTATCAAACTCGGACTTGTACCTAATGGTAAGATTACAGGTCAGGATGAGAATTCAGCTACACTTACATTCAATACAATCAACCGTCACATCTCCAAGATGGCTTACACCAAGGTTGTATCCAACAAGTCTCCTTGGCTCCAGTTAGCAGAGCTTGACGGAGTATATACATCACCCGCTTCACACGGTGAAGGACGTTTCGTAGCACCCAAGGATGTAATTGAGAAACTCTTCGCTAACGGACAGGTTGCAACAAGATACTGCGATAATGACGGTAATGTATCAATGGATGAAGAATACAACATCAATGGTTCATTCGAGTCAATCGAAGGTATCACATCTCCTGACGGAAGAGTATTCGGTAAGATGGCTCATGCTGAGAGACGTGACCGAGGTGTTGCTATTAACATCTATGGTGAGCAGGATCTCAAGATCTTCGAATCAGGTGTTAAGTATTTTAAATAATTTAGATTCGTTTACTGTATAATACAGAGGTTTTTATGAAGAAAATTAAGTTTTTAATAGGTTCCATATGTACTGCATTAGTTTTTTTAGCACCCATGGTGGGTTGTGGCGACGATCCTGTGGATAAAGCGTGCGATACTGTAGAAGGTATGGCTTCGCAGGAAGATAAGGCGCAGGAAGCCCTTGATGATTTTCATCAGGATGCTGATGACAAGGATGCAGAGTATCAGGAAATCTTGGATATGGCTGAATAGACATATCATTAATGAACGGAGATTAACATGAACTGGAGAGAATACGTTAGAAACGTAACCCCATATGTTCCCGGGGAACAACCCAAGATAGACAATCTTATCAAGCTTAATACCAATGAAAATCCTTATTCTCCTTCACCGGTAGTTAAGGATGAACTCATTAAGCTTGCAGAAGATTATGATTGCTTAAGAAGATATCCCAAGCCCGATTGTGATGCACTTAGAGATGCATTAAGCGAATACATGGGTATATCACCTGATAAGGTATTTACAGGTGTAGGATCTGATGATGTTATATGTACTATCTTTTCTACATTTTTCCATTCATCACTTCCTGTACTTTTTGCGGATATCACATATTCATTCTATGAAGTATGGGCAGAGTATGTGGGATTTCCCAAGGAACTCATTCCTGTAAAAGATGATTTATCAATCGACATTAATGATTACAGAAGAGAGAACGGCGGTATCGTAATCGCCAATCCCAATGCACCTACAGGACTTGCGCTTCCTCTTTCCAAGATTGAAGAGATACTTTCTTTCAATAAGGATTCAATAGTAATTGTAGATGAAGCATATATCGATTTTGGTGGCGAATCAGCAGTTAAGCTTATTGATAAGTATGATAACTTAATCGTTACTCAGACATATTCCAAGTCACGTAACCTTGCAGGTCTTCGTATTGGTATGGCCTTTGCTAGTCCTGAGCTTATTTCAAAGATAAAAGCAATCAAGTTCTCAATTAACTCATATACTATGAATGAGCCCTCATTGAGACTTGCGTCGGCAGTTCTTAAGGATGAGAAGTATTTTAGAGAGTGCTGCGAAAAGGTTATAAAAACCAGAGAGTGGAGTACAGAAGAATTCAAAAAACTTGGATTTGAATTCCCTGAGAGCAGTTCCAACTTCGTATTCGTATCTCATCCCAAGGTTAATGCCAACGATATCTACAAGGCATTGAGAGAACGCGGTATATTGGTTCGTCATTTCAGTATTCCAAGAATCGATAATTATCTTCGTATTTCGATTGGAACGGATGATGAGATGAAGGCGTTATTCTCAGCACTTAATGAGATAATCAAGTAGATGTTTTAAAGTTTAATAGATAGATTGGTTAAAAACTAAACACTTAAAACTATATTAAGAAAGAAAGGATTTCGCGATAGCGAATATATAGATATGACAGCTATAAGAGAAACTCTTGTTAATTTTTTACTTGATCATAATATAGCACCGGTGTGGATATGCTTTATTGTAAGTATGATTCCTCTTATCGAACTTCGTGGAGGACTTATCGTATCAAGTGTACTTCAGGTTCCTATGTGGAAAGCAATTGCTTTTTGCATCGCAGGAAATATTATTCCTATTCCGTTTATTCTTCTTTTCATAAAAAAGATATTGAAGTTAATGAAAAAAATTCATTTTCTTAAGATTGATAAATTCGCTGAGTGGCTTGAAAACAGAGCTAACAAAAAGAGCGAAGCACTTAAGAAAGGCGAGTTCTTGGGCCTTATGCTTTTCGTAGGAATCCCTCTTCCCGGAACAGGTGCTTGGATGGGATCTCTTATGGCAGCACTTTTTGATATCAAGCTTCCCAAGGCAATCATTGCTGAACTTTGCGGTCTGATCTTGGCAACAATAATTATGTGCGTATTGTCATACGGTGCACTTGGCGGAATCTTTCATTTTCTTGGCTAGTTAAACTGATGTATATGGTTATTGGATTAATCAGATAATAGTTATTTTGTTGATTAGGTAATTGAAATATAAATGGAAGCATACTCAGAATTTTCAAAATGGTATGATGAATTAATGGAAGATGTTCCTTATGATGATTGGTTTGATTTCGTAAGAGATATTCTTTCAAAGGACGGAATAGATGATGGGCTTGTATGTGAATTAGGTGCAGGCACAGGCAATTTTACCATGCGTCTTGCTGAGGCAGGTTATGACATGATAGGTGTCGATAATTCCGAAGAGATGCTCGCTGAAGCACGTACCAAGATGGAAAAAATCCTTGATTCATCTGAAGAAAATGAGGATAAAAAAAGCAAGGTGTCTGACATATTGTATCTGTGTCAGGACATGCGTGAATTCGAATTATACGGAACCGTAAGAGCAATCGTCAGTGTATGCGATTCCATCAATTATATTCTTGAGGATGACGAGATTATTCAAACATTTAAATATGTGAATAATTATCTCGATCCCAAGGGACTCTTTATATTTGATTTTAATACTGAATATAAATACAGAGAAGTTATCGGAGACAATACCGTAGCTGAGAGTAATGACGACGTATCATTCATCTGGAGTAATTACTTTGATGAAGATAGTCGAGTTAACGAATATGAAGTATCATTCTTCGTTAAGACTGATGATACATCTGCAGAGGATAATCTCTATAAAAGATTTGTGGAATACCATTATCAGAGAGGATATACACTTGATGAGATGAAGTCTTTTATCGAGAAGGCGGGACTCGTATTTGTTGATGCATATGATGCGGACGGATTTGGCGAGCCGACTGAAACAAGTGAGCGTATCTTTGTAGTAGCAAAGGAAAAAGGAAAATAATCTTATTTTTTTGATACTGCAAGAAGATTATAAATATTCGAAAGACTATATAAGACATGGATAAGATAGTAAGAGCGACAGCAGGATACGCGCAGGTGCGTGTGTTCGTCGCATATACAAAAGATATGGTTGAGGAAGCAAGACGCAGGCACAACACATCTCCTGTGTGTACGGCAGCTCTTGGCAGACTCATGACAGCAGGCAGCATGATGGGTGCGATGCTTAAGGGTGAGAATGATATCCTCACACTTCGTATCAACTCCAATGGCCCTATAGAGGGCGTAACAGTTACTGCTGATTCCAAAGGATATGTTAAGGGATATGTAGGTAATCCGGGTGTTATCCTTCCTGCCAACAGCATAGGAAAACTTGACGTTGCCGGTGCGGTAGGTATAGGATTCCTTGATGTTATTAAGGACTTAGGACTTAAGGAACCTTATGTAGGTCAGACGGTACTTCAGACCAGTGAGATAGCAGAGGACTTAACATATTATTTTGCATCATCCGAACAGACACCTTCGAGCGTAGGCCTCGGAGTTTTGATGAACAAGGACAATACTGTTAAGCAGGCAGGAGGCTTTATCATACAGCTTATGCCAGATGCAACAGAAGAGACTATAGAACATATTGAAAAGAATCTCTCATCCATCTCATCAGTTACAAGTATGCTTGATGAAGGGAAAGGACCGGAAGAGATACTTGAGATTTTATGCGAAGGATTGGAGCCTGAGATTGTAGATGAGATTCCGGTAGGATTCAGATGTAACTGCTCCAAGGAGAGAGTGTCCAAGGCGCTTATAAGCATAGGAAAAGCAGACCTTCAAAAGATGGCAGATGAGGAAGAATCCATCAATCTTCATTGCGACTTTTGCAATACGGATTATTCTTTTACCAGGGATGAATTAAAGGCACTTCTTGAGTATGCTAAATAGAGAAAAATAATTAAGGAAGAGGATAAAAAAATGACCAACGCAGAACAGACACTTAAACTTCATGAAGAATGGCAGGGAAAACTTGAGACCAAGAGCAAGGTGGAAGTAAAAACCAAGGAAGCTCTTGCACTTGCATATACACCCGGTGTTGCAGAACCCTGCAAAGTAATCGCTAAGGATAAGAGTGCAGTATATACATACACAGCC
>JAEEQX010000020.1 GCA_016285575.1 Lachnospiraceae bacterium
AATAAGGACTGGTTCATGACTCTTATCGATCTCGAAGAATATGTTAAGGTTAAGGATCAGATGCTTGAGGATTATGAGGACAGAGAGAAGTGGAGAAAGATGATGCTTGTTAACATCGCTAAGGCTGGATTCTTCTCATCTGATAGAACTGTCGAAGAGTATAACCGTGATATATGGAAACTCTATCCCAAGAAAGACATCAAAGTTTCTATTTTGTAAAAGATTTTGATACTTAAGTTTATTGGATAAAATGAGAAAAAGCGGAATTCTTACGGCTGTGTTTAGCCTTCCAAATGAATATGGAATCGGATGCTTCTCAAAAGAGGCTTATGATTTTGTCGACTTTTTAGTTGAGGCAGGACAGAAGTATTGGCAGATTCTTCCGCTTGGACCGACAGGATATGGAGACTCTCCTTACCAGTCATTTTCAACTTTTGCAGGTAATCCGTATTACATAGATCTTCAGGAGTTCATCGACAACGGATGGCTCACCAAGGAAGAATGCCATGAGGCGTTTGATGAATACTACGAATCCAATGAGTGGTATCAGAAAGCCTCTGCTAAGGAAAGAAACAATTACGTAGATTACGAAGCACAGTATTATGCCAGATTTTCTCTGCTTCGTCGTGCATATGAGCGTAGCTTTATAGATTCGGATGAACAGTACGCTAAGTTCATCTTGGAAGAATCCTATTGGCTCAATGATTACGCTCTTTATATGGCAATTAAGGATGATAAGCGTGGCGCATCAATCTATGATTGGGAGCCTGAACTTTTTAGAAGAGATGAAAAGACATTAAAAACTGTAAAAAAAGAACTTGCACCTCAGATAGGCTTTTACAAGTTTTTACAGTACTTCTTTAAAAAGCAGTGGATGGCTCTTAAGAAATATGCCAATGAAAAGGGTATTGAGATAATCGGAGATATTCCCATCTATGTTGCATCTGATTCTGCAGATACTTGGGCAAATCCTGAGTTATTCATTTTGGATAAAGATTCCAGACCACGTGGCGTGGCGGGATGTCCTCCGGATTATTTTTCAGCGACAGGCCAGTTATGGGGCAATCCTTTATACGATTGGGAATACCACAAGAATAACGGATATTCCTGGTGGATTAAGAGATTAAAAAAATGCTATGAATTATATGATGTTGTTCGCATTGATCATTTCAGAGCATTTGATGAATATTATTTTATTCCTTTTGGAGATTTGACAGCGGAGTACGGACATTGGGAGCCCGGCCCCGGATATGATTTCTTCAAGACCGTGAATAAGGAATTAAAGAATCCCAGAATCATTGCAGAGGACTTAGGACTTCTTACACCTACTGTTTTAAAACTTGTTAAAAAGACGGGCTATCCCGGAATGAAGGTTCTTGAGTTTGCATTTGATTCAGATGAAGATAACGATTATCTTCCTCACAACTATGATAAGAATTGCGTAGTATATACAGGTACTCACGATAACGATACTGTAAAGGGCTGGTACAAGCAGGCCAAGAGTAAGGATAGAAAATATATCAAGGA
Organism: Lachnospiraceae bacterium; assembly: GCA_016285575.1. Classification (GTDB taxonomy): domain Bacteria; phylum Bacillota; class Clostridia; order Lachnospirales; family Lachnospiraceae; genus UBA3766. Next base: position 1,528 of record JAEEQX010000020.1, read on the forward strand.
CTATCTTGGCGTCGATAAGGCTACTTCTTTAAGCCATGATTTAATCAGACTTGCAGAAAGTAGTGTTGCAGATACTTGTATTATTCCGATTCAGGATGTATACTCACTTGATGCAAGTGCTAGAATCAATACACCTTCCACACTTGGTAATAACTGGAAGTGGAGAATTGTTCCTGAGTTACTTACAGGAAGACGAAGACGTGAGGCGGCGACATTCCTAAGAAACACAGCTTCTTTATATGGAAGATTGTAATTACTATATAGTTTAAATGATGATATAAAAAGTTTAACGAGTATCTTTTTTGTTAAATCGAATTAAATCGAATTATAAAGATTATTTTAATTTTTTAGATGTACATATTTGCCTTACGGCATGAATATAAGGAGGATTTATAAAAATGAAAGAAAAAGTAATTCTTGCTTACTCCGGCGGACTTGATACAACAGCTATCATTCCCTGGCTTAAGGAAAATTTTGACTATGAAGTTATCTGCGTATGCGTTGACTGTGGTCAGGGCAACGAGCTCGACGGACTTGAAGAGAGAGCTAAATTATCAGGCGCAGAAAAGTTATATATTGAAGATGTAACAGATGAGTTCTGTGACGAATATGTTGTTCCTTGTGTATGGGCTCATGCAGTATATGAGAACAAGTACTTACTTGGTACATCAATGGCTCGTCCCGTTATCGCTAAGAGACTTGTAGAGATCGCTAGAAAAGAAGGCGCTACAGCAATCTGCCACGGTGCTACAGGCAAGGGTAACGATCAGATCAGATTCGAACTTGGTATCAAGGCACTTGCTCCTGACTTAAAGATCATCGCTGCTTGGAGAAATGACAAGTGGACACTTGATTCAAGAGAGTCAGAGATTAAGTACTGTAACGATCATGGAATCAATCTTCCTTTCTCAGCAGACAACTCATACTCAAGAGATAGAAACTTATGGCACATTTCTCATGAAGGTCTTGAACTCGAAGATCCTGCTAATGAGCCTAACTACGATCACTTACTTGTTCTCGGTGTTAGACCTGAGAAGGCTCCCGATGAGGGCGAGTATGTAACTCTTTCATTCGAGAAGGGTGTTCCCGTTGCAATCAACGGACAGAAGAAGAAAGTATCTGATATCATTCGTGACCTCAATGCACTTGGTGGCAAGCATGGTATCGGTATCATCGATATAGTTGAAAACCGTGTTGTTGGTATGAAGTCAAGAGGTGTATATGAGACACCTGGTGGAACAATCCTTTACGAAGCACATCAGCAGCTTGAGGAGTTAATACTTGATCGTGATGTATATCGTGAGAAGCAGGAGATGGGCAACAAGTTCGCTCAGATCGTATACGAAGGAAAGTGGTTCTCACCTCTTAGAGAAGCAGCACAGGCATTCCTTGAGAAGACACAGGAGCAGGTTACAGGTGAAGTTAAGATGAAGCTCTACAAGGGCAACATCATCAAGGCCGGTACTACATCTCCTTATTCACTTTATGATGAAGATATCGCATCATTCACAACTGGTGATTTATATGATCACCATGATGCAGAAGGATTCATCAACCTCTTTGGTCTTTCAACCAAGGTTCGTGCACTCAAGGCACAGGCAAGAAACAATAAGTAATATAGATTTTGAATTGAGGCCAATGAATAATTGGCCTCAATGACTAATACGATAGGCATTATTATGCGTGATATATGGGCTATACTCGGAGTGTATCTGGCTTGTGTTAATATCGCGGGCTTTGCACTCATGGGTGTGGACAAGTTAAAAGCAAAAAGAAGGAAATGGCGTATCCCTGAGGCTACGCTGTTTCTTGTTGCTATTATAGGCGGTTCTATCGGATCGATTGCAGGTATGTATATTTTCAGGCACAAAACCAAGCATATGTATTTTGTAATAGGCATGCCGGTTATTCTTGGCCTACAGATTATTGGAGCAATCATCGTATTCTTTGCACCGTCAGTAATATTCTTTTAAACAACTTAAAGTAAATGGATTAAAAAAATAGAAATTTATATAATTATTTTAAAATAATTACCAATTTAAATTTGATAATAAATGGACGACAAGTCTTTTGAAATATTGATATTGAGAATGTGAAAAGAGGAAAGTATGGAAGAAAAGAAATCAGGTCTTTGTACTGCAGCGTTGGTACTTGGAATACTTAGTATTGTAGGTAGTCCTTTTCTTAACTTGGGATTTATTCCCGGTTTGTTAGGACTTATCTTCTCAATCGTATGCCTCGCAGGAAGAAAACAACCCAGAGGTAAGGCTGTAGGCGGATTGGTAACATCCATTATAGGTCTTATATTAGGATGCGTCCTTGGCGGTTTAGGCGTAGTATTAATCATTGCATTCGGTGCATCTATGGGAGGCATATTTGCATTTATTGCAGCAATGTTCGTTGGCCTTGCCGGCGAATTAAATAATCCTGAGATTCAAGATGCGATTAACAGTATTCAGGTTACAGACAATACCGGATATGTCAGTGATTATGATAGTTACAGTCTTGATGATGATTATGATTTAAGTTTTGATTATGATGATAACGAAGACGATTATTATATTGTACTTAGCAATACAGGATTCGAAGATTTGACCAAGCACGGCTTTAAACTTGAGCAGAGCGAGAGCGATTATGTGGTATACTCCAAGGATGGAGCAGAATTCGAATTCCCTGCATATGTGCTTGATTATAACAATTGGGGATATGATCATGAGAGCGCATATGAAAAATTCATGAAATCAAACGGATTCGAGGAAGACAATACTAACGGATTCGGCTACGATGCCATTACTGATTACAATAACGATTGGGAGTATGGATGCGGACACAAGATATCTCATTATGATAATGAGAATGGTGTTTACGATGAGTACGAGTCATTCATGGTCGTATTCCCTAAAAACAGCGAATCAAACGATATGATTATTCTCATCTTAAGATGGAATAAATATGATGATTCCAACGATCAGACAAATGTAAAAGATTTCTTTAGCTTATTAAATTATATGCATTCGCTTAAATAATTTTCATGGGGGGTACGAGATGCATATCGCAGTACTTGATGAGAAAATTGCAGATAGAAAGCATCTTGAGAGACTCCTTGACAGAGAGTCCGATAGACGTATACCTACTACAGGTAATCTATATACGGATACATTTGGCTCGGTGGACGCGTTACTAGTAGCACCTAAGCAGTATGATTTCTTTATGATAGATGTGCTTTCAGGCATTTCTGGTTGCATCAATGTAGCTAAGAGAGTAAGAGACCTGGGCCTTAACAGTCCGATATGCATTATGAGAAGTTCTGCTGAGGCAGAAGGTATCACAGATTTACCTGATAACCTATTGTGGCTGGAAAAGCCCATCATAGTAGCAGAATTAACTGCAACAATAGATAAGGTTCTTGAAATTGAACAAAAAGCTCTTGATAATGGAAGTTTAGAGAGTGAATCAGAAGAGAACAATGATGCAGATTCATCCGGCAATTCGGATAATTCCGAAACCGCTGAACCCGTTGGAAGACAAGGCTTTTTCAAAAGATTATTTGGATAATTAAGACGTAATAGATTACTGTTTTAATCATAAGATTAAGCGAAATATTTGAGGATTATATGGACAAGTGGACTGTCAGAGAAATGAATATAGATGATTATGATGGCGTGAAGAAACTCTGGCTGTCTATCAAGGGATTTGCAATTAGAAGTATCGATGACTCACATGATGGAGTTGAAAAATTCCTTACAAGAAATCCCGGTTTATCTACCGTGTGTGTGATGGATGGCGAGATAGTTGGAGCAATTCTTTGCGGACACGATGGCCGAAGAGGCTGTCTGTATCATGTATGCGTTAGAGAAGACGTCAGAATGCATGGCATTGGTAAGGCGATGGTTGTCCGATGCATGGAGAGACTCAAAGCCGAAGGCATCAACAAGGTTAGCCTTATTGCATTCACAACTAATGATATTGGTAATGCGTTCTGGAAGCAGGTTGGTTGGACCAAGAGAGAAGATCTTAACTACTATGACTTCACTCTCAATGAGGCGAATATAACGGCTTTCAATAAATAATAAATTAGATGTATTTTTCTTTTTATTTTTCGTGCCTTCTAGGTTTTTTGGATATAGATAAACATTTTATAATATATAGTTAGTAAATTATTATTGTTCTAAATAAAAACAGATTGATAACTCGAGGTATGGATTATGTCAGAGATAAAAGTTATTAAAGGTGGAATAACAGCTGCCCAGGGATTCAAGGCAGCATATACAGAAGCAGGCGTTAAGTATCCCAACAGAAAAGACATGGCAATGGTTTATTCCGAGACTCCTTGTGTGAGCGCGGGAACTTTTACCAGCAATGTTGTTAAGGCTGCTTGCGTACAGTGGGATATGAAGATTGTTAAGTCTGATAAGCCTATGCACGGTGTAGTAGTTAATACAGGTATTGCTAATGCTTGTACGGGGCAGGAAGGCTTTGATGCTTGCGAAGCAACAGCTAAGGCTATGAGCGATAAGTTAGGAATTCCTGTTGATTCGATTGCTGTTGGATCTACCGGTGTTATCGGTATGCAGCTTCCCGTTGACAGACTTGTTGCAGGCGTTAATGCAATGTGCGATAAGCTTGATTCTTCCATTGAAAACGGTACTAATGCAAGCATCGCAATCATGACTACAGATACAGTTAACAAGGAATATGCAGTTCAGTTCGAACTTGGCGGACATACAGTTACACTTGGTGGTATGAGCAAGGGTTCAGGTATGATTCATCCCAATATGTGTACCATGCTTGCATTCTTATCAAGCGATATCGCTATTGATAAATCACTTATGCAGGAAGCAGTAAGTGATGTTATCGCAGATACCTTCAATATGATATCTGTAGACGGAGATACTTCTACTAACGACACATTTATTCTTATAGCTAACGGTCTTGCAGGCAATGATAAGATTACAACCAAGAATGCAGATTATGATACATTTAAGCAGGCTCTTTCAGTAGTATGCGAATTCTTGGCTAGAAAGATGGCTTCCGATGGAGAAGGCGCTACCAAGCTTTTCACAGCGCATGTAGTTAATGCTTCTTCCAAGAAGGATGCAAAAGTTCTTGCTCGTTCAATCATCTCTTCCAACCTTTCCAAGGCTGCTATATATGGATGCGACGCTAATTTTGGTCGTTTCTTATGTGCGATGGGCTATTCAGGTGTAAGCTTTGATCAGACAAAGGTAGAGCTTTTCTTTGAGAGTAAGGCTGGCAGACTTCAGGTATTCAAGATGGGCGTTCCTCTTGAATTCGATGAGGAATTTGCAACAAAGATTATGAAAGAGGAAGAAGTCATAGTCTATGTAGATATGCACGATGGTGATGCAGAAGCAACAGCATGGGGCTGCGATCTCACATATGATTATGTCAAGATTAATGCGGACTATCGTTCGTAGTAGATTGAAAAATAAAAATCAATAAATTAGTTATTGTATTATTAAACCTATTTTGGGGAATAAAATAGATAAATTATTTAGATTTGTAATGATATTTGAATATGAATGATAAAAACACTAACAATTCAGCTTTCTCAAAAGATACTTTTCAATCGATGAAAGGTTATTTGGCTGTATGTGTTTTGATTCATCATGTTCATCAATTTAATGGATTATTAGCGGATACTTCTTTGAATTATCCGCTTCTTTTATTGGGACATTGGGCAGTAGTGTTATTCATGTTCATGTCCGGATTCGGATTATATGAATCCTATAAGAATAAAGGTCAAGATTATATCAAAAAGTTTCCGCGTAACAGAATCCTAACCTTTTTCATAATGTATTCTTTCTTTGTAGCAATCTATACTGTATTCGAGTTAATTACAGGTGGTGCTATCACACCTCTTTTAATGCTTCAGACATTTACATACGGTAGTACTGTTATCAGTTTTGGATGGTATCTGCAGCTGTCGCTTCTTTTATACATTGTCTTTTTCTTAGTGTTTGTTATCCCTTGTAAAAAATGGCTTCATTCACTTTTGTTAGTTGTTTTGGCCGCTGTATTTTTGGCTATTAATATATTTATGAATCGCCCCTATAACGTATATGTTATTGTAGTGAGTTTCTTATTTGGTATCATCATTTCGTTATATAGAGATAAGATTGAAGGACTATTACAGAAAAAATCCATATTGGTACTTATAGCGAGTGTAGTGGTATTTTGCGCCTTCACGCTCATCCAGACATTCCTGGTATATAAAAAGAGTGACTATATTGCATCTTCGATTATAGTTAGAACATTCTTTATCTTCATAACTTTTATTGCTGATATCGCACTTTCACTCGTGATGATTACATTTGCTGCGTTTACAGGAAAAATCGCTAAGTGGGTTATCATTAATCCTGTGTCAAAGTTTCTAGGTAATTTTTCATTGGAAATCTATGCATTACAGGGCATTGTTCTTAGAAGCGTATTCTCGGAAGCGTTTAAGCTTAATCCGATAATCGCATCTATTATTTCAATTACATTGATTATTCTTATTGCTATTCCTATACATCTATTACTGAAGAGCATAAATAAAGCAATTAAGAAATAAATGTCTTATTCTATACGGACAATCCTCTTTTCTATGGTTATGTCCTAAGTTTCAGTCCAATATCTTGGTGTTGAATTACCCACATTTCTGTTGTAGAATAAAGAGACTATGGATTTTTATGCACTCTTGGAGGTTTAGAGATGGAAAAAGATATGGAACAGTTCCTTGAAAAAGCAAGTGTACTTGTCGAGGCACTTCCCTATATTCAAAAATACAATAGAAAGATAATCGTTGTTAAGTACGGCGGTTCTGCAATGACTAATGTAGAACTTCAGAAGAAAGTTATTGAAGATGTAGTACTCCTTAAACTCGTTGGCTTCAAGCCCATCATCGTACATGGCGGTGGTAAGGAAATAAGCAGATGGGTTGATAAAGTTGGCAAGACTCCTGAATTCGTTAACGGACTTAGAGTTACAGATGCCGAGACAATGGAAATCGCCGAGATGGTTCTTAACAAGGTTAATAAGTCCCTTGTTGCAATGGTCCAGGAACTCGGTGTTAAGGCAGTAGGTATCTCAGGTAAAGACGGCGGCCTCTTAAGAGTAGATAAAAAGTATTCAGACGGAAAAGATATCGGATTCGTAGGAGATATCAAGGAAGTTAACGCTAAGGTTTTATATGACCTCTTAAGCAATGATTTCCTTCCCATCGTTGCTCCTATCGGACTCGATGCTCAGTTCAATACATACAATATCAATGCTGATGATGCAGCTTGTGAGATAGCCAAGGCAGTTGGAGCTGAGAAGCTTGCATTCCTTACTGATATTGAGGGACTTTACAAGGATATCAACGACAAGTCCTCATTCATCTCTAAGATTAGCGTAACAGATGCTAAGGAACTCATCTCATCAGGCACAATTGGTGGAGGTATGCTTCCCAAGCTTACCAATTGCACCAATGCTATGGAATCAGGTGTTAACAGAGTCCATATCCTTGATGGTAGAATTCCTCATTGCTTACTTCTTGAGATCTTTACCAAAAAAGGTATTGGTACAATGATTATGCCCGACTCGGACGAAGAGTAAAATAATAAACTATATTAGATATTATTGTTTTGATAAATAGATATCTAAAAAGATTTTGAAAAGAAAACGGTAAAAGTTATGAGTAACATGCAATTTTACATAGACGAGACAGAAGAATACATCCTTCACACATACAATCGTTATCAGGTTGTTTTTGACCACGGTGATGGTGTGAATCTATATGATGCTGATGGCAAAGAGTACCTTGATTTCGTATCAGGTATTGGTGTATTCGCACTTGGATATAACAATAAAAAATTAAACGATGCCATCAAGACTCAGGTTGATAAGATAACACATACATCCAACTACTATTACAATGCACCTGCTGCAGACGCAGCAAAGGCTGTTGTAGAGGCTTCAAAGATGGATAAGGTATTCTTTACCAATTCCGGTGCAGAAGCTGTTGAGGGCGCTCTTAAAGTGGCCAGAAAGTATGCTTATCTTAAGGATGGCAAGACGGATCATGAGATTATTGCTATGCAGCACTCATTCCATGGTCGTACTTTCGGTGCTTTATCGGTAACTGGTACAGATAAGTATCGTGAGCCTTTTGGACCAATGATTGGTAATATCAAGTTTGCCAACATGAATGACCTTGACAGTGTTAAGGCATTGGTAACAGATAAAACATGCGCTATCATCTGCGAGACTCTTCAGGGAGAGGGTGGTATTCATCCTGCTACAGAAGAATTCATCAAAGGATTAAGAACTCTTTGCGATGAGATAGGTGCACTTCTTATTCTTGATGAGATTCAGTGCGGTATGGGCCGTACAGGATATATGTATTGCTGGCATAAGTATGGCGTTAAGCCCGACATAATGACTACAGCCAAGGCGCTTGGCGGTGGTATTCCCATGGGCGCATTCCTTATGACCAAGGAAGTTGCAGATAACTCACTTGTTGCAGGCGATCATGGTACTACATACGGTGGCAATCCTCTTGCAGGTGCTGCTTGTAAAGAAGTATTCAAGTTATATGATGAATTAAAGATTTGCGACAATGCAAAAGAAGTCGGCGATTATCTTTTTGAAAAACTTGAAGAAGTTAAGAATTCATACAGTGAAATAATAGATCACAGAGGCTTGGGTCTCATGCAGGGACTTGAGTTTAACGGTCCTGTCAAAGACGTTATTAACAACGCACTTGATAACGGACTTGTACTTATCAATGCAGGAACTAATATCATTAGATTCCTTCCTCCTCTTATTGTTACAAAAGAGGATGTTGATAAGATGATTGTGCTTTTAAGAGAGGCAATAGAGCATGCACATAGCTAGACGAAGAGTATTATCAATCGTCGTTTTGATTGCGATGACTTTGTTGACCATTTTTGGTGACTTGTATCCGGGTTTTAAATTGGTCGAAGTCGAAAAAAAATATGACGAAGATGATACACTCACATTTTGGTATACAGACGAGTATCTTGATGAATATATCAGAAATGCTGCTTTTATATATGAGGAACAATACGGAGTTAAGGTAGTTCCTACCAGGGTATCCGGACTTGAGTTTTTGGAAGCTATTCAGACGGCAACCATAGACAATGACTATGGTCCTGACCTCTATATTATAGGCAGCGAGTCACTTGAAAAGGCATATCTTTCGGGACTTTGCGAAGAAGTAACAGATCCCGACAGAGTGCTTAATTCGACATATTTCCCCGAAGTATCACTTGATGCAATCTCATATTCGGATTCCAAACTTGGATATCCGCTTATGTTTGAGTGCTCGGTATTTTTATATAACAGAACGCTCCTTGAGCAGGTTGCTGCTTCTCAATCAAGCAGAACGGAGGCAAGTTACGGCGGCGGTGAAGTATCAGAAGGTGGTGAGACACAATCTGAAGAAACCCCGGTAGAAAATTTAACTGTTGATGATATTATCCCTACTTCCATCGTAGGCATTATTGAATTCGCTTTGAATCATGATATGCCGGAAGGTGTGGAATCATTCTTTAAATGGTGTGTTACGGACGTACTCTATGAATATTGGTTTGCAGGCGCATATATGAATGTCGGCGGTACTAAGGGCGAAGATAGAGACCAGATAGATATTTACAACGAAAATAGTATGTATTGCCTCAAAGTATTCCAGGACTTCAAACAGTTCTTCTCCATGGAACTTGATGATTGCTCGTATGAAGATATTTTACAGGAATTTGTAGAAGGCAAGACTTTATTCATGGTTGCAGATACCGATGTTATCAGCTACCTTGAGACTGCCAAGAGACTTGAAGAGAATAAGTTTGAGTATGAATACGGAATATCAAGCATCGGTATGCTTAACGATACCCTTAAGTCCAAGGGATTATCTACAACCAAGCTTGTAGCCATCAATGGTCTTTCAAGCAACAAAAAGACTGCCGAAGATTTCGCAAGATTCTTAACAGTTGATTATTCAGAGAACCTCTTCGCAAGATGCGGTAAGTTCCCTTGCAAATATCAGGAGAATTACGAGTATCCTCAGATGGAAGATGTAATGAGAACATATGAGAACAGCGTATCTCTTCCCAAGATCGTTGAGACATCCAACTACTGGGTATTATCCGAAATGGTATACACCAAGGCATGGGATGGCAACGATGTTAACAAGCTTCTTCGTGAACTCTCAGGACAGGTTAAAAAGCAGATCTACGGCGTATATGTCGAAGATGAATATATCGAGACACCGGTGGTTGATGAAGATTATGTTGCTACCGAATACAGTAGCAATAGCGACTAATAATTCTAAAGAAAAATACTTTTTTATTAAAGTATTTTGATTATATTTATTGTTGTTAAAAGACTTAATAGAGAATTATAAATATATTTCAATTCAGTAAAGGTTTTGTTTAAAAAATATAGAAATAATATTAGATAATAAACTACGATAGGATAATAAGTCGGCTCGAGGGCAGAAGGAGTTGACTTATGAAAAGATTATTTCCGGTTCATTTATCTTTATTGGTATTAACTTTAGTATTATCCATATTTCTATCAGGATGCAACAACAATGAATTAAGCATTTCCTCGCTTCCTGATGATTCCCAAGAGACAATTGAAAATGAAGAGACAGACATACAAGACAGTATGTCTTTTTCTGATGCTTACGTTTCTTTAAATGATAATAAGAACAATGGTAAAGATAGTGCCAATCAAACTAATGATTTAACCGTAAAATCCAAGAAGGGTTCTATGTGCGTGTATATATGCGGGGCTGTGAAAAACATAGGTGTATATTATTTCAATGAAGGACAACGACTGTATGAAATAGTAGAAGAAGCTGGTGGCCTTGATGAAGATGCTGATACTGATTCCATCAATATGGCAGCAGTATTACAAGATGGTGAGAAGATAAGGATTCCATACATCGGTGAGAACATCACAACAGAAGAAGACTCACTCATTAATATCAATACTGCAGGAGTTGATGAACTTTGCACAATCCCCGGTATCGGCCCTGCTAGAGCCAATGCTATTATTGCATATCGCGAAGAGATTGGCGGCCGTTTTGAAAACATAGAACAACTAAAAGAAGTATCCGGTATTAAGGATGGTTCATTCAACAAGATTAAACCTTATATATGTGCTAAGTAGGTAACATATATGAGGTATAAAAAACACGAATACACTCGATTTTTGAATTATATAAAAAGAAATAAAGTACATATTAAAAGGCCCTTATTTACTGTTTCTTTGGGCTTGATTGGAGTGCTAATTATTCTATTCAACATACTTGAATCGACGATTGATATTCCACGTATGAGTGATGTGGATGCATACGTACAAGGCACAGTAGATGATATAGAGTATAAGAATGGAAAGATATATCTGTACATAAAAAAGATAGATCTAAACTATTCTCAATCAAGCGATAATTCAGAAGAAGAATTAAATACTATAAATAAAACCAAAGATATAAAAGAATATAGGAATACTAGTGATTATTCTAAAGAAATTCTAAGTAAAGAAGCAGATAATATACTTATAAGACATTTAGGTTGTGTATGTATTTTCAAAGATACAGAATCAATTGGAAACCTGATAGAAGAAAACAGAGTAAATATAGGATCAAAAGTAATATTAAAAGGCAGTCTTAATGTATATGAAAAAGCCTCTAACCCGGGAGGATTTGATGCAAGAAATTATTACATCTCAAAAGGATATATTTATAAACTAAGAAACTGCCAATTAGTAGAAACAGACTCAAAGATTGATTATCCAAAAACAATTTCAAAAAGGCTTCGAGACAACATATCCTCGCTATATGATGATATATTACCTGAAGACGAAGCAGCTATAATGAGAGCGATTACACTTGCAGACAGAAGTGATATAGATAATGAGACGAAGAGTCTGTTTACTGACTCGGGCTCGGGACACCTATTAGCTGTAAGTGGATTGCATATATCTTTGATAGCGGGAATACTTTTATTGCTATTCAAAAAACTATTAAAGAATCCTGATATAGCATATATCCCAGCGATGATTATGTTAGTGCTGTATGGATTCCTAATAGGCTTTTCTCCGTCGTCTCTACGAGCTATAGTGATGTTTATTATTCTATGCATCGGAAAGATAAGAAAGAAAACTTATGATACTCTTACGGCAATGGCTCTGGCGGCACTAATAACAGCCATTATAAGACCACTTAGCTGCCTCCAATCCGGTTTTCATATGTCTTATTTAGCGATAATGGGTATCGCAATTGTTAATCCCTCACTTAACTCATATAAAGGCAAAAAGAAAGCGATAAGGGATTCGTTTTTGATGAGCATATCGGTAACGTTAATGACGCTTCCTGTAATAGTTAATTCGTATTATAAGATTCCATTATTCGCAGTAATTCTCAATCTAATTCTTATTCCCGGAATGACATTCCTATTAAGCTTTGGATTTGCATTTCTCGCATTGAAAGGTGTTGCGATTGCTTTTAGTTCGCTAGATTCATCTATCATCAACATCATCTTATCTGTATTAACTAAGATATTGGCATTTATAATTCACATCGTTTTGAAGTTGTATATGCTTTTAATGCAGTTATCATTATCACTTCCTTTTTCTGAACTGATATGTGGTCATAAAAGCATAATTAAGTGTGTGTTATATTTCTTGGTTCTAGTTTTATCCTCATTCATCGCGAAGTCATTATTGCAAGATTATTGGAGAATTCTAAAAAAACAAAACAACAGATTAAGACATTTTTCTGTTATTAATACATTTCCGCCATCTGAAGGATTTAGGCATGAATTGTTGATAAGAGAAATCAAAAGAAATAAATGGATTGTAAGAATAGTATACATGTTGGTTTTATTGATTAATGCAGTATTCTTTCTGTCGCATATTTCAAAAAATAGAGTTGAATTCATTGACGTTGGACAAGGACTATGTGCTTGTATCTTTTACAATGGCAAAACGTATATGTACGATTGTGGCTCGTCAGATAATGACAGTTTATATGAGATAGTTATTGAGCCATATCTATACTATAACGGAAAAAAAGAAATAGATATTTTATTTCTTTCACATGATGATAAGGATCACATCAGTGCTGTATTACCAATGTTGGAAGAAGATAGTATTCGTATAAATAATTTAGTGATTGCGAATGTATTGAAGAACAACTTTAGTGAGATATTGCAGGCTGCAAAAGAAGATAAAGTCAATGTGCTATATGCGAAAGCAGCAGATGAAATAGCAGTTGGAAATTACAAAAGAAAAGGCAAAGAAAAAACAGCTGGTAGAAATGATATATTATTTTGCGTTATTTCTCCTGATGACAAAAATGTCACAAAAGAAAACAGAGCTAGGAATAGTAATGGTAACAATAGGGATGTAATTGATCCAAATAAGAATTCCCTTGTTGTTTATGCCGTAACTAATGAAGGTACTATATTGTTTATGGGAGATTCGGAGATAGAAGCAGAAGAAAAAGTGATACTAAGTAACATACATCCGGATATACTGCAAGCAGCACATCATGGTTCGCAAAAGGACACTAATACATTAGAATTTTTAACTGTGATTAAACCTCGTTTAAGTGTGATATCATGTGGATTCAATAATAGATACAATCATCCGGGAGATAGAACGATAGATAATCTTAATGAGATTCATTCCATAATCAAAAGAACTGATTATGAGGGTTGTATATCTATTAGATTAAATAAAAAGTAAAGTTATTTAAATAAATGATTTGAATTAAAAAAATAGATTAAAAAAGAAGGTTAGTTAATCAGTTGAATTTGTTTTGTTGTACTGTACGAACTGCGCAAGAATAATTGCGATGAATACAACTATACATCCAATCGCTTCACGAAGAGACAATACTTCTTTGAGAATAACCCATCCACCGAGTGTGGCGAACACAGACTCAAGACATAGTATGAGAGAAGCCTTGGTTGGCTCCACATATTTTTGACCAAGTATCTGAAAAGTATATGCCACACCACAGGACATAACACCGGCATAAAGAATTGGCATCCAAGCTCGCAATATATTTGCCATTGATACATGCTCAAAGATTAGTGCGCATATGAAGCACAATACAGCGGATACTCCAAACTGTATCATTGAGATTGTTACTCCATCACCCCTTGGTGATACGTAATCAACAAGGATAATGTGGAACGAGAAAACGAGCGCACAGAGAATTAAAAATATATCTCCGATTTCAAAACTGAATCCATCCTTAACGCATAATAGATACAAGCCAACGGTTGCAAGGATTACACATACCCAGATGAGAGGCTTAACCTTTTTCTTAAAGAAGATTCCGATAATGGGAACCATGATGATATAGAGAGCGGTTAAAAATCCTGCTTTACCAACAGAATTGGTGTACAGAATTCCATATTGCTGTAGCATGCTTGCTACGCATAGTAATACCCCGCATCCTATTCCGCCGAGTATAGAGGAATTAAGGAACGCTTTTTTGTTAGGCTTCTCTACATTGATACTTTTATCGAGAACAGTATTATTGTTAGAATTATTGTGGCTGCTATTATTGGAGACAAAATTAGATAATTTCTTTTTGAGACTAATTATTGCAAAAGGCACTAAGACTAAAGCGCCAATTATATATCTGGAAAAGTTAAAAGTAAAAGGCTCCACATAGTCCATACCCACGCTTTGTGCCACAAAGGCGGTACCCCATATGAGAGCCGTTAAAAGGAGCATAAAAACTCCGAGCCATTTTTTCATGTCGTTCCTGTCCGAGTAATTCAATAAAACTAATTCTTATTTTGATAAGGATAATTGATAAAACACTCTTTATAGAAATATTATTATTTTCGTAATATGTAGGATACTTATATTATGATTTTTGTTTGCTGGAGTATTTAGTAATGATAAGCTCTGCAGCCATTCTGTCTGTAAGTGCACCTGTTCTTGACTGAAGAGTAAGATCCACGCAATCCTTAAGACAATCCATTATCTCAACTGTCTTGAATTTAGTCGCCTGGCTTACGTACTTGTTAGCGGCAAAACTTTTTACTTCTTTTATTCTCTCAGCAATAGCTGATGCCGGAAAGCCTTTTTCGCGCATATCCTTTACCTGAATAAGTATACGCATATGACGTTCCACAAGACTTATAATCTTTGAAGGTGGAACTTTTAACTCAAGCAAATCCATGTAGTATTTCATAGCAAGATCCAAGTTCTTTGCAGCCATTGCATCAATCATCTTGAAAACCTGATCTTGAGGATCTTGAGTTACCAAAGCAGTTATATCGTCGAGTTTGATGTCGCTTTCTTCGCCCTTATATGCAATAAGCTTATCAAGTTCGTTATTGATACGCATCATATCATTTCCTGTACGAGCTATCAGTGCTTCAATAGCTGCTCTGGATATACGTTTATCCGCATCGGATAGAGTACGTATAATCCATTTTTCAACAAACTCGATAGGCTGTTCCTTAATTTCAGTAGCATATCCGACTTCTTCGATTGCTTTATATAATCCCTTTTTGTCTGAGATACTTATCTCAGTGAATATCATATAAGTTGTTTCAGGAATATCTTTTATGAATTCAGCTAGTTTAGAACTGTCCTTCGAAAAGACCTTGGTATTCTCTAAAAGAATCACACGCTTTTCAGCCAAAAACGGATAACTTGAAGCAATATTAATCACCTCGCCAAGATCAATTGGCGTACCAATAAAAAGCGAAAAGTTCATATCCTGCTTTAGAGTCTCGAGCGAATCCGTTCCGAGTAGTTCTGTTAACAACTTGTTTCGATATATTTTTACAACCTGCTGCTCGTTTCCATAGAGGAGATAAACATGCTTGAGATTATGCTGTTTTATATGCTCTGCGATTGTTTTCATATTAAAACTCAGTATGTGGCTTACAATATTCCTACATCAAGAAATTATATTATAAATAATATAGTAATACAAGGATTCAAGAGGGCGTGGCGTCACTCTTTATTCACAACCCATTTTCTTGAAATAGGGTAAACAGTGATTTATAATAATATACAGAAATATGAAAGGAGGAAAATGTGCCAGAAATAACAAGATTTTACGGAATAATAATAAAAATGTTTTTTAAACCCAAAGAACATGAGCCTTCGCACATTCATGCTCTTTATGGTGAGTATGTAGGGATTTTTGATATAAAGACTAAAAAGATGATAGATGGTGATTTACCTAAGAAAGCACAGGAATTAGTCGAGGAATGGCTTTCGAGTTATAGTGATGAATTACAAAAAATGTGGGATTCTCAGAAAATAGATAAATTACCGCCACTTTGATAGGAGTAGGTATGATTCCAAGAATAAAGAAGATAGAGCCACGCCCGGAATTTAAATTGTATATAGAATTTGATGAGGGACAGAAGGTTATATATGATTTAAAAGAAGATATAGATAATATATCTGAGTTTTCTATATTGCTAACTGAACATGGGTTATACGAGAATGTACAGTTAGATGAGAGTAGAACATGTATATTCTGGAATGATAGAATAGATTTACCTAGCGATACATTGTTAGAATACGGAAAGAAAGTATAGATGGAGGATATTATGCACGATCTAGTGATTATTGGAGCAGGACCTGCCGGTATGGCAGCAGCGATATATGCCATGAGAGCTAAGCTCGACGCAGTAGTTATTGAAAAAGAAGGTTGTGGCGGCCAGATGGCTCAGACATATGAAGTAGATAATTACCCCGGCCTTCCCGGCTTATCGGGTATGGAACTTGGCGAAAAGATGAAAGAACACGCTGCCAAACTCGGAACCAATATCGTATATGATGAGGTAAAAAGCATCAACAACCAGGATGAGAGATTTATCCTCCACTTAGAGAGTGGTCAGACACTTGAAAGTAAGGGTATTATTCTGGCAACAGGCGCAACTCATGCTAAGCTTGGAGTACCAGGCGAAGACAGACTCGCAGGTGCAGGTGTATCATACTGCGCTACCTGTGATGGAGCATTCTTCAAAAACAAGAGCGTAGCCGTAATTGGTGGTGGAGACGTAGCTATTGAAGATGCCATCTTCTTATCAAGAATGGCTTCCTCAGTAACTCTTATTCATAGAAGAAATGAACTTCGTGGTGCTGCATCCCTTCAGGAAGCACTCAAAAAGTGTGAGAATGTATCAATTCTCTGGGATACGGTAGTCGAGGAAATAAACGGACAATACTCAGTAGAGTCCCTTTCTCTTAGAAACGTAAAAGATAACGAAGATTTCAACCTCATAGTTCAGGGCGTATTCGTAGCAGTAGGTATCAATCCTGTCAAGGCAGCGATGGACGGCCTTAATTGTAACGAAAAGGGCTATATTGTCGCAGGAGAGGACTGCAGAACCAATATCAAGGGCGTATACGCAGTTGGAGACGTCAGAAGCAAGAATTTACGTCAGATTGTTACAGCAGTAGCCGACGGAGCTAATGCAATAACGAGTTTTACGGAAGATTTCCGCTAAAAGCGTTAACAAAATGTTAAAATTTATAAACATTGATATAGAATCCAGTTTTTGATATAATATGGTCGTAATCTTTGATTACAAATACAGGTATCGGAGGGTAGCAATATGAACATTATAATTATCGGCAAAAACATTGATGTTACACCTGGTTTACGTGAGGCAGTAGAAGAAAAGATTGGAAAGCTCGAGAAGTATTTCACTCCCGACACAGAAGTACATGTTACATTGAGCGTTGAGAAGGATCGTCAGAAGATCGAGGTTACTATCCCTGTTAAGGGAAGCATCATTCGTTCAGAGCAGGTTTCTAACGACTTATATGTTTCAATCGACCTTGTTGAGGAAATCATCGAGAGACAGCTTAAAAAATATAAGAGCAAACTTGTAAATTATAAGCAGAACAGTGACAACTTCAAACAGGATTATATCGATAAGGATTTCACAGATGATGATGAAATCAAGATTATCAGATCCAAGAAGTTCGACATGAAGCCCATGTATCCCGAAGACGCATGCGTACAGATGGAACTTTTGGGACACAACTTCTTCGTATTCCAGAATGCTGAGAACGATCAGGTATGTGTAGTATACAAGCGTAAGGGCAATACATACGGCATGATCGAGCCTGAAGTATAATAAGAATTGAATATTGAATTAAAAGGATTGTCGCAAGGCAATCCTTTTTAATTGCTTCTTTCATATAAGCAATTCTGTTTATCAAAATCCCAGTTAAGAATTAGTTAAGAATTACACAAGATACAGATTAAGACTTCCTTCCACGTTTGTTGTAGATTAGAATCATCAAATTAATGAACGCCTAAGCGTCAGGGAGGAATGGAATGAATATTTTAAATCTTATGAAAAAGAAAAAGACAATCGCAATCATCAGTTCGACACTTGTAGTGCTCATCGCAGCAGGTTCAATACTGACAATACATGCTAACGCAGCAACGAGAGTTGATTCATATACAGTAGTTAAGGGCGATATAGAGCAGATGCTTGAATTAAACGGTAAGATCGAAGCAAGCGAGAGTAAGACTTTCTTTGCTGATGCAGATCTTAAGGTAAAAGAGATTCATGTAAAAGCAGGCGACATGGTTAAAAAGGGCGACTTACTTGTTTCCTTTGATGATGATGACATAGAGAGACAGCTTGCATTACTTGAGTGTGATATCCAGGCAAAAGAGGGCGGATACAACAACGCAATTCAGACATCCAACAAGTACAGCGCAATGTATTCACAGGCTAGTAGAGATCTTAACTCCTACAATCAGCAGATTAATGAGACAGAGGCTGCAATCATTGCTAAGCAAAAAGAAATCAGCGACAGAAGTTCCAAGCTTGCTAATGAGGGTGCAAAACTTCAGGTTCAGTTAGTTGAAGATACACCCGGTTCAGCAGAATATAACAATCATTCAAAACTTGCTGCCAATAACTCATACATTCAGAGCTATGATGAAGAACTATTAAGACTTCAAAGAGAACTTCAGCAGCTTGAGTTACATCTTTCTGATTTAAAAGAAAACAAAGCGGCAGCAGTTAGTGAAAAGGCATCAAGCCAAACAGGTATCCTTACAGAGGGTGCTAAGAGCCAGCTCGAAGCAAATAAGAAAGCTAATGAGATTACAGATTCAGACAGAAAAGCCAAGATTGAGGGTGCAAAAAATGGTATTGTTGCAACTTTTGATGGTGTAGTTACTGAGATTAATGTAAGCGAAGGCGCAGTTGCGATGACCGGCTCATCTATTATCAAGGTTGATTCTCTTGATAATGTAGTTGTTAGATGTGATGCTAATAAGTATGATATAATCGGCATTGAAGAAGGCCAGGATGCTAAGGTTAAGATTCTTAATACAGAATACACAGGAAGCGTTAAGAGAGTAGAAAAGATGCTTGGATCAAACAATGGTTCAGTAGGTGTAGGTGTTGAGATTTCAATCGACGATGCAGAAGATGTAATCCTCGGATACGAAGTTAAGGCATATATCAATACAGCATCAATTAACGATACACTTACAGTTCCCAGAGATGCTATTGTTAGCGAAGAAGATGGCGACTATGTATATGTATCCAAGGACAAGAAGGCTGTTAAAACTAAGGTTGTAACTGGTGTTAAGAACGATGACCAGGCAGAGATAGTATCAGGCATCAATGATGGTGAAGTTATCGTATGGAGTGACGCTAAGGAACTCAAAGACGGCGAAGATGTACGCTACTAAAAACTTGATTAACAGGAAAAGGAAAAGCAATGGATAACAAAAGAATTATTTTACAGGCTGACAATTTATCGAAGACATTCTCTAACGAATCGGTACAGCAGCACGTACTTAAGAATCTTAATTTATCAATATATAAGGGCGATTTCACTGTAATCATGGGTAACTCCGGATCCGGTAAGAGTACACTTATGTATGCACTCTCAGGAATGGACCGTCCAAGCCTTGGTACGATTACATATTACATCGAAGGTCAGAGTGCAATCGAAATATCCAAGTACAACAATGATAAGCTTGCAGTATTTCGCCGTGATCACGTAGGATTTGTATTCCAGCAAAACTACCTTAATGACTCAATGTCAGCGCTCGATAACGTTCTTGTATCAGGACTATTAAAAACAACCGACAGAAGAGCGCTTACAAAAAAAGCCAAGGAATTACTTTTAAGAGTAGATATGCAGGAAAGCGATTTTCGTAAATTCCCTACACAGCTTTCCGGTGGACAGCAGCAGAGAGTTGCAGTAGTTAGAGGAGTAATTAATTCTCCCGAGATTCTATTTGCAGATGAACCCACAGGTGCTCTTAACTCACAGAATACCGACAACGTTCTTAGTATCTTGTCAGACCTCAATGCAACAGGACAGAGCATCGTTATGGTTACACATACATTCAAAGCAGCAGAGAGAGGCAACCGTATCATCTATCTCGCCGATGGTGTTATCTCGGATGAAGTAGATCTTGGGCCGTACCTTGGCGATTACAAGGATGAGACCAATCCCAATCTTGAAGCGGCAAGAGAAAGACACAATAAGTTAAAAGTCTTCCTTCAGAATATGGGGTGGTAATATGTATCGTTTATTCTTTATTGCAAAAAACAATATGAAGAAGCAAAAAGGCGATATGATTACTTTTTTCATAATGACTTTTATAGCTTCATTCATGATTTTCACTTGCGTCAATCTTCTTTTAGGAACCTTTAAGATACTTGATACCAACCAGGAACAGATCAATGGTACTGATACCTTGTTTATGGTATATAGCGAAGACCCTATTATTCTTTTCAAACTAAAAGAGATTATGCAGGGCGATGAAAACATAGAAAAGATCGAGGAGAATAAGTTCCTTTCTGCCAATGCGAAATTCAGAAAAAAAGGAACAAAAAAATGGTCTGACTATTCGTTCCATTTTTGCTCTTACGAAGAGGAAAGAACAATTCAAACTACCAGTATAGACGTCAGTCACTTTTCAGGTAATGAGATAGTTCTTCCGATTGCAATGTCAGCATCATACAGAATCGGAGATATTATTGAGATAAAAATATCTGATAACGAATACGATTTTAAAGTAGTAGGTTTTAATGAAGATTTTATCTATTGTTCTTCGATGAACCTCGGATCATACCTTTGCTTCATATCAGAAAAAGCATATAGCGAGATTGAATTTGAAAATCCTGTTATGGTAAGAAGCAGCAAGCATATTAAAGGTCAGCTTTCGAAAGAAGCAAAAGCCAACAATGTATCAGCTGATGACACCGTTAATAATATGTACAATGAATTAAATGCATGGATTCTTGATTATAAGAAATCACATCCTGATTACGAAGGAGAATTCAGTGGCAATTTTATCCCTGCGGAATTAATGAAAATGTCGAGTATGATAACTCCGTTTATGTTTATCGCGATGGTACTTGTTCTTGCTGTAATTGTCCTGGCTATAGCACTGGTAGTTATAGATTTCTCAGTTAAAAATTTTATAGCAAGCAATATAAAAAATACCGGTATTATGGAGGCGGCCGGTTACACTGTTAAACAGCTAATGCTAATACTTCTTGTTCAACTTTTAAGTATATCATTTGCGGGAAGTGTAGCAGGAGCAGTAATAGGTGGCCTCTCGTCGAAAAAAATCGGATATATCATGCTTTTCTTACTTGGACTTGAATGGAACCAGCCGATTAATTATCCGCTTATGATTGCTGTTATAGTTGTAATCAGTTTGACCATTGGTGCATTTGCAATAGTTCTTGGAAGAGAATACAAAAAGATATCCGTTCTTGATGCTTTAAGAGGAGGAATGAATACACATAATTATAAAAAGAATGTATTTCCTCTTGATAAGACCAATCTTCCGATGGCGTTGACACTTGCATTAAAAGAAACATTCGGCAAGTTCAGAGGTCAAATCGGTGTAATCATTATTATGGCTGTTCTTGGTTTTTCAGCAGCTATGGGAATTGGAATATATGATAGTATCGGAAAAGATACCGATGCGCTCCTTAGAATCTCCGGACTTGAGTTATATGATGCAGCAGTTGATGGCGATCAAAATATGAAAGCAGAGATTTTCTCTCTTCCCATGGTAAATAAAGAGAAGAGCTACTCTGAAGCATGGATGGCTTTCGAATTCATCACCGGTAAGAAAAAGATGACGCTTACCACCAGAGTTATAGATGGAACAGATGCCATGAATCCTGATCTTATGGTGGAAGGAAGATGGCCTAAGTATGACAATGAGGTTGCACTTGGAACCAATGCTATTAAGTCGCTAGGACTTGAAGTTGGAGATACCATTAAGGTTAAAAATGGCGAGGAAGAAGCATCTTATCTGGTTACCGGTAGTTTGCAGACCTTCAACAACATGGGTCAGATGGGATACATGACCAAGGAAGGCTATGAAAAAATCGGAAAAGAGATTCCTGTAACAAGTATTAATATTAACCTGAAAGATGGTTATAAATTCAAGGATTTCGAAAACCAGATGAAAGATATGTATCCTGATATTGAAGTAGTAGATATATATGCTTCTGTTGGATCGTTAATGACCATGCTTACAGTTTCCATGAAAGCAGTACTTGCGATAATAATGTTAGTATCCTCAGTTATTGTAGCTTTGGCAGTGGCATTAATCGTACGTACCAAGATTACGAAGGAATGGAGAAATCTTGGAGTTAATAAAGCGCTTGGATTCACATCATCTCAGTTAATAACTCAGATTATTCTTTCCAACCTTCCGGCAATCTTAATTGGTGTTTCGATTGGACTGATACTTGCCACAATATTTGGAAGCAAGCTTTTACTTGGAATGTTCCTTATATTTGGATTCAAGAAGGTTCCATTCTACTTATCACCAATATCTTACGTAGTAGTTGTAGTTATGATGGTAGGTGTAGCAATGATAGTATCCTGGATTAATGGACAAAAGATTAAGAATCTCGAACCTGTTAAGATGATTACAGAAGAGTAATTTATAAGAGCCGATTGAGCGCGATTATTATGCAATCAATCGGCTCATTGTGGTATAATGGAACAGTTGATATTTGATTAAAAAAGCATTTAATTCAAAAGATATTTGAGAAAAAGGAAATGATATGCACTATAATTGCTTGATAGTGGATGATGAAACAGAATTAGCCAAGATGACAGCCGAGTATTTCAACATGTTTGAAGTATCTACTGCATATGTAGAAAGCGGCAGTGAATGTTTTGAATTCCTTGATAAAAATGACGTAGACCTTATTCTTCTTGATATAAATCTCGGTGATAAATCAGGTTTTGAAGTATGTAAAAAACTTAGGGAAGAAATGCAACTTCCCATTCTTTTTGTGAGCGCAAGACAAAGCGATGACGATGTACTTGTAGCTCTTTCTATCGGTGGAGACGATTATATCAAAAAGCCTTACAGCCTTTCGGTATTACTTGCTAAGGTTAAGGTCACACTAAAAAGAGAAGCTGAGACCAAGGCATTAAGAGAAGAAAGAAACAATAACTCCACTTCTGACTCAAATGTAAATTCTGATAATAATTCGAATAACGAAAGCGAAACATCTGAATTATTATCTCTTGACGAGGGTACTCTTTCTGCTGTTTTAAACGGAGAACACATTCCATTAAAGGCAAAAGAATTCGCCCTTCTTAAGTGTCTGTATCTTCACAAAAATACAATCGTAAAAAAAGAAGTTTTGTTTGATGAAGTCTGGGGAGATACATTCTTTTCAGACAGTACACTTAATGTGCATATAAGAAAACTTAGAGAAAAACTTGAGGATAATCCCAATGAGCCCAAGCTCATCAAGACAGTGTGGGGTACGGGATATTATCTAGAAATCAAATAAAACGGTCTGATGAAATAATTATGTTTGTGGATTACTTATAGATTACTATATTTTTTAATTGGTTTAACTTTAGAAGAATATGAAAGTTCTTAGAAGAATTGCAATTATATATTCCATCTTTATGCTGCTTGTTCTTGGCATCTTTATGCTAATGAACAGGCGTTATTCGTATTCAGAGAGAGACTTGGTTTATTACAACGACGTATGTCGCATGGCAGAAAAAGAATATGCAAAAGGCGTCGCTGAAGAAGATATAGAAAAGAAATACGATTGCCATATCATCATTTCCACAGAGATAAACAATGAAGAACTTGCAAAGCTTTATAAGAACTATGCTTTCGTTATCGATTTTGCACCCGATGGTAACTACATTGGTAAGATAGCATGGAGCGATGAAGTCAATAGATTTCAAAATACCTCCGATGCATTCTTCAAGATTACAGTTTTTGTCTGGGCAGCTCTTTTTATCGCGGGCATTGTGTTGATAATTGTTTTGCATAGATCAGTGGTCAAGCCCATACGTGAACTTGAGAGATTCTCGGAAAAGATTGCATCCGGTAATCTTGAAGAGCCGCTTCCGATTCACAAGGACAATTTGTTCGGAAGCTTCGTAGAAGCCTTCGACCTTATGAGAGAACAGGTAAAAGAAGCCAGACAAAAAGAAATCGAATCAGAAAAAGCAAGAAAAGAACTAGTTACAGAATTAAGCCATGATGTTAAGACTCCGGTATCTGTTATCAAAGCGGCCTGCGAAGTTATGCAGGCTAAGTGTGAGAGCAGACTTACTTCGCTTAATGAATCAGTAAATATAGATACAAATAATTCTCATGAAGAACATTTTCATGGAAAAAAAGAGATTGATGATATCGAGTATACGCTTGATAAGATTAACACCATCTCGAGTAAGGCCGACACAATCGGTAATCTAATGAGCAATCTTATGCATGTCAATCTCGAGGATATGGAAGTCCTTACGGTTAATCCAATTGAGACTGACACAAGAGTTATTCCCCAGATGATTTCCAACATAAGAAACTATGGCAATATCATTCTCGAAAACGATATTCCCGAGTGCCTCGTATACATGGATAAGCTTAGGATGGAACAGGCTATCGACAATATAGTCGGTAACTCATATAAGTATGCAGGTACTGACATAAGGGTTAGATTCGCTAATGACGCCTCCATGCTTGAAGACGGCAGCAAGATAGAGTTTGTAAAAGTTATTATAAAAGACTCCGGTAAGGGCGTTAGTGACGAGGATATTCCTCTTATTGCCGAGAAGTATTACCGCGGCAAGAATACCGGAGAACAAAACGGCTACGGTCTTGGACTTTACCTTGTTAAGTGTTACATGGACAGAATGGGCGGCGGCATGGAATACTACAATGACAACGGATTTACTGTGGAATTGCTTCTTAAAAAGGTCTAACATTTTTAGAGTTATCAAATACGCGAAAAAGTGGTATACTGTTAGGGCAGGTTTTTAAAAATATTACAAGGGGTTTACTACATATGGATGGAATGAATAATGAAGCAAATATGACTCAGGCTTCCACTCTTAAAGAGACAGACAAGAAATGTCCCAAGTGTGGCGGCGTTATGGATTTTGATCCCAATATCGGTGGCATGGCGTGCCCTTATTGCGGATACGAAGAAGAGATAGTTAACGAGGATTCTTCCAAGGTTGAAGAACTCGCTTTTGAATCTGCCGACAAGACAGAGAGCTGCAACTGGGGTGCAGCCAAGAAGCAGATTATATGTAAAAGCTGTGGTGCTGAGACAATCTATGATGCTCTTGACGTAGCTAGTGAGTGTCCGTACTGCGGATCCAATCAGGTTATGGAAGCACACGATGAGAATACACTTGCTCCCGGTGGCGTAGTTCCTTTCCAGATTACCAACGAGCAGGCCAGTGCTAATTTCAAGCAGTGGATTGGCAAAAAGTTCTTCTGCCCCAAGCTTGCCAAGCAGTCAGCAGAGCCCGATGCTTTTACAGGTATCTACCTTCCTTATTGGACATTTGATGCCAATACATTTTCAAGATATTCAGGTAAGTACGGTATTGACCGTACCGAAACATACAAGGATTCCAATGGTAACCGTCAGACAAGAACAGTTACAGATTGGCATCGTACATCAGGTACATATGATGAGTTTATCGATGACGAACTCATCCAGGGTAGTGAGAGACATGATGCTAAGATTTTAAAGGGACTTGAGCCTTTTGATACAACCAAGAGTGTTCCTTACAAGCCCGAGTATGTTGCTGGTTTTGCAGCAGAGAGATATTCAGTAGGTCTTAAGGATGCTTGGGAAAAGGCTAAGGTAGCTATCGCCAGCACACTTAAGAGCCACATCTCCAGCAAGATTATTCGTGATCACAATGCGGATCACGCTACAGATATCAAGGTTAATACAACATACAAAAATATTACTTATAAGTACCTCATGCTTCCCATTTGGTGCTCATCATTTAAGTATAAGGACAAGATATATCAGTTCATGGTTAACGGCCAGACAGGTAAGGTATACGGAAAAACACCTGTATCCGTTGGCAAGATTATCCTTGTTATTGCTATCGTTCTTGCAATACTGTTCATATTAATCTGTGGATCTTCAATCATTGGAGGTATCGGCGCTGCAGTACCGGGCTGATCATGGCATATACCAAGAAGTGAATTA
>JAEEQX010000021.1 GCA_016285575.1 Lachnospiraceae bacterium
GAAGTGTGCCTTTGGTTATCCTCGAAGAATACGACGAAAAATCTGTAGACAGCTTCATCATAAGTGACAACTACGGCAGTATGATGACTATTGTCGAGCACTTATTAACCGATCACGGTTATAAAAAAGTTCTCTACTTAAGCGGTCCTAAGAATAATACCGACTCTAACGAGAGAGAACGCGCATATCGTGATGCGATGAAAAATCATAACCTAACGGTTACTGATGAAATGGTTGAATACGGCGATTACTCATCCGAAGTTGATGATCTAGTTGAAGCACTCCTTGACCATAATCCCGATGTTGAAGCTATAGTTGCAGCCAATGACGAGATGGCTGTCAGCGTATACAGAGTATGTCGTAAGCGTGGATTTATTCCCGGTAGAACAATCGCTGTAACAGGTTACGATGACGTAGAATTCGCACAGCGAATGGATCCGCCTCTTACAACCGCTAACCAGGACGGACTTGATATGGGATATCGTGCCCTTAAGTGTGCAGTGTCTTTATGTAAGAACCCTGAACCTGTTAAGATGAAACTCCCTGCTAAGTTCTTGCAAAGACAATCCTGCGGTTGTAAAGCGCAGCATGCCAGCGACACTTGGTCTCTAACTGATTATCTTAATAAGATTAACAGTAGTGAAGATACAGAATTAATAGAAGATGCTATCTCATTAGCCGCTTCAGGATCATATCTAAGCATTGCATCAGAATCGTCAAAAGAAAAAGGAAAAGTATACTTCAAATCTCTGATTAGTCTCCTTCTTTCCTTATATGAAAAAAGAGAGCATTACGAAGACAAAGAACTATTAGAGTTGACTCTGCTTCAAGTTCAGAATCTCTGCAGCAAAGACGGTGGCGAAATACTGGATTATTCCGGTTTCCTTCGTTCTTTCCATCAGGTTATGCAAGTCTTCATGAAGAAAATAGATGATAAAGACATTCTTCTCCAACTTAGCAAAGTTCTCGAGATAACGGATACATATATTTCTTCTTATACAATGAGAAGCAGTGAAGACAGGATTCTTATGCTCCTTAACAAGAGCTGGGCAGCTCCTGTAACTATCCAATATATGATTGAAAAAGTCGATGATGAAAATGCTTTTAATCGACTTGCCATAGAAAATGTCGTCAATCAAGGTGCTAAATCCGCATATATCTACTTCCTTGATACTCCACTCAAATTCGATAAAAAAGAGACTTTTATATGTCCGGATAAATTGGAACTCGTAGCAAAATATGTGGATGGAACCGTTAATGTATATGATAAGGATAAAAGACCTATCGTTACCAAAAAAGAAGGTTTCGTATCTTTATATCCCGATTCGGGAAAACATACCTATGTAGCATTCATGCTGTTTGCTAAGGCTTATCAATACGGAATAATGCTTTGTGAGATAGATGCTGCTTCCATTGGTATGTTATACAGTACTGCTCTTCAGATAAGTACTGCAAAAGCATATATGCAGATTAGCCAGTTGGAGAATGAAACCAAGAGGCAATTATACAACACTCTTAAAGAGTTAAAAGATAAAAACCAGGTACTTAGTTTCGTATCCTCAACCGATCCGCTCACAGGACTTTTAAACAGACGTGGATTCATGGAGAGCGCCGTAACAGAGGTTAATACTCACACAGGTTCTACTGCCGCTATCTTCTTCTCAGATCTTGATCATCTTAAGCAAATCAATGATGAGTTCGGACATAAGGATGGAGACTTTGCGCTCGAAAACGCTGCCAAGATATTAAAAGACACCATCTTTAACTATCGTAAAGACGGTGTAGTATGTGGTCGTATAGGTGGCGATGAATTCGTCTCCTTCATGATATGCAATGACAAATCCGATACCGAAAAAGTATTGCAACTGCTTAAGGAAAACTGTGCCAAGTTTAATGCTGATTGCGACAAACCTTATTATGTGGAATTCTCCACAGGTTGTATCACCTTTGAGTGCTCTGAAGACTACTCTCTGGCTGAACTTACCGATCAGGCTGACGAATGCTTATATGAGGCTAAAAAGAATAGAAGAACAAATATACGAAAAGAATTATAGTAGTTTGGTTACTTCTTCAATCGACATATTCTTTTCTTTGGCAATACGCGCGAGATCTTCATATTCATACTTCTCGCGCACAACACCATAACCTTTGGACTGCTTAATACGGACTTCTCCGAAAGCAGTCTCTTTTTTTATAATCTCTCTATCTAATGTATATCTCTTACTGATACTTTCTCTAAGTCCCAATGTAGTTGTGTGCTTGAATATGAGTCCAATCATGGTCTCCTCTAATTCTCTGTCACACATAACACAAATAAGCGTACCGGGTCTGGATTTTTTCATGCCAACGGGAACGGTATATACTTCCTTGGCACCTGCATCGTAAAATCTCTCTGTAGCAAATGCAATTCGCTCCGCTGTCATATCGTCAACGTTAAAAGAAAGCTCGACTATTTCCTTGGTATTATCGGATGTTTCCCCAAGAAATACTCTCACGCAATTGGCCTGTTCGAAATCTTTTTTGCCCATTCCGTAACCAATCTTTTCAACTTTCATTACAGGCATCTCTCCAAAAGAAGTTGCAAAATGCTTGAGTAATGCAGCACCTGTCGGAGTGCATAATTCATTCCGGATATGGCCTGAATAGATGGGCACATCTCTTAATATGTATGCGGTTGCAGGAGCGGGTACCGGAAGAATACCATGAGCACAATGAACATGACCGCTTCCTACATTTATATTGGATGCGATGATTTTATCAACTGACAAGTCATTGATAAGCATACATACCCCAACTATATCAGCTATTGCATCCATTGTTCCCACTTCGTGAAAATGTATCTCACTTACAGGAACATTATGCGCTTTGCTCTCTGCCTCGGCGATTAAAGCATATACGCTCTTAACGTCTGCTTTAACGTTCTCGGGTATATTAAGACTATCTATGATTTCCTCTATATCTCTCATACTTGAGTGGTGATGAGAGTGGTGGTCATGTTCTTCATGGTGGTGTTCATGATCATGGTCGTGATGGTGATCGTGATCATGGTGATGCTCGTGTTCATGATGGTGTTCCATCTCATCGCCCTCGGATACACCGTTAACAAGGACATCCATATGAGTACCGACAATACCGCACTTGGTCATTTCTCTGGCGGAAACAGTCACATCTTTTATTCCAATGGAATTAATCTTATTGATATAGGCTTCTTTATCTTCAATCAATTCATACAAAGCGGCAGTAAGCATATCTCCTGCAGCGCCCATCGAACAATCAATGTAAAGTGTTCTCATACAATATCCTTTCCTTCTATAACTTCATAACTACTTGTTGGTCTTCATATGATTAATAAGACTCGCATTGAAACCTGCGCCAAATCCATTGTCGATATTAACCACCGATACACCTGATGCACACGAATTAAGCATGGATAAAAGTGCTGACAATCCTTCAAAAGAAGATCCGTATCCAACACTTGTAGGAACCGCTATCACGGGACAATCAACCAATCCTCCGACCACGCTTGCAAGCGCTCCCTCCATACCTGCTATTGCAATGACTACACTGGCAGACATTAGTGAATCCATTTTGGATAAAAGTCTATGGATTCCCGCAACGCCTACGTCATATATTCTCTCAACTTCATTGCCTAAAAATTCCGCTGTAACAGCAGCCTCTTCAGCTACGGGTATATCGCTGGTTCCGCCTGTGACTACAACTATCTTACCGATTCCATCGGGCTTCTTGTTATTACCTATTATTCCAAGTTTGGATTCCTCATGATATGAGAAATCATTCGAAAAAACAGCTTTTATTTCATCTGCACTTTCTTTAGAAAGTCTGGTGATTAAGATACCATCATCCGATTTTTCTCTCATCGTTTTTGCAATGCCGATTATCTGATCGGATGTTTTACTTGCGCCGTATATAACTTCTCCAACACCCTGTCTATTCTTTCTTTGAAGGTCAATCGTTGCATAATCAAGATTGGCAAGGGGCTCTGTTCTAATCATAGCCGATGCTTCATCCACGCTTATTTTTTTGTCTCTGACATCTTCCAAAATTTTAAGTAAATCTGTGTTCATTCGATAATTCCTACGGTTTTGATCCTGGGTTTACTATCTAATAAAATATCCTGATAATCTCTCAAAAGTACTGTCTTAATTATATCCTCTTTTTGATAATATAAATCGAATTGTTCTTCCACTAACTGAATGAGTGCTTTGCCATCTCTGTATCTGACACGAAAATCATTAAAACCAAGCAAGGAAAGATATGCTTCCGCTTTCTCAGTCTTATCAAGAATATCTTTGGTAATTCGAACATTACTTGGAACTCTCGTTGCAAGACAAGCATACGAGGGTTTATTCCATGTAAAAAGATTCGCTTCCTTTGATAATTTTCTAATGTCATCTTTTGTAAGATTACACATTCTTAGTGGCGAAAGAACTTTTAACTCTTCGAGTGCCTTCATACCCGGTCTGTCTGATGCATCATCCGAAGCATTGCTTCCATCAAGTATTACTTTGAATCCATCCTCTTTTACCGCTTTGCTGATTGCTGAAAAAATCTTTTTTTTGCAATAGTAGCAACGATTAGAGGGATTAATTACGACTTCATCCTCAGATAGTATATCAAGCTCTATTACTTTTAAATCAAGCGAATATTCGTTGGCGAACCTGATTGCGTCCTGATATTCGAACTCAGGCTGAAAGGCAGTTTTAACAAAATATGCCCTTACTTCCTTAGCATATTTTAAGGCTGAATAAGCCAAAAATGCAGAATCGCTACCGCCTGAAAAAGCGATAGCAACTCTTGGGTACTTGTCAAAAAAATTATCTAGTTGCATTTTTCTTAATAATTCCTCTGGGATCCTTGATGACAAGGGAAACCATCCATATTACAAGTCCGAATGCTACTACGCAGAGACCAAGATACGCATCATTAAGCATATCTGATAATTCCGGTCTGAAGAAATCCGCTCCAAGTTCTGCGTATTCAAATATTGCATCCACACTCCACATAAGTGACGCACCAATATACATAAGTGATAATGTTCCTATTCTCATTGTGTTATCAGGTGCTTTTTTATACCAGATAATCGATGTGATTATCGCTGCAAATACTGTTATAAGTAATGTCATTTCTTCTCCCCCTAGTTATTGGCTTTAGCAGAATCCTTCTCCACAGATTCTGCTCCCTTTTTCTCGAGCGCATTGGTCACTATTACCATGCCTACCCAAGCCAATGTTACAAGCACAGCCATTCCTACTCCTGCAGTCCCCATTTCCTGAAGCATTCCAAGAGTCTCTCCCTCTTTAACAGCAGTTAAAAAAGGAAATACAGGAGATACTTCTCCATGCCACACATGTTCAAATGCCAAGAGCACACTTCCGCCCCAGAGCATCTTATTAAGCCAACCTAATTTGCGAGAAAAATCATGTCCTTTAGTCTCGCTAACACTGATTGTGCCTTCTTCAACTTTTCTTTTTATATCATTCTCTTTTTTCTTAACAACCGCAGTAACTATAGTTGTAACTATTGCCTCTGTACCGGGTACTAAAAAACAAGCCATTGTATTCCTCCTTAAGTATGCCTATATTGACCATTTTTTGTTTTCCGAATAAATAAACCTATTTATATTTTACCTTATTTCTAATCATATAAACAGGCAATTATTTATCAAGAATTCCTGCTGCTTCCTTCATAAGATCGATGATTGGAAGATGCTGAGGACATACCGCTTCACACTGTCCACACGCTATACAATCCGCAGCCTTGCCATGATTGTTATTAACAACCTGCTCGTAAAAGTTCTTGGATCTCCAATCTCCAGGATAGCGACGAAGCGCATTGATTGTCCTGAATACATCAGGAATACTTATCTTCATCGGACATCCGTCGCAACAGTACTTACATCCCGTACATCCTATCTGAGGAACTGCAAGTACGTCCTTAGTCACTTCATCAACAAGTGCAAATTCGTCTTCGGAAAGTGGCTCAAAATTTGTAAATGTACTTAAGTTGTCAGCCATCTGTTCTTCATTGGACATACCGGAAAGAATCGTCATTACTCCCGGAAGAGAACCAACGAATCTAAGTGCCCATGATGCCACGCTCTTGTCAGGTCGTCTCTTTTTATACTTAGCCTCTATCTCAGGTCCAAGATCAGCGAGCATACCTCCACGAACAGGCTCCATTACGATGATGGGAACATTTCTTTTGTGTAAGATATCGTAAAGCTGTTGTGAACGAACTACGGGATTGGTTCTGTCCAAGTAGTTAAGCTGAATCTGAACAAATTCAACTTCAGGATGCTTATCCAATACTTCCTCAAGAAGCTCGGGCGAACCGTGATAGGAAAAGCCAAAATGCTTAATCTTGCCTTCTTCCTTCTTTTTTAATCCCCATGAAAAACAATCGTATTTTTCATATGTATTGTAGTTATTACCATCTTCTACAGAATGAAGAAGATAAAAATCAAAGTACTCAACGCCCGCTTTTTGGCATTGGTCGTTAAATATTCTCTCGACATCCGCTTCTTCTTTTATCTCCCAAGCAGGAAGCTTGGTAGCTATCATAAAACTGTCTCTGGGATATCTCTTAACCAGTGCTTCTCTTGCAGCTATTTCCGACTTACCGCCGTGATATATGTAGGCCGTATCAAAATAATTGAGGCCTGCCTTCATATAGCTGTCGACCATGTTACATACCTGTGGAATATCGATTTCGCCGTCTTTTTCAGGCAAGCGCATCAATCCGAATCCAAGCTTGGGCATGGTAGATAAATCAATACTCATGTACTATCCTCCTGTATTTTTTGTTCCTCTTAAGACAATTTAATCATAAAAATGTGAAAAAAAATACACCTATTACAGGATTCGCAATTATTCGGAATAAAATAACAAAAAATGAGAGTTTTTATACAAAAAAGACAGCGGCTTTTTGTCGCTGTCTTAAATATATATTTATGTCTTTATTATAAAACATGCTTACTAATAGTAAGTGCAAACTCAGGATTCGGATTATCGTCTCCGTACGTATAACCCAAGTATAAATCACTGTATCCGTCAAATCTGTCCCATACATAATATTCCAGAGAAAATTCATCACTCGAATAAGAGTCAAACATGTTGGATTCTGACTCCAATCCATATTTTATTACAAGTGCTTGTCTGATTTTATCGAATGCATTTCTATCATTAGAGCTTCTATAGAATCCTACTGTCTTTACTAATCCATTATCGTCAAAATCAATACATATATAATCGTATGTATAGATATATCCGTCAATGGAGAGAGCCTTGAAAGGAGTATCCTGTGTCAACTTCCAATAACTTACATATTTATCAGTCATATCGGTAATTGCTGCATCAGGGAAATACCTCTTAACCCAGTCTTTTGCTTTATCCGCATCTCTGCCATATGCATTATTGACTATGGTATAGTCAACTGTTGAATTAGGCGAAGTAGGTATAGGAGCTGAAGGGTCTGATGAATCTTCATCAGGATTATTCAAAGAATCGTTCAACATTGAGTTAAAATCTGATATCGTGAGGTCTTCACTGCTTGATTCCTTACCAGCATCCTTACCCGATGTAGAATCTGTAGCGGGCTTGGTCGGATCTAACTCTTCCTCATCATCAAAGGAAGGAGTTACCAGTTGTGCGCTTGGCGCAGCATATGCAGCTGTAGCAGTACTTGTATATTTTTTTGCTCCAAATACGGTATATACAGTAATCGATATTATGAGAAGAATTATTGCTGCAAATATCGCTATCAAAGCTAACGCACCCAATACAATCAAGATAATCCACCACTTGAATTTCTTGGGTTCTTTTTCCATCATCTGATTCTCATCAACGCGAATCATGTCATTTTCCTGATTGAAATTATCCATCTTCATTTTCCCCGTAATCTATATTAATGTTTCTATAACCTATTTACGAATAATCATACCGTATTTTATGGTACTTAATGATTTTTTTTTCGTCAATATAATCCCAGCGTTTTCAATTATATCTTATTCTGTCATCTGTAACAAAATTATATCCTTTTATATATATGATTTTTAAACTATAATATTATATAAAGACGGACTATCGAGGTTTTGCATGAGCAGTAGTTTAGTATTTACAGGCGATATTGGATTTGATAAATACATGGACAAACGATGGGAAGATAAGAATCTTCTCTCTGATGAAGTGCGCTCATTTTTATCATCTGGAGACCATCTGATAGTCAATGTTGAGGGCCCTCTTTATGAGAGAAAAGAGGAAGCTGCTACAAGCGGAGTATTATCGCTAATCCACAGTATGGATCCCAAGGTCGGTGATTTCCTCGAAGAAATCAACTCTGACATATGGAATATCTGCAATAACCATATTATGGATGCAAAAGAAGAAGGAATACTCAGTACTCTCGAGAATGCCGCTTCTCACAATGCTCTTACACTCGGTGCCGGAAGAAATGAAGAAGAAGCAAGAAAGCCTATAATACTTAATGAGGCAGGTGGAATCGGGCTAATAGGAGTCGGATACCAGAGAGCCTGCAGAAAAGCCGGCGCAGATACTCCCGGATGTTACTCTTGGAGCGATCTTGAAGCAATAGAAGAGAGTATTAAAGCAATCAAAAAAACTTGCAGATGGTGCATCATCGTAGCGCATGCAGGAGAAGAATTCACTGCAATTCCTTCACCATATACAAGGGAACGATATCTTAAATATCTGGATATGGGAGCCGACATTATCGTAGCTCACCATCCTCACGTTCCAATGAATTACGAATTGTTTCCGAATAAAGCAATCTTTTATTCGCTTGGTAATTTTATCTTTGATACGGATTATCAGAGATCTCAATTCAACACGGAATATGGACTTTTCATAAAACTGATTCTTAATGAAAACGACTTTTCTTTTGAACCTTTTGGAATACGAATCGACAGGGAAACAGAACGAATCGTTGCACATGACCTGCCGGATATTTTTACAGACGTTCAGGAAGATGAATATAAAAAACTGATCCCGCTTGCATCCAAGATGTTCATAGAAAATACCAAGAGACAGCTTCGTTTCTTGAAACCCGATCAGTTCAATAATGCTACTGATGAAGACTGGTATAATAACTTTTACGAACCTCTTCGTAGCGGTAGGGTTCCCGGCGAATGCCTGGATTTTCAGATTATCTATCCTCTTTCCCTGGAAGCAGATAAGGAAGAATGGAAAGACAGTCATCTTGAAAAAGTTAAGCAGTTTATTCTAAGACAACTGTGATTTATAATTGGGGAAAACCAAAAATTTTTCCTGAAAAATTATCTGCAGTTTTTATAAAACGTGTAACTGTTTATCAATATAATAATGAATAAAAGGAGAATACTATGGGAGTTACTAATGACATCATCTATGTAGGCGTTAACGATCACAAAATCGATCTTTTCGAAGGTCAGTACATTGTTCCTAACGGAATGGCTTACAATTCATATCTTATTATGGATGAAAAGATTGCGATTATGGATACTGTTGATCGCAATTTCACACACGAGTGGCTTGATAACTTGGAGAAAGCTCTTCAGGGAAGAAAGCCCGATTACCTTGTAGTTCAGCATATGGAGCCCGATCACTCGGCTAATATCGCTAACTTCGTTAAGACATATCCCGATGCAAAAATCGTATCATCTCAAAAAGCCTTTGTGATGATGAATCAGTTCTTCGGTACTGATTTTGCGGACCGTCAGGTGGTTGTGGCAGAAGGCTCAACACTCGAGCTTGGCAAGCATGTTCTTAACTTCGTGGCAGCACCCATGGTTCACTGGCCCGAAGTAATCATGACATATGATTCAACCGATAAGGTTCTCTTCTCTGCGGACGGCTTCGGCAAATTCGGTGCATTGGATGTTGAAGAAGATTGGGCTTGCGAGGCAAGACGTTATTATATAGGAATCGTTGGAAAATACGGAGCACAGGTTCAGTCAGTTCTTAAGAAAGCAGCCAATCTCGATATTCAGATTATCTGCCCTCTTCACGGACCCGTGTTAAAAGAAAACCTCGGATACTACATCGGACTTTACCAGACATGGTCAACATATCAGCAGGAAACAGAAGGTATCGTTATCGCTTATACTTCCGTATATGGCAATACCAAAAAAGCTGTTGAAAAGCTCGCTGATCTCTTAAAAGAAAAAGGATGTCCGAAAGTTGTTGTCAATGACCTGGCTCGCTGCGACATGGCAGAAGCCGTTGAAGACGCATTCCGCTATGGCAAGATTATACTTGCAACAACTACCTATAATGCAGAGATATTCCCTTTTATGAGAGAATTTATCAATCATCTTACAGAGCGAAACTTCTCCAATAAAAAGGTTGGCCTCATAGAAAACGGAACCTGGGCACCTATGGCTGCCAAGGTTATGACGGGAATGCTTGAAAAATGCAAAAACCTGACATTCGCCGATAATACCGTTCATATCAAGTCTGCTCTCAATGACGAAAGTAATGCTCAGTTAGAGGCACTCGCAGAAGAATTCTGCGGAGAATATCAGGCAAGAGCCGCCGAAACCGCGGACAAGAACGACCTTCGTGCACTGTTTAATATCGGATACGGCCTCTATGTTGTAACTACCAATGACGGTAAAAAGGACAACGGCTGCATCGTCAACACTGTTACTCAGGTGACAAGTTCTCCTAACCGTGTTGCAGTTACAATCAATAAAGACAATTACACTCATCATGTTGTTGAGCAATCCGGTATCATGAATGTTAACTGTCTCTCTGTAGAAGCTCCTTTCTCAGTATTTGAAAAGTATGGATTCCAGAGTGGCAGAAGTGTTGATAAGTTAGCAGATATTGAAGTACTTCGTTCCGATAACGGACTTAGATTCCTGCCTCAATACATCAACGCATTCTTCTCATTGAAAGTAGAAAACTACGTTGATCTTGGTACACATGGAATGTTCATCTGTTCCATCACAGAATCAAGAGTGATTACCAAGGCAGAGACCATGACATATACATATTATCAAAACAACGTTAAGCCCAAGCCCGAAACAGAAGGTAAAAAGGGTTACGTATGCAAGGTATGTGGATATGTATATGAAGGCGATGAACTTCCTGATGATTTTATCTGCCCGCTCTGTAAACACGGCGCAGCAGATTTTGAACCAATCGGATAATATTGTAATATTGTAAACAGCTTAACGCTGTCTTACGAATAACCTAAAAAAATGAAAGCCGGACACTTAATTGTGCCCGGCTTTTTAGTGAGTATTTATTTAATTAATTCTTTGATTATTTATCCTATAGTCCCTTATTTAGGATATCATTATATGCTGCATTAGCTTCTTCACTTGCCTTTTTATCCTTCCAAGCATTTATGTCTGAACATATAGCAAGCATCTCATCCACTATCAGCTCTTCTTTATTAGGCTTTACATACGATAGATAAGCTATCATTCTCTCCATCGCCTTGGGACTGCCTAAGTTTTTTGCTACCAATTCTCCAAGTTCCGCACGAAATCCAAGAGCTTTTACGGCGTCAACCAATCTGTCTTTAGTTTGATTCCATTCTTTATAATCTGACATATTTTCTTATTGTTCTGCTTCTGACTTGGCAACTGCTGCATTTACGAAGTAGTAAAGCATACTGATAACGAGACAGCTGATACCTGCGATGAAGAAGCTTAACGCATATGCAAGAACCGATGTCTTTTCGAAGTCCACAAGCGCAAGTTTGAATATCATAATCATGGATACTACCAAGCCGTAGATACGAACGCCCTTCATCTTCATAACAAATCCAAGAACGATACTGCCTACTGCAAGAATTATTCCGACGATACTTGATACATACGCAGGTGCTGACATAGCGTAGCATAATACAAAAGGAACAAATACATATTCTGTAACTGCAAGGTATTTGCCTACGGTAAGGATTGTCTCATCATTTTCATCATCCTTCCATATCCACGCTGTTCCCATCGGAACAAGTGCAAGTGTAAGGATGCTTGTGAGTATATCTGCAGGTGCTTCAAGTAAGAACGTGATAGCGATACCAACAGCTATAAGAACGTGACTCGCAATTCTTACTATAAGAAGCATATCCCTTACATCCGATTCTGGATTCTTAACAAGCGGTGTAAACATGAATAGTGTGTTCACTATAAACATCAATACGAATACTACATTTGCTGCTACAAATACATTCAACTCATTAAGTGAATCGATGAATAAGCAAGGCCATATAATAGAGTTAATCATTAACAATGCATACAAGAACCATTTAAATGTAAATGAATATGAATCTGCAGCCCTATATAAGAGGAATAAGAATAATACAATGATTATTGCTGACATAGCTACATATACACCTGGAACAAATGTCATGCTAATAGTCGCGATTGCGTAAGCACTGACTAGAGCTGCAATCTTTTCTGACATCTTATCCTTAAGGAAGCCGTCTAACAACCATATCAATATAATTGCTAAAAGAATAACTGCCGGCGTATAGTTATCGGCATCTTTATAATATGCTATAAGTGCCATAGCGAATCCGCCGGTCAAAATAGAAGATATATATGTTGACCAGTAGTGATCCTCTTCATTAGTCTCCGGATCCTTGGAAAGAGGTGCGAACTTGAAGATAACATTAACTAGGAATAAAGCAAGCAATATTATTCTTGCAACACCGGGCCATTCATATGAACCAATTGTTGTTCTGTATAGTATAGGGCACGCGATACAATTAGTTAGTGCAAGTAAGAATACCGGTAACTTGTACCATACCGAATATGACTCTTTATCCGAATATAGCAATACTAAGAAAATTATGATGAGACATACTGTAATCGCAGTGTAGAATGTCGGGATGTATGCCCATGATGTACACAACATGAAAAGAAGTGTCGCAATGAATGCTATCTTATAAAGCATCTTCTTAGAAACAAATCCGTGAATTAACCATATACATACCATTATTGCAAGTACCGCTGTAGGAATATAATTTCCAATTTCTGAGAACTGAATAATAACTACTGTAGCAAATATGATGGTAAGCGAATCAGCAATAAATGCCATTATTGTAGTATCGGTCTCGCCTGATTTTGGATTCTTTCGAAGTATTGTAAACTTGAAAAGAAGTGTTACAAGCATAAGAGCTATAAGAACCACACCCTGAGTACCAAGCAATTCGATTTTTGAAAGTGATGAATCGTATATTACAGGAATTACTATACAGTTAAGCAATAGATATCCATATATCAGATACTTGAATATCGAATAATATGTATCCTTTTTGATATATAAAAGAAGCAGGTATATTGAAGCCACACTCAAGGCTACGATTACATATCCTGTACTCAATGACATACATTCGGATACCATAGCAAAAAGTGCTACGATAACAGCAATCTTTTCATTAATCTTATTGGTTACGAAGCCATCTATCATCCAAACATAGATAATCAAGCTCATACATATAAATGGAAGCAAGATAGCTGACTCTTCACCTATTTCCATCGTGAAGAGTGATGTGATTACCAATGCTATAGATGATACAAAAGTTACAGGACTAAAATCATTTAAGATTCTATCCGATGTCTTTGCCAGGCCGGTAAACTGGAAAATAAGTATTATCACAAGAGCTGCTGAAATCCATACGCTTACAAAATTGAGTGCAGGGTTCTCTGCAATACCTTCTCTAAAGTAGAATACTGAAGTAGCTGCGTACGCTAATGTTAACAGATAGTATATTGTCTTATCGGCAATATTGTATCTGTCCTTTTTAATGTACATAATCGCAATGGCAAGTCCTATAGCTATTGTAGCGAACCAGAATGCAGAATAATCAAATACTGCTAATGTGATGGTTCCAACAAAAAGTGAAACTATCGCATTGATTCTGCAAAGAATTCTTCTCTGAAGGTATCCTCTGAAAATGGATACTATTATCATTACAAATGCGATTATCAACGCTACGAATCCGAGGCTTCCACCCATCAATTGAACTACCATGGATAAAACCAATGCCATGACAGTGACGCCGATATTGATAACCTCGGGAATAATTGCAAAATCAATATCCTTATCCTTGTTCTTAGCAAGCAATGTGAACATCATGATAAGGTTCAAGAGCGATATGAACGCTACTATAACTACTAGCTTGATTCCGTATAGCGATGAATTCTCAAATGCCGAGAATGATACGGTAATTGCAT
Organism: Lachnospiraceae bacterium; assembly: GCA_016285575.1. Lineage (GTDB taxonomy): Bacteria > Bacillota > Clostridia > Lachnospirales > Lachnospiraceae > UBA3766. Next base: position 14,207 of record JAEEQX010000021.1, read on the forward strand.
AGAGAATAAGTGAAAAGTATACACTGACTTTATATGCGAATACATACTGTTCTCTGACAAGATAGAGAAGACTTATAACTGCAATAGCTGTTAATAATCCAACTGCGATTCGAAGAACATTTTCTCCCGGAAGGAAAGCATATCCGATATAGAAAACCAATGCGGATATTTTTAACACATGATTGTCTCTTACATATCCTAAAAGTGTTAAGAGAGCAATCATTATTACGAATCCAACTTTAACTGTGGGATGTGAGCATGCTAAAGCTGCAACTAATATGAATAGAAGAATACTCTCAGTAACGTACTTGGGTGTCTTTTCTTTCCATATAAATTCTGTTAAAAGAAGGAGTATTCCGACTAACGATGTTCCGGCGAGAATGGCTATCCATCTTAACTCCAAAACAGTATCAATCATCGCTTGAACATCGCCAAACAATGAATTGGCACCCACACTGTAATTAGCTACCAAAAGTAATGCGGCAACAAGTGCTGTGGTAAAGAACTGCATCGTATAGAAGAATACTGCAAAAGGTCCTGCAATCTTGTCAAATGTAGCATCACCTCTAAACATAACAAGAATATCGATTGCAAATATGAGTCCGAGTACCGCACATATTAGTCCCATAATTCCAGTGGGAACAACAAAGTCCACGGCTCCAACCATTATTGCTACTGATAAAAATGTAAGTTTAGCCAGGTTAAACGAATGATAGATAATCTTATTAGCTAAAGATCCTCTGAACTTGAATAAGAAATAATATATAAGTGCAGTCAATGCGTAGAATATCAATACAACGACAACGCCGCCATGGTTTTGTACTGCCAGTGAGTAGCTCACACCAAATATAACTGCTATAGATACACCGATTTCACCAATGGACTGGAACAATATACTCGAGTACCGCTTCAGAATGATAAGCGCGGCGGACCAGAAGAATATCAGGATAAACAGCCATAGGTCACTAATCGACTTAAATACGAATCGGCTTACTACCAATGTAATAAAGAGTTCTCCAACACCAATGGCCATAAGGACTTGTCCAAAAGCTCCGCCCTTTTTCTTGACCTTTAACAAAACTCCGATTCCTGCAAAAGAAAAACCTGCAACTACCATAGTTGCCTGCTTAATAATATCACCCATTACACCGGGTAATGCGTTAGCTAGTAAAATTACACTTATGAAAATAAGGGTTGCAGCCAAAATAGGCATAACCCAGAGACCGATACGGTTCTCGATGGAAACCTTCTTTTTCTTTTCCTTGGGAGATTCCTCAGGCTCATCAATGATGCTCTTGGGAATACTCTTAATCTCGATAGTTTCCTCTATCTCAAAATCCTCCAAAGGCATAATCTTTGGAGCTTCCTCTTTCTTTTCCTCTACTACAGGTTCAACAACCTTCTCTTCTATTACCGGTTCTTCCACTGAAACCGGCTCTTCCTTCTCTATAATTACTTCCTGAGGTTTTTCCTCAACTATCTTTTCTGCTACTTCTACTTGAGGCTTTTCCTCTACTATATTCTCAACTACTACCTGAGGTTCTTCTGGTACTTTCTCAACTACTACTTCCTTAGGCTCTACTGACTCAGGCTCAACAAGCTCGGGCTTTACAGTCTTTTTAGCCTCCACAACGGGAGGAATGGGCTTATCTTCTCTAACCCATATTCTTGTAGGCAAAGAAGTATTAGGCTGATTGGTAGCAACCACATCAACCTGTCTTGTTCTGACAACTTCAGGCTTCTTGGCATCTCTCTTCCATACCTTCTTGGGAGGATCAAAATTCTCCTCCTGCAAAGAAATATCCAGCAAATCTTCTTCATTAACTGAATTATATACATTCTCAGGATAAGCCTTGTTTTCAATTTCAACCGGCTTTTCTTCGATTATACTATCTTCAATTACTTGTTTTTCCGTGGATTCATCAAGTGAAATACTTGATTCTGATTGAACATCCTTCGCAACAACTGTGTCCGAAGGAATATACTGAGGCTTTGATGCCTGCTTTTTCTCTACATACTCGTTAAGAAGCTTGCTCTGATTATTGAGATAATCTAGTTCGGCCTGCAAATATTTGAGCTTGTTTTTGACAAACTCATCATCACCGCTCTCAATAATGGACGCAAGAGAATCGAGCTCGCTTAATTCTTCGCGAACTCTCTTTTCCAACTCGTTGATACGTGTTAAATTTTCGTTCATTTCTTCCTCTTTTACAACAGTACTATTTTATGACAAAAACATACCATTTACATACTACCATATTCTGTAATTGCCTGACAATGCCAAGAGTGCGAACATATAGAGGCAGTTATCGTAATATCTTCTTACGCCTTTACGAAGCGGTTCGTTCCAGAATGCCTCAACCCATCTTTTTGCAATTGCAAAATCACTGTTTTCGTCTGTACTGTAAGGAACGCTTAATGCACCCTGAGCTGTTGTGGCAAGCAATCCTACGGGATGAAGAACCGGTCTGTCTGTCGGTTTTCCGTCTATCGTGTATTCGCAGCGAACAGCTTCCAATACACTGCCAAAAAACTTCATCATTCTAATAGGTACCTCTGCCTGACCTTCGTCTTTTTTAAACCACTCGTAGTCAAGACCTATGTTTGCAGCGGTCCTGTATGAATCGCTGAAGAAATTACCGAAATATCCCCACTCCATCTTGGCCTCGACCGGTGATCCGTCAAAATTGGCATATTCTGCATTAAGTCCCGTGTCCTTGTGACATGCTTTTACGAGGTACTTACGGCTCTCTGTCGCTGCAATCTTCCAAAAATCCCTGTCTTCTTCATATGCCCATTCGGCAAACAGATCATAAAAATGCGGCAGATGATATGAAGGATCCGTAAAAGGAAATCCCGGAACAAAAAGAATATAATGATTATCCCTGTTCCACATGCTCTTTCCGGGCGTTCCGTTTTCGCCCTTATGTATACAGATTCTCAATAAATCTTTTGCTTCCTTACTGTATTCGAAAATTCCTTCTCCATCACCCCATCTGTGAGATGCGAAAAAGAGCGACATGGCAAAGAACTCTTCTCCGTCCGGAGCAGGACCTGTAGCATTTTTATCTCCGTTAGGCATGCAAGACCAGGCAAAATATCCCTTATCAGGACCTTCATTCATATACATATTGGTTCTGGCCCATTTCCAGATTCGATCGAATTCAGCTTTTTTATCAAGCTGAACGCACATCATCATACCATATGACATTCCCTCGGTTCTGACATCCAGATTCCCTGTATCCTGAAGATACGCTGTGTCATTTTCCGCTTCATGATATATTTTTTCCTCTTCATTATAGAAAAGGGTTTCAAATGCTAAATCTAATCTTTTGTTAATTTCCTCTTCGGTTTTTCCAATCTCCTTGAATACATTTCTGTAGTTTCCACTTTTATATGCAGGCATATCGTCCTCCAAAACCATTTTTTCCTTACTATATATTATGGATTATCACATTTTTAATCTACCCACATATAACAGTAAATAACCTTGCAAACTATTGATAAATAAAATATTCCGCCATCTGAAAATCTTCTATATAAAAAAGCTCCTGCCGTTTTTTTTCTTGGCAGGAGCAGTTTTCTTTTAAATACATATTGTCAAGGTATATTACATTTCTGATTAGTCTTTTAATCCTCATTAGTAAATATCTTTAATATTCCGATTAAAGCAGCAAATAAAACACCGGCAATGGGGAAAATCACTCCGCTTAATTCCCAGCGATTAAAACCGAGACCGAATATCATAAATACCACAACTACAAGACACCAATATGTTCCTGATAATTTGCCGATTATTCTTTTTCTCTTTTTCTCTTCGGCTGTTATAACATTTTCTCTTAAAAGCTTGGAGTAGATTCCACCTATTCTTGCAATATAAATGAATATTCCGACAGCGAACGCAACCATGAAAAGTAGAAGATCTATCATGCAGATAATTAACATATCAGGTGCTTCAAGTATTCCGGCTGTTATAATTCCGACAGGACATAAAATGCAGAATAAAACAGCTAAGATAAGAAGCGGTATTCTCTTTTTGTCGAATGAAATACGAGCTTCTTTTACCATACCGTCAACCCCGTAAAGGGTATCAAAATCTTCGTTATCAAGGAATTCAAATTCTTTTTCTTTAGCATCAACGGCAATCCAGAGTGCAACGCCTACAGCAATCGAAATAAACAAAACAATAAGACCGACAACAGCTGCAAAAGCTTCTGAAATTGTTCCCGGAACACAATTTGAAAGGCCCGCCAGAATAATAAGTGTTACGGGGCAAAGCACAAATAAAACGGTTGCAATTACTGCGCTTGGAGTATTCTTTTTTACAATCTTAATATATCTTTGCGCATCTTCAATCGATACTTTTCTAAGATTCAATTCTTCTTTGTCATCGTAAGATGTATCGTTTCTTTCAATTTCTTCAATTTCATCTTTTAATAAATAGTCGGTAGAGACTCCAAAAATCTCTGCCATTTTGATTATTTTATTAAGATCGGGTACCGCCTGAGCACCCTCCCATTTAGATACAGACTGTCTTGATACGGAAAGCATTTCTGCGAGTTCTTCCTGAGACCATCCGTTTTTCTTTCTTTCATTAATAATCTTATCAGCTAAAATCATATTTTTTCCTTTCCGGGCTTAGCCCTCTGATTTTTAATCATTGGGCAATTACAGTTTATCTTTTTGCCCTTTGCTTTACAAGAAAATCATACGAATTTGATTGGTTGCTAACCATAAAGTTGGCTTTTCAATTTGTCAACTGACGGTTGCAAATGCACTAAAATGGAGTATTTTTCATGATTTACTTGAATTATTGAAAAAAAAAGAGCAATATATGAAACGTTGAGACTGTTCTCGTTTTTTATATAAGGAAGTGATTTTTAATGGAAGCTTATAACGTTTTTAAGGATTTGGCGATAATCATTATCGCAGCTAAGCTTTTTGGAATAATTGCAAGAAAATGCAAGGCTCCGCAGGTTGTCGGAGAAATTATTGCGGGACTCATTATCGGCCCATGTCTTTTGGGATGGGTTCAGACCAATGATTTTATCTTGCAGATGGCCGAGATTGGTGTAATTCTTCTTATGTTCTCTGCAGGTCTTGAAACCAATCTTAAGGATCTTGTTAAAACAGGACCTGTTGCTTTCGGTGTAGCCTGCGCAGGAGTATTCGTACCTCTTGCAGGCGGTACGCTTTTATATATGCTCTTTTACGGATTTGCCGCCGTCGGAAGCGAGCAGTTTTTCAGAGCCTTGTTCATCGGTACAATCATGACAGCGACAAGTGTCAGTATCACTGTTGAATCGCTTCGTGAGATGGGATACCTTAAAGGTAAGATTGGTACAACCATTCTTAATGCGGCTATCATCGATGATGTTATCGGTATGATAGTGCTTACGGTTGTAATAGGATTCTATGATTCGGCAGCTAAGCCCATCACAGTTGTTTGCAATACCGTGCTCTTTATGTGCATATCTGTTGTTGGTGGATTTTTCGCATACAGAATTTTCAAAAAAGTTGACCAAAGATACCCTCATTCCAGACGTATTACAATCGCCGGACTCGCTTTTTGTCTTATAATGGCATACTGCGCCGAGAAATATTTTGGAATCGCAGATATCACGGGTGCGTATCTCGCAGGTATCATTTTATGCAATATTCATGATTCCGAATTCATTGCAAGAAGAATGGATATCAATTCATATGTTCTTTTCGGACCGATATTCTTCGCAAGTATCGGACTTAAAACCAATATAAAAAATATTAACGCAGAGATACTTTTATTTTCTCTGTGCTTCGTCTTGGTTGCACTTCTTTCCAAGATTATAGGATGCGGATTATTTGCAAGATTATGCAAGACACCCATGAAACATGCGCTTAAGGTCGGAGTCGGTATGATGACACGTGGCGAAGTTGCATTGATTGTTTCTCAAAAAGGTATGAATGTCGGATTACTTGATCCTGTGTACTTCACATCTGTAATCCTTTTGATTATCACTTCTTCAGTCCTTACACCTATCTTACTAAAGGTATTGTATTCTAAGTGGCCTGAAGTAGAGGAAAAATAATCTTACAATTCAAATATACTCATCTGCTTATATTTCTCAGGAAATTCCTGCATATAGTTAAAGCAATCATCGGGCTTATACATCATGTTATTCTCTCGACATATAGTCTCAATGATATTCATGAGTTTACGACTATTTGGACTCGGTATTTCATATGAATTACCGAATTCTTTTATATAGCGTTCCTTCAAGCCCGGAAAATGTTTATCAAGAGCAGCATAGTAGTATTCTCTGTCGCCGTCGCGAAGAGTCAATCCTATACCAAAAACAATAATTCCCTTAACACCAACGCGTACACATTCATTCAATATAGAAGTAATGTTTTCTTCCGTATCATTGATATAAGGAAGTATAGGTGTTAACCATACGATTGTGGGAATACCTCTTTCCTGCATCTTTTCCAATACTTCGATACGTCGCTTGGTATTACATACATTGGGTTCGAGCTTTTTACAGAGGTCGTCATCGTATGTAGTAAGAGTCATCTGAACTACTGCTTTACTCTCTTTATTTATCTCATCCAACAAGTCGATATCTTGAAGAATACGGTCGGACTTGGTCTGTATTGCTACGCCGAAGCCGTACTTTTTTATAACTTGAAGACACTTTCTTGTAAGACGTAATTCCTCTTCGCAGTGCATGTACGGATCGGACATGGATCCTGTGCCTATCATGCATTTTTGTCGTTTCGATTTAAGAGCTTTTTCAAGGAGCTCAGGTGCATTCTGTTTTACTTCAATATCCTCAAACTGATGTGTGAATTGATAGCAGTTACTTCTGCTGTCACAATAAATACAACCGTGAGTGCACCCACGGTATATATTCATTCCCACACGTCCGTGAGTCCCGTTTAATATTCCTTTAGCGTCAACAAAATGCATACTTTAGTCCTATTTACTTAATTCGTAAAAAGCTATTCCACTGGCAACAGCAACATTTAGAGAATCGATTCCTTCACGCATCGGGATCTTAACCACATTGTCGCATATATTAATGATTTCATCCGGTAGACCATATCCTTCATTACCAAGTAATATGGCCTTTTTATCAGTTTTTTTATTCGCGAATTCTGATAGAGTCAGTGAATCATCTCTCAATGCAAAAGCAGCGAATAGATATCCCATATTTTTGATTGCATTCAAATCATTACAGAATGTCCAAGGGATTGAAAAAGTACAACCCATACTGCTACGAAGCGAGCGTCTGTATAACGGATCGGAACAACTGCCATATAGAATTACCGCGTCTATATTAAGCGCTGCCGCGCTTCTAAAGATAGTACCAATGTTGGTAGGGTTTTCCACATCGCAAAGAATCGCTATGTTTTTTGCACCCTCAAGAACCTCTTCGACAGTAGGTATTTTTTTACGTTGCATAGCACACGCAACTCCTCTGGTGAGGGGGAATCCAAGCAACTCCTTTAGGGTATCATAATCTGAATAATATACTTTAAGATTATAAGAATATATTGTTGAATTGAAATTATTTGTATTACAAAAATTGTCTGAAACAAATGCTTTATCACAATCATTGATTAAATCAGACAGATTATCCAGTGATTCCTTTAAGGTCAACATCGAGATGGGAGTGTAACCCGCATCAAGAGCACGACGAATAACAAGCTCAGTTTCAGCAATGAAGATTCCGGGCTTGGGCTCGTTCATGCGATATAAAGTAGTCTCGGCACGCGAGTTATATATCGATATTATTGGGTTGTTGATATCTGTAATTTCAAATTTCTCTACCATAATAGTTTTCCTATATCAAAATAGTAATATTTTACATGAGCAAATGCAAATAAAAACAACTATATTGAAATCATAAGTAACTTATATGATATAATTGAAAAGTACTTTCTGAATACATTATTTGAAAGCATATGAAAAAATGATTAATGGATGTTTACACTTTTAATGAGGCAGAATATGGAAAAATGGGATGTATATGATATCAACAGAGTAAAGACAGGCGTGATGGAGCGCGGTTGGGAGTTTGCTACTGATGCATACACCTGTGTAATGCATATATGTATATTTAACTCAAAGGGCGAGATGCTTATTCAACAGAGACAGTCATACAAAAAGACTTGGCCCAACCTTTGGGATGTTAGTGTCGGCGGTCATACTGAAGCGGGCGAAACTCCTCAGATGAGTGCGACCAGAGAACTTTTTGAAGAGCTTGGAATCAAGAGAGATTTTACAGGCATCAGACCTCATTTTACAATCAATTTTGTTCATGGATTTGATGACTATTTTTTTGTGGAAGAAGATATCGATCTTAATGATCTTAAGCTTCAGGAAGAAGAAGTTCAGGCAGTAAAATGGGCTACTCGTGAAGAGATAAAAAAAATGATTGAAGATGGCAAATTCATCACATATTATCCGAGTCTTATCGACTTGATGTTTGATTCTATAAAAAGCTACGGAGCTCATCTTAATGAGTCTAACAAATACCTGAGATAAATGATTAAACAGAAAACATTTAACAACTATTTTTTTTAAAAGAAATAATTTTCAATCATATTATGAGTAAAAAGAAAATCGCAATAATCGGTGGCGGTGTTGCAGGATTAGCAGCAGGAATCTATGGACAACGCGCCGGATATGAGACAACTATATATGAGAAAAACTCAGTTCTTGGAGGAAGCCTAAGTGGCTGGTATCGAAACGGCTATGCAATAGACAACTGTCTCCATTGGCTTACCGGTACCGAAGAAGATACGCCGACCAATCTCATGTGGAGAGAACTTGGTGTATTAAAAGATGATACTAAGATAGTGAAGAGACCGTATCTGATATCATCAGAGACCGACGGGGTCAGAGTGACTCTCTGGAGAGATACGGAGCGAACCAGAAAAGAGATGCTTGAGATATCTCCCGAGGATGCAACGGAGATTAATCTTTTTATAGATTGCGTCAATGTGGCGAGCGATATTACAGCGAATCTTTCGCACGTTATGAAGATAGCCAAGACAGTGTCCGAAGCTGAAACAGTCCTCTCACATTTCGGATTCGCAAGAAGAGCCGTTATGTATGCGGGACTTGATATAGAGCACTGGGCTGCCAAGTTCAAGAGCGAGGCGATTCGTAATCTCCTGCTTGATTTCAGTGCCAAGGAGTACGAATCATATTGGCTTATCGTAGTATACAGTTTCTTTGCGAGCGGCAATGCGGATATTATCGACGGCGGATCTATAAAGATCGCTGACAGCCTCGTTAATACTTATCTTGAAGAGGGTGGAAAAGTTGAGACCAATATGCCTGTCAGAAAGATAGTTATCAAAAAGAGACGCATTCCCAAGATTGAGAAGAAGGCTAAGATTAAGACGAAATACGCTGAAAAGATTCTATTCTCCAATGGAGAAGAAACGACGGCGGATTATATAATCTGTGCATGCGACATAAAGTATGTCTTTTTGAAACTTATAAAAAAGAAAAAGCATGCATCCAAAATCATCAAAAATGTATTCGGACGACACGAAAAGGATTATCCGATGTATTCCGCATACCAGGTTGCTTTCGGTGTGGACGGATTATTTGAAGAGATTGATGATTCGCTTGGATTCTCCTGTGCTCCGATAGAAGTGGGCATGCAGCAAATCGACAGAATATATCTCAAGAATTACCGCGCGTACGGAGATTATATCGCACCTGAAGGAAAGACTGTGGTTCAATGCATGATAATCCAGTACGAGAAGGATTTTAAGTTCTGGAAGAAACTCTATAAATCAGATGAATCCAGATATAAGCAGGTTAAGATGAATACCGCCAACGCAATACTTACTGAAATTGTCAAAAAGTATCCGCAGTATGAAGGCAAGATTGAGGTGTTGGATACATGGACTCCATACACATACGCTCGTCGTAATAACGATACTAATGGTGCTTACATGAGATTCATCACAACTGCATTTTCACGTAAAGCTAATATGTCGAGTGAGATAAAAGGAATCGATAATGTATTCTTAGCAAGTCATTGTTTAAAATATCCCGGTGGTTTGCCTATGGCAGCCGTTAGTGGAAAGGGCGTTATCGATATCATAAAAGAAAAAGAAAAGCCATTAATTCCTTTTGTTGGTGATATTCCAATAGTTGGAGGAATTACTGAAAAGATATCGAATGTAATTGATAAAAAGGCTTAACTTGGAATAACACAGGAACTATTGAATGGAAAAAAAGACTAATCAATTTTGGACATTAAGATATACGATGATTAACGTATTGTACTTTGTAGCTTTTTGCACAGTGCATGCATATGCAGGTGTATATCTTTTGGACAAAGGATTTACTAATACACAGGTCGGACTGGCACTTGCTTTAGCCAATATTTTATCTGTCTTTGGGCAACCACTTGTTGCAGGAATAGTTGATAAAGGTGGATTACTAACCAATAGAATCGTAGTGATGTTTTCATCCCTCTTTTTATTGATTGGTGCGGTATTACTCATATTCATAAGCAACGAAAAACTGCCGATCTTCGTTGTCTTCGTAATGATGTATACTATTCAGTTCATCTATCAGCCCATTATGATAGCCATGAATTTTGAGTATGCCAAAGCCAGCTGCAAGATTAACTTCGGATTGGCCAGAGGCATGGGTTCTGCGGGATTCGCAGTTACAAGCTTTTTCCTTGGTAAAGCGGTTGCGGGATACGGAACAAGCGTCATCTTATATGTGACTATAGTCGCAATGGCACTTATGGTTGCAGTCGTATTCTTTTTTAGAAAACCTAAAATTGTGATCGGCGAAATTATAGAATCAGACAATAATGAGAATAAATCAGAGAGTAGCAATACCACATCTAATAATGTATTAGATGATGAAGAAGCAGCGAATAATCTATTTGCTTTTATAAAAAGATATCCGTTCTTCGTGGTATTCCTACTTGGTTCTGCTTGTTGCTTTTTCGCTCACAATATGATCAATGATTTCTTGATTCAGATTATCAGAAATCTGGGTGGCAACGAAGCACAACTTGGATATGCAACTTTCCTTCAGGCCATACTTGAACTACCTGTTATGGCGTTAATAGGTTTCGTGTTAAAAAAGATTAACGAGCGTCATATATTAGTTTTTTCAGCGGTATCTTTTTTTATTAAGACTGCAATCTTAATGTTTGCAACCAGTCTTATAGGAATGTACGTAAGCCAGTCATTTCAGATGTTCGCATATGCAGTATTCATTCCGACTGCTGCTTATTTTGCTGATCATATGATGAAGGAAAAAGACAAGGTAAAAGGACAAGCGTATATCAACTCTGCTATTACATTAGGTGGCGTATTCAGTAATCTTGCGAGCGGAAAATTGCTCGACACTTTTGGCGTCAAAACAATGCTTGGAGTCGGACTTGTTGTCTGCCTTGTTGGAGTTGTGATTGTACTAATCGCTGTATATCCCATGATGAGAAAATATAAGAAACAATCAGCATAAAAATAAGAATAAGGAAAAAGAATGAGAAAAATTTTAATTACTAATGATGATGGAATAGAAGCACCCGGAATAGTGAGATTAGCTGAGCTTGCAAAAGAGTTCGGTGAAGTATGGGTTATCGCACCTGCACATGAGAGAAGCGCAGCTTCACATTGTATAACTCTTAGAGATCCGATAGAGATCAAGAAGTATGATTTTCCTGTTGAAGGAGTTAAGGCTTTTTCTTGTAGCGGTACACCTGCAGATTGCGTAAGAGTTGGGTCACTCAGTGTAATGCCATATAAGCCTGACGTAGTATTATCAGGTATCAACTGGGGCTACAATGTTGCAACAGACATTCAGTATTCTGCTACTTGCGGTGCAGCATTTGAGGCGGCATTCCAAGGTTACGGATCGATTGCTCTATCAGAAGATCGTAGCGATTGTCACGAGACAACAGATGCATATATCAAGGAATTAATAGAAGAATATATAGATCAAAGATTCGGTCGTGGTCAGATAGTTAACATCAATTTCCCAGGATGCAAGTTATCTGAGTGTAAGGGAATTAAGAGAAATCTAGGCACTTCATGCGATTCGTTTTTTCATGACAGATACAAGCTTCTAGAGGAAAAAGAAGATGGAACTTTTGTTTATATGGTTGATGGAATTTACAACGAAGACGCAGAGCCTGATACGGATTTCAGAGCGATAGTTGATAAGTATGTTTCTGTAGGAATTGTTAATAATATCAAGTAATAGAGAGAATATAAAATGATATTTGAAGAAAGAAAATATACGATTAATGGCAAAGAATTAGTATTAAGAAGTGCAACGAATGATGACGCTGAAATGCTCATTAATTTTCTTAAAAAAGTAACCGGTGAAACTCGTTTTTTAATGATGGAATCTGATGAAGCAGATTTATCATTGGAAGATGAATATGAATTTTTGAATAAACACAACGAGTCAGATGGCGCCATGCTCATAATGGGATTTTTGGATGGTGAACATGTTGGAAACTGTTCCTTTACAAGAGTCTCTGGAAGTAGAAGATATAATCATCGCGCCAATATAGGCATTGCTCTCTTGCAAAAATTCACAGAGCAAGGAATCGGAAGATTAATGCTTAACGTAATGCTTGATGAAATTAAAAAACTCGGCTTTGAACAAGCCGAGTTAATAGTTATAGATCATAATGATCGAGCTAAGCATCTCTATGAAAGTCTGGGATTCAAAGAATGCGGACGATATCCTAATGCCAATAAATATGATGATGGAACATATGCTGACGATATATTGATGGTCAAGAATTTCATATAATAATCATAGTTATAAACTCTTTACATCATCAGCTGATTAATTAATTTATATAACATTCTGGATGTTCTTGTTTGTCTTTCTCAATTAAGGGATTTATACTTTTCATAAATAACGGATGATAGTAATCTGGATAAAGCTTTTCTATGCTTGTTGTTATTCCATCGCATCTGTATAATCCATCATTTACATCTCTGGTAAATGATGAAGATGTTAGCCTTATTATGGTGTTCTGATTAGCATGAATAAATTGAACTTTCAAAAGATACTCATTTTCAGTCCTAGTGTCATCTGTAATCCATTCTCCATTAGGAATATAATAATTTCCAGCTTCTTCTTTTGAAGAAAATGTAGGTTTTTCTTTTAATAAGGAAATACTATCATCTCTTACTTCACAATAATTTCCTGCAAAAATGATGTCATTATAATTTGATACATAACTTAAAAATCCTTCGTAACCTGAATGCATTTCATAATTATCTTCTTCGCAACTATATATTTTTACTATTCTACAATCTTTTGCATCTATCGTAGATTCACTATCATTGAATAAATCAAAGTATAAACATTTAGCACCATTTCTTCTTAAATAGATGTCATTATACTGTCCAAAAACGATAAATGAATCTTTTTCTACTTCCAAGAATTGAGACGAAAATTCAATATCTCCTCCTAATTCAGTATTAGCGATTTCTATAAATTCTCCATAAGTAATACGTTCACCATAATTTACAACTTTGGTTCCAATCTGAATTATTTGATCTGAGGGATCTGCATTTTTGATTTCTTCTGTTAATTCCACCCTCGCAAACTCATTAATATCAGTTTCATCTTCGTTTTGTTCATCTTCTT
>JAEEQX010000102.1 GCA_016285575.1 Lachnospiraceae bacterium
GAGAGTTAAGATATTCTTCTACTTCATCGTAGGTAATCTCAAATTCTTGTTCATCAGTCTCAGGAATTGTCTCTTCTTCACCTGTTCCATCGTGGTTTTCGCCGGTGTTACCATCTGAGCCTTCAGTAGTGGTCGAAACATCCTTAGTTTCTTCTTTTTTGGAAAACTTATCAATTATCTTTTGAACAAGTTCTATAACTTCGGGAATTGTCTTATCCAAGAACTTTATACCGAATATCCTGATAGACAGCCATCCGGCCTTATCCCGATAATAGACTTTGACTCGGAAAATATTAAGAAAGAATGAAACAAGAAAATAACCATATAGCTTTTCCTTGTTAGAACCGCCAATCTTATATCTAAACGGTACAAACATCAATATCACGAAAAGTATTATGGCAAGTAGAATTAATGCTCCGATTACTATGCCTATAATTTTGAGTACACTAAGCATACATCTTACCTCCGGATATACGTAACATCTTGGGTAAGACTTCATCTTCTGAAATCTCAGGAAGCGAAGAAAGATATGCTATATAGTCAAGGTCTTTTACTTTTATCATACAGTTTTCAACCATATGACAAGCAAGAAGTTCGGCTGATTCATAAGTCTCAGCAATACCTACTATAAGAGGCTCTCTCTTTTTATAGTGTTGCTGCAACAGATACATGAACTCCATGAATTCAATTTGAGAATTGTATTCATTGAGAATAAGCACATAAAAAGGATTCGGTATGTATTTTTTTCTCTTTTCTATATGTTCCTTAATGGTCTCGAAATTGTTGTAACCATAATCGTCAACATATATGTAATCCGCAAACTGCATCTATATTCCCTTTTATACTGATTATATAAAGAAAGTATACTATAAAATCATAAAAAAACGAATAGCCAAAGCTATTCGTTTTATATTTTTTATTAACCAAGTTTAGAGATAATCTTTAGAATATTATCCTTATCGAAAGGCTTTGTCACAAATTCACTCGCACCGCTCTTGATAGCTTCGACTACCATGTTCTGCTTACCGACTGCCGTAACCATTACAACCTTGGCATTAGGATCGATCTTTTTAATCTCTTTCAATGCTGCAAGTCCATCAAGAACAGGCATCGTAATATCAAGAGTTACTATATCGGGCTTAAACTCGGAATATTTTTCTACGCCGTCTTGACCGTTTTCTGCTTCAGCAACTATCTCATGTCCGGCTTCTGTCAAATATTCACGTAATATTTTTCTTGATGTTCTTGAATCATCAACTATAAGAATCTTAGACATAATTCACACCCCATTTACTATCAGTCAACCTTAATAAAATCACCAAACCCGGAAATAATATTAAACATCTCGCCCTTAACATATACCGGGAGAACCAATAACTTTCCTGACAAGACACAAGGTTCAACCTTGTAATCAGGGGGGAGCATATCTAAATCCATTACCTTTTCAAGATCTGTTGTGTACATACCATTAACGCAGTTAATGAATTCAGCTACCGCATCAAGTGCATATACATCAACTTCTCCAAATTCCTCATCGCCGAATGTCTCAGCAAGAGGAAGGATTGCATTGCCCTTAGCAATAAAAGCAAGTGTTGCCTTAGAATCGCCATCAATACTCTGCAATGCATAAAAATCCGTATTTACATGATCTGTAAAATATCCTTTGTCAAAGTAGATATCATTATCTACCAATCTAAGGATTGTCTTAACACATACAAGAATATGGTCCATCTGAAGCATATTAACTTCAGGCGGCAAAAAGAGAGGAACAATTCTATCAATATCTCCGCTCTTTAAAGCATCCATATCCGTTAACGAAAAACCTTTTTCATTCTTATATTCGTTAACTTTTGCTTCAACCTCATCAAAGGTCATATATTCATTATCAACAATTGCCTGAACAAAAGAAAGATAAGGATTGACCTGAAGTCCGAGAAGTCTGGATACCTGATCCTCAGTAAGATATCCTTTTTCTACAGCTATATCGCCGAATCTCTTGTTTTTCATGGACTGAAGTTTATTACATTCAGCAGCTTGCTCCTCTGTCATAAGCTTTTCACTGACCGCAATAAGTCCTAGTTTTACTCTGGATTTTTTCTGAGTATCGTATACGTTTTCTAGCTGCTCCTCGGTAAGTACGTTTTTATTTAAAAAATATGAACCTAATAAACGATTTACCATTTTCCCCTCCGAATATAAAAAGACATATTTATTTTACTATAAAGGAGGACAAAAATAAAGCAATTTTTAGTTTACTCCATTTTTCATGTGAAACGCGGTAAAATCTGGGTTTTTGGGCACTTTTTGTCCATCAAAAACGCCCTCAAAATCGTGTGTAATTTGATCAATATCCGGCCCATTTTCATCGGTAAAATAATAGTCAAAAAACTGTATATTATTAGCTTCTAAATCATCTATATACTTATGCAATGAGTTAGGCTTTGAGTTATATATCGTATTAAGGCATAACGAGTCATTGCATCTGATTCTGACAGGAAATTCCACTCCCAAGCGGTCTTTTATATAAGTATATGAGTTTTGTTTAGTCACTACGTTCATTTTGTTGGAATTCTTGCTATTATTCTGTGTCTTTGCACATCTACCGGTTGTCTTGCATACACAATTGGCCGTCTGCATAAGAGGCGCTTTACCGTATATTACTATTCCGGCCTTTTTATAATCTATTCCGTTTATGTCACGTTGACTCAATTCAAAAGGAATCTGAATACTATCAAATAGTTCTGTATTAATGGATGTACTAACAGTATTAAAGTTATAGATACCGTAATCAGCGCATATCTTTTTATCAAAGCAGTTATCTTTTACCAATTTATATGCATCATACTGATTAACAAATACGCCCTTAATTTTGTCGTCTTTAGAAGTGTAATTAATAAGCTTAACGAAATAATCCTTGTTAAGAGATCTGAATATAAATGGTAATCTTACATAATAATCAGCTTTGGTTTCAGGTAATCCTTTTTCGCATAATGAATTATACAAATCATCACCAAGTACGATGCTATCAAAAAAGCCGCTATCAATAACAGATTTCAATTGAACGAAATTGTCAACAAATGCTCGATTAACGGGTTTGTTATAGCTATTTGTCTTTATTGAATCTATATCTGAATTTCTTATATCTATATCTAAATCAGATATTAAATCGTTAAGAGATTTTTTATTGCCATCATTTCTTTTGTTGGCGCCATAAATTGCTTCTTCAACTGCTTTATCCAACTTCTCTATCAATTCGCGTCTTAAGTTATTAAGTAATGAAGCAGGAACAAATCCGTCGTTAGATTCTATAGTCAGGCTATTGATCGCATAATTGGTATTACCAAGCTTTTGAATATGCTTCTTAATATCCTCTTCACTAGTAATCTTATTGGATGCTTTTTCAATGATATCTTCAGATTCAACAGTTTCATATATCGCATTGCCATTAATAGAAAGCGAAGCATTAAGTATAGCCTTAGAATTACTTAATGCACTAATTGACATATCAATCGGTTGCTTTTTTGTGTTATTGACGTACTCTTCCAATATACTATTCTCGATTTCGTCATCAACCTTAAGATAAGCGCCTTTATCTATCGTAACCATCTTGGGAGAAGATACTCTCTCGTAATAACCCGTACCGGTTGATTTTCTCGAATATAACTTTTTAAGAAGTTCTATATCTTCTTTATCAACGCGATATTCAGCCTTTGGATTTTCCAAGTACTTATCTATATATTTTCTATATATGCTGGTAACGCCTGCAGAATATGCAGGACTCTTTAGTCTTCCCTCAATCTTATAAGAATAGATGCCTGCATCAATAAGTTTATCCATAATCTCAATCGTATTCATATCTGCAAGAGAAAGATAATAAGCCTCATTTTTATCTATCACATAAGGTTGTCTGCAAGGTCCTTTACAACGGCCTCTGTTACCTGAATTACCGCCTAAGAACGATGAGAACAAGCACATTCCGGAATATGAATAGCACATGGCTCCATGAATAAAACACTCTGTCTCTATACCGAGTTCAGTTATTCCTTTTATCTCAGGTAAAGTTAATTCTCTGGCAAGAACAACTCTCTTAGCACCCAGATCTCTATAAAATGAAGCGCCCTCTTTACTGGTAATAACGGACTGAGTAGACATATGGATATCAAGACTTGGAAAGCATTCTTTTATATATTTAAAAACTCCGATATCCTGAACTATAACTGCATCTAGACCACTATTATACAGAGGGTATAGGAAATCATAGAGGTTTTCCAATTCCTCATTCTTAGTAAGCGTATTAACAGTTAAGAAAACTTTTCTGTTAAAAAGATGCGCGTATTTAATTGCTGATATTATCTCCTCAGATGTAAAGTTCTTGGCACTTGCTCTGGCACCATACATATTGCCTGCAAGATACACTGCATCTGCACCTGCATTGATAGCGCCAAGAAAAGAACTGTATTCACCTGCCGGAGCCAATAATTCAACCATAAAATCACCTTTAATCGAGTAGGTAAGATTTATCTTGCCCTACTCGTAGCGCCGTCCGCATGCTTCGTAGAAGCAAATTACATCTTGCGGACGTGCGAATATAAAGAAAGCTGTATGATAACCATACAGCTTAACAATTATTCTCTGTTTTTTAACTGACCTTCAAGGTTTGCTATAGTTATCTCACTTCTTGATAACTCACTCTTGGCATTATCAAGTTTAATCTGTGTAGCGATTAACTCATGCTTGATATTGCAGAGGTCATCATCCTTGGAATGAACTTCTTCTTCCAAAAGTTCGATTCTGTTTTTAGCCTTAAAATAATCATCTGCAAGATTAAGAAGTAAAAGCAGGTTCTGATACTGACCGTTAAGTCTCTTATAAGCATCCTCGCCTTCAAAATCACTGATCTTTGAATTGATATATGAAGCAACTTTCTGCAAATACTCTTCTGATTCGTAACCCGATATATAATATACCTTACCACCAATGATAACTTCTATTTCGCTCTTTCCGGTCATTGCTTATACCCCAAAATATAAAAATATATATGAAATATACATATTCGATAAGCTAAGAATAATGTATGTATTCAACAATAAAAAGTATACAGAATTAGTTATTCCTTTTCAAGTCCAAGATGTGTGTATGATTTGTCCAAAACTACCCTACCTTTAGGGGTTCTCTGGATGAATCCCATCTGCAATAGATAAGGCTCATATACATCCTCAACTGTCTCTGTCTCCTCGCCAAGAGAAGCTGCAATAGTCTCAAGTCCTACAGGGCCGCCCTTGAATCTCGTGATAATGGTCTCAAGATACTTTCTGTCAGTAGCATCAAGACCGAACTTATCGATATCAAGCATATCCAATGACTCATCTGTTACCTTCTTTGTAACAGTTCCGTTATTAGATACAGCAGCGTAGTCTCTTACTCTCTTTAAAAGTCTATTGGCTATACGAGGCGTACCTCTTGATCTGCGGGCAAGTTCCTCTGCAGAATCATAATCAAGAGTAATATCAAGCCTGTTAGCTGAATTGATAATAATCTTACTAAGTTCATCTATCGAATAATACTCCAGCTTATGAATCTCTCCGAATCTGTCACGAAGAGGTGCTGTAAGCATACCGACTCTGGTAGTTGCACCGATTAAAGTAAACTTGGGAAGTTTCATTCTAACACTCTTGGCAGAAGGTCCCTTGCCAATCATTATATCTATGCAATAATCTTCCATTGCTGAATAAAGAACTTCTTCAACAACTCTGTTCAGTCTATGAATCTCATCGATAAATAGGATATCTCCTGGCTTAAGTCCATTAAG
>JAEEQX010000103.1 GCA_016285575.1 Lachnospiraceae bacterium
CTTTTCTCAAAACTATTTTAAAAAAAATACTCTTCCATCAAGTGTCCATTTCCTACTAAATCCACCCACTCTTACCGTTCACCCCACTTTTCATACCGAATACCGAAATCTTATGACAGGCCTCATCTTTAATAGTATTATTCAACCATAGAAACAATCCACAAAGTATTTGAAGTAATTAATAATTTACTATTTGACGTAATTATCAATTATTAAAAGATTTAGAGGAATCAATAATTTAAGTATTTGGAGGAAACAATATGAGAAGAAAATACTTGGATAATATAAGATGGATGACCGTAGTTCTCGTTGTTATATATCACGTTTTATATATGTACAACGCAGAAGGCGTAATGGGAGTTGTCGGAAAAATAACTAATTTAGAGGTGCAGTATTATGACTTGTTTCAATACATTGTTTATCCTTGGTTTATGTGTATTTTATTCATTGTATCCGGTATTAGTTCCAGACTTTATTTAGAAAAACATACCGGCAAGGAATTTGCAAAATCAAGAACCAGAAAGCTTCTTGTTCCTTCGACTATCGGACTTTTCGCTTTCCAGTTTATTCAGGGATACTTCAACATGCATATGGGAGACGGTGCAACGCTTCCGGAAGGTATTCCCGCACCTATTGTTTTCATAATAATGTGTTTAAGCGGAATCGGTGTACTTTGGTATATTCAGTTGCTTTGGATATTCTCAATGCTTCTTTTACTTATAAGAAAGATTGAAAAAGATCGTCTCTGGAAGTTAGGCGGCAAAACCAACATCCTCGCAATCATTTTATTTACGATTCCTGTTTGGGTAGCCGCATTGATTCTTAACACACCCATTATTGTTGTATACAGATTCGGATTATACGGATTGCTTTTCTTCCTTGGATATTTCGTATTTTCGCATGAAGAGGTAATTGAAAAGTTGAAAAAATACTTCGCTTTATTCTTGGTTCCTGCAATCGTTCTCGGCGTATTGTTTTGTATCTTCAACTTTGGTAAAGTATATGCAGATGCTCCGGTAAACCGTACACCTTTATTTACTTCTTATGCATGGTTTGCATGTATGGCTGTATTAGGCGGCATGGCAAAGTACGCAGACTTTGAAAACAAGTTTACAAGCTTCATGACTAAAAAGAGTTGGGGCCTTTATGTATTCCATTATCTTGGAATCTCAATGGTAGCTATTTGGCTTGTAAAACCCGGATTCATCTCAGCTGTACCCGCTTATCTTTTAAGCATGATAGCAGCTTTTGCAGTAGCATTTGTACTATATGAAATCATTTCCAGAATCCCTGTTTACAGATGGATGGTTCTTGGAATCAAAAAAGATAAAAAGAGGAATTAAAGATGATATTCAGACTGAATCTGAATCCAAAATGTGAAGAAGAAATAATAGCAAACGTTCACGAAAGGACGCCCTTAATTGATGAGATTGAAAAACTCGTCACGAAAGACAACGTAAACGAACAGCTTACAGGGTATCTTGAAGGCGAGATAAAAATCCTGAAAGTTGACGAGGTGGAGTGCTTTTTTGTAGAAGATGAAAAAACATATGCGCTCTACTCTGACAAGAAAAAATACGTTATAAAAAAGCGCCTTTACGAACTCGAAACTATCTTACCGACGGATTTCATTAAGATTAATAAGTCTGCAATAGCCAATTCTAAAAAGATAACAAAGTTTAAAGTACTCTTATCCGGAGCCGTCGATGCGCAGTTTGCGAGCGGATATACGGAATGTATTTCGAGAAGATGTTTGGTTGAGGTCAGAAGGAGATTTGGATTATGAAAAAATATATTTTGGAATTTTGTAAAAGAGGCCTGATGTTCGCCTGGGGCGGACCGGCTATTACAGGAATCATATGGTATTCCCTTTTCAAGGCCGGCAAGATCGAAAGCCTGTCTCCTTCAGAAGCGCTCATCGGCATCCTCTCAACTTCCCTGCTTGCTTTTATCGCAGCCGGAATATCGATCGTTCACCAGATGGAAGCACTTCCAAAAGGAATCGCAGCGCTTATTCAAGGATCTGTATTATATATTGATTATCTTGCGATATACGTAATTAACGGTTGGTTGAGCCTTGAAAAAATCGGAATCTTCACTCTTTTCTTCTTTGTGGGATTCGCGATTATATGGCTCAGCATCTATATTCCCAATAAGATCAAGGTCGACAAAATGAATAAGATGCTTTCTAGCAATAGCGTGAATTAAAAATACACACTACCAATTAAAACATATCTCTATAAAAAAATAATATTTTAACTCCTAAGTTTAGTTAAAATAATAATTTCAAGTTTTTTAGTTTTATATTTTAATTACATGTATTAATTTAGTTTAGGTTTTAATTACAGATTTTTAAAAAATTTTATCTGCCCATCGCCGTATTCACATCATCTACGGTGTCATAGACACCGATAAAATGATTATCTTCATCTACCGCCGGATCATCATAATACACATAGTATTGTCCGGCGAGATAGATAATCATGTATCTTCCACTATCATATCCCGCGCATGCATAATCTGTCTTCGCAAGGCCATCTTCCCAATGCTTATCAATAATTATATTGTCATAGCTTACATGCTCGCTCTTGGTAAAAGACTCAATAAGAGGCGTTTTCACATATCCTTTTGCACCGCCATTGACAACCTCAATATTTGCATCCTGGATAAAAAGCATCTCGCCGTCTTTTAGCGTAGTGCCAACTAATGAGTTGCCAAAATTTTTATCAAGAATCGGTGTCCACTGACTTAAGTCATAATATCTACTGTAAGCAATGTATGTACCATTTAGATTAAAAACATATATCGGCGCATTATGAATACTCTCATAATCCGCTGTCGTATCAATCTCATTAATACCCATCGCACTGTTAACTTCAAGCGCTGTATCATATGAACCTAAAAGAGTACCGTTCTTATAGACACGGTAATCATTGTAGGATACGTAAATAGCAACATACTCATCATCGCCATCACGATATACTGAAGGGCTTGAACTAAAATAATCCGCATCCGGATCATAGTCAGCTATAAGCCCCTTTTGATCACATACATCAAAAGTGGTCTTCGCGTATGAATGGACCTTTCTAATCAAAGGCGCATTAATGAATCCAGCGATTCCGCCACTTAGCCAGGCAACATCCGCATCAATCGTTCCAAAATCAAAATCGCCCATTCGGTTTGAAAGCTCACCCGATTCATCAGATATTATGTGACGCCACGTTGTCTCACCATCAAGGCATATATAATAACTATCCCCCGCACGAAATACATAACCAACCACATGTTTCTCGGAATCAGTGTTAAGCTCGTCCGCAGAACCGGCACTGGGTGAACTTCCTCCCAATGAAGATACCACATGGCCTATTTGTCCGGGCGTTGAGACATTGGTCCTGACGCATGCGCTACCAACTACAAGTGTAAAAAGCGTCGCCGTGATTATAGTCTTTTTAAATACTCTCATAATTCCTCCAAATAAAAAACCATTTCCCTGTCTTAATAGACACGATTAGGAAATGGTTATTTATGGAGTTAATTCTTCCTCGCAATCACATTAACCCACTTCTCGCCCTCTCTTCCGGGCCTTACATCATCTGTCTCTTCGCACTCGATTATCTCAAACCCCGCCTCTTCGAATAACGCCCTGGCAGAATCTCTCGTATAATCGGTAAAAACTCTATTGACTCTCTCAGTCAAGCCCTCTCCATACTTAAATGAAGCATAAAAGATTCCGCCTGATTGCAATGACTTATATATCCTGTTCATCACATCTGCAATCTCTTCAGGCAAAACATGTAAAAGCGACGCACAAGCCCATACTCCATCGAACTCTTCATCAAATGAAATCTCCTGGAACTTCATCTGCCATACTTCCTGATCAATGAGCTCGGAGGCTAACTTGCATAATTCCCCGGATGCATCGAATGCCACTACTGAGAATCCTAATTGGATAAAAGCTTTCGCGTCGCGCCCACTACCGCATCCCGCATCCAACACACGCCCGCCATGCGGAAGGAGGGAGACAAACTTATCCCTCCAAAAAGACATATCCGCCACTACAGTATTGTCATAAAAAGACTGAGCGTTTTGATTGTAATAATCTATATTTCTATCAGTTTCCATCATAACTTAATAAATCTTATCTACAGAAACCATTACTGCACACGTATCTAAATTCTCTGCTTCTTCCTCTGTTACTAAGATAGGATGATAATCACTTTGAACTCCTGGTAAATATACATACCTAAGCGCATCTTTCATGCTATTAACTTTAACATTATCTTGGAAATTGTATTCCCAAACAGGATTATCATGTTTTTCATCCTTCATGCCATCGCCCAGGCGTCTTCCGTCATTCTCAAAGGCGAAGTATTTATCCATAAATCCATTCTTCTCGTATTGTATCAATACTTCATATTCAACGCTTCCATCGCTCATAGTATATTTAAAAACTACTGCATGGGTCGGTGTAATAGAATCCGGATCCACCTCATAATCTTTCAAATCTTGATAACGAGTATAAACCAGTTCTTCCATAGGGGTTCTATTATTTCTCTCTTTTTCAGCCGAAACCTTTGCAAAAATAATAACTGCAGCGACTGCTCCTACAACAAGCAAAAACAATACAGCTACTATAATAGCAATCACTATCACAATTTTCTTAGTCTTTTTACTTTTTCCATCTGAAGCCATGTTCATTCACCTCACAAAAATAATAGTAATTATATCATAATTTACAGTTTTATGAGATTCATCACCAACATCGTCATTATATCTTTCTCTTTAGGATCCGATTCAGCAATCATAAGTGTTATAGCAACAAGAGCACTGTCACTTATTACCTTATGCCCATCTCTGAATAAGGCATTATTACGATTCAAAAACTCAAGGAACAAAGATGCCGCTATTCTCTTGCATCCATCAGCAAAAGGATGATCCTTTATCATAAAGTAAAGTAAATTGGCTGCTTTTTCTTCCAAAGATGGATATACATCTCCACCAAATACGCTTTGATAAACTGCTGCAATAATCCCCTCAACTTTTCCGGCTTCTTTCTCAACTCCGAAAACATCGGACTTGAACGTATCCTCCATACTGTCGACCATTTTCCTGCAATCCAAGTATGTTATTCGATATACAGGGCTTTCTCCATCAGGCTTTGCCAAAGACTGGTGATCATACTGGTCAAGAAGAGTCAGAGCCTTAGTATATTGAGTTACGGCCCTCAGCACATCATCCCCATCTATTTCCAAGGCAGAAGAAAGCATCTTAGACTGAATCTCAACAGTTTTCTGCAATGCTTCAAGACGCTTGTCATTGACAGCATAGCCCTTGATGATATAATCTTTCAATACTTTATTTGCCCAACGACGGAATTCGATACCACGCTGAGATTTAACGCGATAGCCAACAGAAATAATCATGTCCAGATTGTAATATTCAATATTTCTTTCGACATCTCTTCCGCCTTCATTTTGAACTGTCGCAAAATTTGCGACAGTTGAATTATCCAATTCTTCCTTCAAGGCATTATTAACATGTTTACCAATTGTCTTAACATCTCTGCCAAACAGATCTGCCATCTGGTTCCTGTTTAGCCATACAGTATCCTGATCGACATTAACGTTAAGGGTAATTTCCTTATCTTCGGTTTCAAATAATACAATTTCATTTTCTTTAG
>JAEEQX010000104.1 GCA_016285575.1 Lachnospiraceae bacterium
TGTGTTCTAAGAAAGTCAGGCGAGCCTGATGATAATACATTAGATAGATCATCAAAGAAGAAAAAAGAGAAAAACAATAATCAGATAGACAGAAAGAGTTTTGAGATTGTTGAAAAGTTTTTCCAAGAAAACATAAAAGGTTTTTCACTAACAAGAGAAGACGTCATTGTATCATCCGAGTATGTGTACATGCTTCCTTCAGGGATTGATAGAGACCTTAAGAAACTCAAGGTTATAAGAAGCGGTTTACAACTTGGCATGATAAAAAAAGACAGATTCGAACCATCACATTCACTTGCTATGGCATTAAGAAAAGACAAAGCAGTTCGATGCATCGAACTGGGTGAAGATGAAGCGTTGAGTTTCCGCCATGGTGAAGAACTAAGAATTGAATGTGATAATGGGTGGACTCTTATATGTGTTAACGGCGTGTCACTGGGATGGGGTAAGGCTGTTAACGGACAGATTAAGAATCATTATCCTAAGGGACTACGAATAAAATTTTAATTACTATGAATTCAAATTAATATATATTTTCAAGTTGAGTAAAAACAAAGTTGAAGATTGTATATAAAATGGATTCAAAAAAATAAAGGACATAAAAAATGAAGACAAAAGTTTACATCGACGGAAGTGAAGGAACAACAGGATTACGAATCAACGAGAGATTCGCAGACAGAGATGACATCGAGATATTAAAGATAGATTCCGAACTTAGAAAAGATCCTGACGAGAGAAGAAAATTTCTCAATGCATCTGATATTACTTTCCTATGCTTACCTGATGCAGCAGCTATCGAAGCAGTCAGCCTTATCGATAAGGACAATGATCATACAGTAATCATTGATGCTTCAACTGCGCACAGAACAGAAGCAGGTTGGGCATACGGTCTTCCTGAACTAGGAAAAGAATTCAGAGACAATATCAAAACGAGCAATCGTATAGCCAATCCCGGATGCTATGCATCTGGCTTTTTAATGGATGTATATCCTCTTATCAAGCAGGGCTACATCGGAACAGATTATCCCGTATGTGTTAATGCATTATCAGGTTATTCAGGAGCAGGCAAGAAGGCCATCGCACTCTATGAAGCAGAGGACAAGAGAAACGACTTATATGCACCGAGAATGTATGCGCTTGCACAAAAGCATAAGCACCTTAAAGAGATGAAAGCAATCTCAGGTCTCGATAAGGAGCCGCTTTTCGTTCCCGTAGTTGATGACTATTATTGCGGAATGATAGTTACATTCCCCATATATACCGACTTGATGAAAAAGAAATATTCACCCGAAGATATTCACAAGATGTTTACTGAGTATTTTGCTGGTGAGAAGTTCATCAATGTTATGCCTTTTGGATCTGAAGAAGAACTTAGCAGTTTCTTCCATGCCAATGATTATGCAGGACGTGATGATGCAAAGATTTATATCACAGGTAATGAGGACAGAGTACTTGTTACATCTATCTTCGATAACCTTGGTAAGGGTGCGTCAGGCGCGGCAATTCAGTGTATGAATATCCGCCTCGGACTTCCTGAAGAAACCGGACTCTGTATCTAAAAACATTAGTATATATCTTATCGAGAGGGAGCTATGCGTATGTTACTCCGCAGGCACGCTCTCGCTATGATGACGCACGTAGCGGATTACTAAACTCGTGTTGTTTTTCAAACACCACTCGTTAAGTACCGACGGCGTCATAATACCTGCTAAAGTAACATACACATATCTCCCTAGTGGAGTTTACAAAATAAAAAGCGAGGACATTAAAAATGTTATTTATTTTGTCGGCGCTCGCATTACTTAGCGCCATCGGAACACATCTTATTTTCAAGTGGTACACATCACCCTGGCATATCTTGGTATTCGTAGGAATATTCATTGCATGGGAAATCATATGGGAAGTAATCTGGTGGGGCGCCTTATTCTTATGGTCACTTACCGTAGATAAGAAAAAAGAAGTTACCAAGCCTTCCAAGTTCTTTAGATGGATATTTGTTGAGACAGTTCAAATAGCACTCTTCTTCCTCAATGTGCACGTACATGTTGAAGGTAAGGAAAAACTTCCCAAGCCCGGTGAGAGATTCTTGGTAGTAGCTAACCACTTATCCAATTACGATCCGATGAGTGTTATGTATGCTTTGAAAAAGCATATGCTTGTGTTTGTAAGTAAGCCTGAGAATTTTAACATTCCCATCGTTGGTGCAATCATGCATAAGTCAGGCTTCATGGCAATCGACAGAGATCATGTTAAAAATGCTATTGTTACGATTAACAAAGCAGCTGATTATATCAAGAATGATGAGACTAGCGTATTCATTTTCCCCGAGGGAACAAGAAACAGAACACAGACTCCTCTTTTAGAGTTCAAGAACGGTGCGTTCAAGATTGCAACCAAGGCAGAGTGCCCCGTTGTAATCATCGCAATCAGCGGAACAGAATTTGTTAAGAAGAGAATTCCAAGAAGATCGGATGTATATCTTAAGATAGTGGATGTTGTTAGTGCAGATAAGGTTAAGGAGTTAAAGACTGCCGGATTGTCCGAACATGCATTCAAGCTTATTTCAGAAAACATTACGCATGGAAAGGACAATGTAGAAAACAACGGCAATGAGTAATTTTATAGAAAAAGTCACAAGTATTAACGATGTAATCAACGGATTTGTCTGGGTAAAAATCGGTCTTATCTTACTTATAGGTACCGGTGTTTTAATGACAGCCGTTACCAAAGTGTTTCAGATAACACATCTTCCTCATTGGTGGAAGAAAACAGGCGGTGGTGTATTTAAAAAGACCAGCCATAATAAAAAAGAAAAAGGTTCCGTATCACAGTTCCAGGCACTTTGTACGGCGCTTGCTGCTACAATCGGAACAGGTAATATTGCAGGTGTATCCGCGGCTATATGTATAGGTGGACCCGGTGCGGTATTCTGGATGTGGGTTGCTGCATTCTTTGGAATGATGACCAACTTTTCCGAAAACGTTCTTGGTATTTTTTATCGTAGAAAGAATGTTGAAGGTGAGTGGTCTGGCGGTGCTATGTATTACCTCCAGGATGGTCTCGGATCATATAAGGGCTGCAAGATAATCGGTAAAATACTTGCAATCCTGTTTGCATGTTTTGCAGTTCTAGCTTCGTTTGGAATCGGTAACATGGGTCAGATTAACAAGATTACCCTTAATATCGAATCCGCATTCTTTTCGGATATAACAGAAAAGCTTGTATTATTTGCCGGAATTAAGTGGGGCGAATCAGTATTTACTCAGGAAATAAGATTAGTTCCGTTTTGCATCGGAATTGCCCTTATGATAATCGCATCAGTTATCATACTTGGAGGACTTAAGAGAATAGCGGCCGTAGCTGAAAAGATTGTTCCGTTTATGGCTGTAGCATATATTATCGGTGCACTTATTTTATGTGGTGTTAACATCACAGCAATTCCTGAAGCATTTTTATCAATCATTAGATTTGCATTTGGTGTTAAGCCTGTTGCAGGTGCGGTAGTAGGTATCGCGATAAAGGAAGTTATTACACAGGGCTGCAAAAGAGGTGTATTCTCCAACGAAGCAGGTCTTGGCTCATCGGTTATGGTTCATTCAAATTCTGATGTTAAAGAACCTGTCAAGCAGGGTATGTGGGGTATCTTTGAAGTATTCGCAGATACATTCGTAGTATGTACCATGACTGCAATGGTAGTACTCACATCAGGTTTTATTGATCT
The DNA here is from genome assembly GCA_016285575.1 of Lachnospiraceae bacterium. Taxonomy (GTDB): domain Bacteria; phylum Bacillota; class Clostridia; order Lachnospirales; family Lachnospiraceae; genus UBA3766. The sequence goes on from JAEEQX010000104.1 coordinate 3,722, forward strand.
TAAGACAGGTATGGCAATAGAAGGTGTCAGCGATGCTACACTCGTTGCCAAAGCGTTCAGCAACGTATTCGGAAAACCGGGTGAATGGTTCATTGCAGTAGCTATTTTGCTCTTTGCATTTACAACGGTTCTCGGATGGTCACATTACGGAAGCAAAGCAGTAGAATATTTGTTCAATACAAAAGTTACTAGGGTATATAAGGTAATATTTGTTGTAATGATCATGGCAGGAGCTTTAATGGGAAGCTCACTTGCATGGGATATATCCGATACATTCAACGGACTTATGATGGTTCCCAACCTTATCGGTGTTATCGCACTCTTCCCTCTTGTTAAGAAGATTACTGATAACTACGTTAAGAGAAAAATAAAAGGACAGACGGATGTTGAGCCTCTGCTCTCATACGATGAAAACATTCAAAAGGAGCATGCTAAGCTGGTAGAAGAAGGAGCGGAATAATATGGACGTTAATTTCTTTTCGGCACAACTTAAACTGTGGGTTAGGATATTTGACTACAAGGGCACAAGCTCACGTAAGGAATACTGGTTTGCATTCATACTCGAAGCAGTATTGTTTGCATTGGCTTTCGTTAACGTAACCCTTTCATTTATCCCTGTAAAAATTGTTCACTATTTGTTCTTGGTAATTGGATTGCTCATCTTTTTATATCTCTTTGTGTCAATCGTACCTTGGATATCACTTACTGTCAGAAGACTCAGAGACGGTGGTAAGAGCGTATGGTGGGCTCTATTAATGCTTGTTGTCGGAATAGGAAATGTAATCCTTTTATTCATTTGCATGACAGCATCGGCAATCGTAATCGGAGTATTTGCTCCTGAACTTAATCGTCCGGTATGCGTATACGGCCCTCCTGAATATTTTGATCCTTCCTATAATGAACCCGATGCTGTATATGGTCCGCCTTCGGATTATGATCCTGAGAACAATGTAAATGAGGATGTATATGGTCCGCCCGTTGACGACTATGATCCTTCGAACAATCAGGAACCGGATGTGTATGGCCCTCCTGTTGATGACTATGAACCCAACTTGAATTTAAATGAAGTTGTATACGGACCGCCCGAATGGTTCGATGATAATAACGTGGATGAGGATGATACCAATAATGATTTTGATCCTTCACGTAATGAACAGAATTAGGTTTATGGTCCTCCTAAATTTGACGAGTAATTAGAAAGTATTATATTAGTCGCATTAGGTGAGTAGAAGTAGTTATATAGATATATTTTTATATCTACAATAGAGTGGAATTAAAATGTCTAAAAAAAATAATTCCGGATTAACCGTAAAACAAAAAAAAGAGCATATGACGACTCTTGCAAAATACAGAGAAGAGACACTGAGGCCGAACCCCGAGCTCAGGTCTCTTTTTCTTGAAATAACTCCGTTTTGCAATGAGCATTGTCTTCATTGCGGTTCAAGATGCGGTGATATAGATGTAAAAGATATGCTTACGGTCGAAGAAATTAAGGACACTCTTATTCAGGTTAAAAAAGACTTTGACATTTCAAAGATGCGTTTATGCATTACAGGTGGCGAACCGTTACTTCGTCCTAACTTTTTTGAGATTATGGAGTTCGCCAATAATATCGGATTCGGCTGGGGAATGACATCCAACGGTACTCTTATTACAAGAGAGGTTGCGAGACAGTTAAAAAAAGCTGGACTTCGTACAGTATCAATTAGTGTGGATGGCCTTAAAGAGAATCATGAGTGGTTCAGACAATCTCCCGGAGCGTACGAGAAGACGATAGAAGGTATCAAGAATCTTCTTGCGGTCAAGATTAATCACGTTCAGATTACGACTGTTGTATATCATAAAAACATTAACGAACTTGATGCAATGTATGAAGAGTTCAAAAAAGTCGGAGTTCGTTCTTGGAGAGTTATCAATATCGAACCGATAGGTC
>JAEEQX010000001.1 GCA_016285575.1 Lachnospiraceae bacterium
TTCTTGTCTATGAATTATTAGTTTAGCTAAGTTATTTCTTCTCGTTGATGTAAATCTGAAGTCTGGACTGAATAACCTTAGCTACATCTGCAGCGCTCTTCTGACCTGCGAAGAAAGGAGCTGCTTCTTCATCAACTATCTGATTGAGTTCATCATCCCAAGTACCTGTTGTTGTTATATGTGTGATGAAATCAGTAACTGAATCTATTTCAGCCTGCTTAAGCGGCTCAAGAGGTACTTCTTCACCACCAATCCAGTAGTAATCATCATAGTAGTTCTTGTTGCCATCTTCATCTACCCAGTAAGGCTTGCCCTGTGCATCCTTCTTAGCAGTTTCCATCTGGCTTGTTAATGCAGGGAATCCGTAGAAATTACCGTTATCGCCGTTTTCATCATTCTTAAATACGCTGGCAATAAATTCCCATGCTGCTTCCTTGTGATTACTCTTATCCGAGATTCCGACTACTGTATCAGGAGAAAGCTGTAATCCTGTTGTTCCAACAGGCATTCCGCAGAAGATGTAATCATCTCCGAATGATTCATGCACCTGGTAGTTATAACCTCTGAAGTTATTGAGATACATGGTCATCATGAGAGTCTTGCCTTCTCTGTACTTACTCTGAGCAGCATCATAATCATATGTTTCATAGAAGTCATCACCAATCTGGTCAGGATATGTATTAGCATACTCAAGTACCTTGATGAATTCAGGTGAATCGAAGTTACACTTGCCTGTTACAGGATCAAGGAATGAATCCATTCCATATGACATAAGCAAGCTAAGTATACTTTTCTTATCATAATAATCAGCAAAAGCCTTGCAGCCTGTCTGCTGTTCCCAAGCAATAACATCATCAAGTGTCATGCCTTCTTTGTATAAGGACTTCTTCATAACTATGCCCTGAACTGAGAATGTAGGGAATACGCAGTATAACTTATCTCCATCAGCATATGCGTTCTGAGCACAATACACAAAATCAGACTTCTTTAAATCGCTTGCATCCATAAGAGGTGTAAGGTCAGTAAATACACCCTTATTCATAAGATTCTTAACATCATACATGTCAGGGACAATGATGTCGGGCGCATTTCCGGAAGTAAGATCAGTATTGAATCTCTTGCTTCCAGCATTCCAATCTTCATCTGTATTAAGTAACGAATAATCTATAACTCTGATTCTATACTTGTCGTTAGTCTTGTTGAATTTAAGAATACTATCTGAAAATCCGTATACTCCGTAAGCGCAACCTATAGTAATAATCTCTTTATCAACAACCTGGTCTGCAGGAACTTTTTCATATGTTACAACAGAACCTCCTTCGCCTGCTGCTATGAACTTCTCTGCGTTCAAGAATACCATTGAATATCCAACTTCATCAGGATTAATATCCGAATCATAGAAGTTAACTATTTCCTTGGGAGCTTTGTCAGAATTGTTCAATGCATAGATGGAAGAACCGCTTCTATATATGAAGTCGTATCCGGATCCTACAATGACATCCTTGTTCTTAATCTCATCAGGATATGAAGCTGTAGCAACCTTGCCTGTTTTATCCATAACAAACATGTCGCTCTTCGTTTTGTCTTCGCTCCAAGTCTCCTGAGTAAATACGAAATCGCCATTAGCATCTATAAAAGTACTTCCAATCCAAGTGTTCTGATTCTCATAATCGTATCTTCCGACTTTCTTAAAATCTGAATCATATGCAAGAATGGTTCCGTCCATTACAAGATATGTAATTCCTTCCGGAGAAGTAGCAAACATATTAACCCATGTGTTACCATTCTTGCTCTCTTCAACCTGAGCTTCCTTGAGAAGGTTACCATTACCATCAAACTTTCTTAATGAATGTGTGTAGTTGTCGCTGATCTCATCATAAAACTCATGAAGTAAATATAAGTTCCCATCCTTATCAGCGCTAAAGCAACTCTCGTTGTAATATCCTTGATCATCTGTATTTTCTATTGATAAATACTCTACGTTGGTTCCAGTTATCTTAGCAACCTTAAGTTTAGAAACATACTCTATATCAGGTGAATCATAGTAAGGATCATTATCTGAATAACTGTCCGGATCTGCATCTGAATTATTATTCACTTCTATATTTGAGTCCGGGTCAGCATCTTCTGTATCTGCAGGCTGTTTAGGTGCTGTCTCAGCATCGGGATCCTCTGCATCTACATAAGAACCATCCTTCGGTTCCCAGTTCATTGCAAATATATATACATTATCACCCGAAACAGCTATACGAGAAAAATATTCAATTCCTTCAAGGTTAATTCTTGAAGTCTCTTTGAATATAGCATCCTTATTAACAGTATCTGCTGTTGCCATCAAATTGGCATTGTTATTGGAGCCACCCTTACCTGTAAGGAGCTTGGAAAAGAAATCCTTGGGGCTACAGGCTACCAATGAAGCCAACATTGTTGTACATAAAGCAACCGATATAATCTTTTTTATATTCATGTCACTATCTCCTCCTTCAAAACTTTGTTAATTATATAACCAATTGTTTGTCTTGTATACAGCAAATGCCTTAAATTAGGCAAATTTAAACAAATCTTAACCTTTTCTTAAAAGAATCAAGTGAAACCGCACAAATTTATTGACCGTATCGGTCATTATTTAAAAGTGGAATAAAAAACAGTAAAAAAAAGGTCGGGAGTTTTCACTCCCAACCTTTCTAAACTAATACTTATATAAACTAGTGAATTATATTTTGCCGTTCTTTTTATCCTCAAGGATAATCTTACGCATCGCATCAACTGCAATCTTAACTGCTGATGATGTATCCTCGCTCATCGTCTGATCCAGGCCTGCTTTTTCACGCTCCTGATTCCATATTACATGGAAGAGCGCACCACAACGTGCTCTTATAGCTGAGCCTACAACAAAGAGTGTAGAGGATTCCATCTCTGATGCTTTAACGCCTAATCTTTTCCATGCTTCCCATTTATCGAGAAGTTCATAAGATACCGGCATCTTTTCAGGTGAATGCTGTCCGTAGAATGAATCCTTGCACTGTACAACTCCGACATGAGTGTTCTTTCCATTCTCAATAGAAGCAGCACGAAGTGCATTGGTTACATCAAGGTCAGCTACCGCAGGAAACTCTATAGGAGCAAACTCTAGCGATGTATGCTCATATCTTATGGCTCCCGTAGCTACTACTATGTCTCCGGACTTAACATCGGTATCTATACCTCCGCATGTACCGGTTCTGATAAAAGTATGTGCTCCAAGATTGTGAAGTTCCCACACTGCGATGGATGTTGAAGGTCCGCCGATACCTGTTGAGCAAGCTGTTACTTTTACGCCCTCTAAGTATCCAGTGAATACATTGTATTCTCTGTTGTATGCTACCTGCTTAGCGTCATCAAAAAGCGCCGCTATATCGGGAATTCTTCCAGGGTCTCCTGCAAGTATTACATACTCTCCCACATCACCTTCTACGCAATGAATATGAAACTGTTTCTCCATCTCCTGCATATTTATTCACCCCCATAGTCTTATAATAAAAACTTACTCTTTTATTATCCGACTATTCTTCTTTTTTGTCATCCTTTTCTTCGGATTCTTCTTTTTCTTCTTCCTTGGGCTCTTCTTCCTTTTTTTCTTCAGCTTCTTCAGCCTTTTTTGTTTCGTCCTTGTTTTCTTCAGCTTGGGTATCTTCAGCCTTGCTTTCCTCGGCCTTTTCATCGTTCTTATCGCCCTTGATGGATACGATACCTGCAACTACTGCAAGAACTGCTGCCGATCCTACACCAATGATAAGACCTACTTTGCTTCTCTTGGAGTTGTCAGCATCTGAACCGTTAGAATCTGCTGCCTGAACATCGGAGAGCTTGTTAACAAGGAGAGCAGTACCATAGCACTGAGGATTGGACCAACACTGATTCGTTGTATCATTCCATGTTGCTGTACCGATTCTTATGCCTGTTGAATCAGCATCGTTAATCTGAAGTTCGATACCGATGTAATCTCCCTCCTTGGGAGTAACCTCAGTCCACTTGAATGCTGCTTCTACGATATAACCTGTATCTGTTGTTTTTGCAAAAGTTGTCTCATTCTCTTCCACGCACTTATTGCCGTTGAATGAATGTTCATTCTCGTAGTTGATTCTGTACTGCTTGGTCGCATCATTGTATTCAAGAGCCTTGGAATTAGTCTCATCGATGAATACTTCTACCGAATCCTGCTCGTGAACTTCACCCGAATCCTTGTTAAGATCCGAATCTGTTACTTCAGCATATACATAGAGATTGGTCTCATCCCATAATACTTTGAACTTGCCTGATGCCTGAGGATTGTCAGTCTTATTGTTAAGAGATACTTCCACAGCATCCTTCCATGCATCATCAAGCTCGCCGTCTACCGTAATCGTTCCCTTAGGGATGAACATGAAGGGCTTAAGAAGACCTTCTGCATAGTATTCACTGGAATTAGCCTGTGTGTACTTGGTATCGTTAAAAGCGATATCCTCGCCGTCATTGGTTACAACAATATCGAATGCAACAACCATATTGGCATCGATATCTTCTGCGGGAACATTAACGGTTACCTTGTATCCGTCTGCAGTATTGTCTGTCGCTTCACTTCTTTTTACTTCGATGCACTTGGTAGCAATACCGCTGGTCTTGGAGTTGTGCTTGTCAAAGTATACCTTAACAGTATCGGATGCATCGTCAGTAGAATCAGACACATCAACCGCAAACTGAACCTGTCCCTTATTCCATATTGTCTTGAATGTTACATTGGTATTGTCATTACCGAAAGTATTGTCTTCGGCCTGTGAAAAATCATCGACTACAGTCTGCTTGATTGACACTGCCTTAATCTCGGGAGAGAGTTTGGAAGCGTCTACGATAGCCCAATATGCGGGCTTGGCATGATAGTTGTCATCAAAAAGAAGAGGACACTGAGGAGAACCGTCCGTTACACCGCCTCCGACACCTGTGAAAGCCTGTAACCATGAGTTGCCGTCGATTACGCCCCATACGATGAATCCGCCTACTTCAACTGCTTTCTCGTCATTTAACTTCTTCATGGTGTCATAAAGAGCCTTATAACGATAAGCCTGTCTGATATATTCGCCGGGAAGCGTAGCTTCTGTTCCGTCATAAGCAGAGGATGACTTGAAGTCAAGCTCTGTAACCATAATCTTACCTACAACCTCTGAATACTTCTTGGCTGCATCTTCAAACTGCTCCATGGAAGGATAATCTATGTCATAGTGTCCCTGCATACCCATTGCATCGATTCTTGTGCCTTCCACAGCAAGAACATCATTTAATAAGTTAACAATTCCTTTTACCTTGTCAGGTGTGCAGTCGTTGTAATCGTTGTAATAGAGCTCGAGATCTTCGGGAGCATACTTGTTGGCATACTTGAACGCATTAACGATGAATTCGTTGCTATGATATACTGCCCACCAGTTGGAGCCCTCAGTATCTGTTCTGTATGTACCTGTTGAATCGCTTATAGCCTCGTTAACAACATCCCATCCGTAGAACAGATCCTTGTACTTGCTGTCTTCGCCTGTATAGTGCTCAAGTATTGTCTTGATGTACCACTCTTCACGAAGGTTCATTACTTCAGGCTCTACAAAAGGCTTAACAATGTTGTAATCCTCTCTGAAGAACCATTCGGGTGTCTGTGAATGCCATACCAATACATGGCCTCTTATTTTGAACTGACTTTCAGGATGTTCTTCATTCCACTTAAGGAAATAATCAAGATATCTCTCAGCCTGTGAGAAATCAAGCTTGGGAACAGTAATAGTCTTGCCATCAATAACTGCAGTCTCGGTACCTCGAATCGAATTGCCAAGATGTGCATCGGGCTTTAACTCATTGCCAAGTGTAACTGAATTGAAATGCTTGGCAACAAGGCTCATCAAAACTTCATCGTTAATCTCGGCACCCGATAAGGATGTACCGCAGATCATGTCATCACCGAAATCCTCAGTGAACTTGTCCTTAAGAGGAGGGATATTACCCTCAATTGTGGGCTTGTTAAGATGAAGGTCAACGAGCTTAACACCTGTCACATAATATTCGCCCATTACACAATCGCCTTCGCCGTAATTCTCGCCCTGCTCAAGGATACGAATTACAAGCTTGTCTATCTTGCCGGAAGCCATAACCTTGAATGTTCCTTCGTACTTGGTCCACTCGCCTACTGTAAGCTGCTGGCTGGAATCGCCCTGTATGTTGGGTGAATATGAGCCAAGATAGTTGGTCTCTCCGCCCGATGTGATATAAGGAGCAAAATCAACCTGTCGCTGTGTCTCGGGAGCCCCCTTATAATCATCCGAAAGCTTTACATAGAAACTGAAAGCATATGTGCTGCCGTTCTCTACAAGATCCGTAACATCATATGCAAAACAATCATACGGACGTGTACGCTTATTAATAACGCCGTATGTCTTAACGTCATCATATATGGGAGTATCGCTTGTAGCAGTGCTTATATTCGAACCGCCCTGCTCTGCTCCCCACATGGATACATCGCTGTCCGCGAAGTCTCCGTTTTGTAAAATGTTTTCTTCTTCACCTTCAGGCTCTGCATTAACGTGCATCGGAAGATATACAATCACCGATACGAGTAAAAGCAAAAGCGCTGAAATTGTTGCCAGTACTCTCTTTTTCATATCTGTCCTCCTAAAAAGAAATACGTGTTTTGCGCATAAGAAAAAGTGCGCATATTACACGCACTTTAATTATATCAACACTAAAATCTAATTCAATATAAGTAAGACTTTTGATAGTTTTTATCCCTATAACATCTATACTTCATCAAGATTTTTAAGAAAGGTATGAAAGGACATCCATATCAAATGTGAGATTAAGCGCCTCACTCTTTTTTATATCACAAGTCTTGCCCTGCTTAACTATCTCGCCGTTTTTAATGAGAATGATGTTATCAGCCATATCCAAGGCAGCTCGGATATCATGGTATACGCAAAGCGTTGAAACCTTTTTCTCCTGTAATTCCTTTTCAAGCTTAACCCTGTACTTAAGGTCCAGATGATTGGTGGGCTCATCCAAGAATATATATTCTGAATCCTGAGCGAAAAGCTGAGCAAGATACACTCTCTGAAGTTGTCCGCCTGATAACTCTCCGATTCGCTCATCCTTGATATCAAGTATGTCCGCACGCTTCATGCATTCTTCGATGAACTTAATGTCCTCATCCTTATATGTATCAAAGAATCCTTTTTGAAATCTGTATCTTCCCATCTTAACCGTCTCATATACGGAGTACGAAAAGTATGCGCTGTTCATCTGGGATAAAAGAGATATCTTTTTAGCTCTTTCTTTATATGGCATCTTTTTAACTTCTTCGCCATCAACCGTAATGCTTCCTTCATAATCGATAAGTCCTGCAATAGTTCTAAGAAGTGTGGTCTTACCCGAACCATTTTCACCAAGTATCGCAGTAATTTCTCCATGAGGGATAAAAAGTGATACATCATGAATCACTTTCTTTTTGCCATAGCCCGATGAGACGTTTTTAAGCTCTATTCCATTTTTAAAAGTATTAATATCGCTCATCTTTTACCTCTCTGTCCGAAGTACAGCCATACAAAAAACGGTGCTCCGATAAGTGCGGTTACAGATCCAACCGGTAATTCCATTGGTGCAAGAATAGTTCTTGATACAAGGTCCGCAGCACACATAAGAATACCGCCTATAAAGAAAGCAGTAACAATAACATACTTATGATTGGCACCTACTATCTTTCTAGCAACGTGAGGTGCAATCAAATCGACGAATCCTATTGTGCCGGTGAAGCACACTGAGATGCCTGTTAAGAGTGATGCAAATATAAGCTGCTGCCACTTGAATCTTGAAGTATTAACACCAATCGACTTGGCATGTTCATCGCCAAAAGACAATGCATCAAGTTCTCTATGAGACCTAAGCATGAAAAAGAGCGCTATTATATCCGCAACCAAAAGGATTACTACATGATACCATCTCTTCGCGTTAAAAGAACCAAGCGTCCAGCTGATGATATGATGCTCATGCTTCACGAATAAAAGTGCAAGCAAAGTAATAACTGCATTGGCAAACATGGAAACAACCATACCCATCAAAACAACGGTATGGCTTTTTACATTTCTGTCAATCTTATAAGATGCAACCATTACAAAGAGTACGGTTGCAAGACCGCAGGCGAAACCGCCGACGGGCAATAAAAATACACCGAGTGCAGGTACGCTAATCTCAAGTACGGTTATGATTGCCGCACCAAGAGAAGCACCCGAAGACACACCCAGTGTATATGGAGATGCAAGCGGGTTTTGAAGTATCGACTGTGTGGATACACCCGCTATTGCCAGACCTCCTCCCACCAAAAAAGCGAGAAGAGCCCTGGGCATACGTATAGTTGTCATGATAGTAGCATTGGTAGCAAGATACTTATTATCTGCACCAAGCTTAAATAACTTATCCATTACTATCCAAAACTGCTCTTTTACAGGCACGTATACACTGCCTATGCCAAAAGCAAGGATAATAACGATAACTGAAACAAACAATATAAGTATTATTTTAGGAATATTGTTTTTGTTCATACTTAATTATTTGAAAGGCTTCTCAAGATCCTTGAATTCATCGGGATATGCTGCAACAGCAATATCATATGCAGAGTTCATAACATACTGGTTAGGCTGATTGAATGCATCACCGTCGATTGCATATACTGCCTTATCCTTAACAGCCTTGATGTCCTTCCATGCAGCGATAGACATAAGAGCATTAACTGCATCGGGTGTGTATGTATCACCAACGATAATTACATCAGGATTCTTAGCAATGATATCTTCTTCAGATAATGAAGGCCATGCATTTTCAACATCACCTGCAATATTCTTAAGTCCGCAAAGTGTGAAGATCTCATCCATGTATGTTCCCTTACCACAAGTGTAGCAATTAGGATAATCTGCTGTAGGAACACTCATTACATAGAGAACTGTCTTCTTTTCTGCAATCTTACCTGAAGCTGTATTTAATGAAGTCTTGAATGCTTCGATCTGATCGTTGATTGCTTTTGCCTTGTCCTGAGTTCCTGTAACATCACCAAAGAATGTAATATCATCTTCGATATCTTTTATAGATGCTGCTGTAGGAATATCTGCAACGCATACACCAGCTGACTTAACAGAAGCATATACATCCTCACCGTGTGCACTACTCATACCTGTAGTAAAGATTACATCGGGATTAAGTGCAATGATTGATTCACAATCAGGTGTCATCATGTCAAATGCAGGTAAATCTGCTTTAAGCTTGCTTGCAAAAGGTGATGAAGCTGAGTAAGTATCAATAGCGATAATCTTGTCAGCAAGTCCTAAGTCGATTAACAACTCTGTTGCTGAAGGAGACATGGATACAATCTTTTCAACCTTTTCAGGAACAGTGATATCATTACCTGCTCTGTCCTTATTAACTGTACCTAATGAACCTGCCTTAGCAAAAGCATCAAGAGCATCCTGATCAATCTTAATTTCAGGAATATCCTGTACATCTTTAGCGAGCTGTTCTTTTGTCTCTTCAATCTCCTGCTCGCTCTCTTGGATGGCATCATTAAGAGCAGAACATCCTGTGAGGCTGACTACTGTAATCAAGCCTGCCAACAACACACTGAAAATCTTCTTTTTCATTTCTTCCTCCTTAGACAATAATGTCTTTTTTAGTTTAACCCTCTCAAGTACTACAGCGCTTGCTTATACTCAATTATTGTTTTTTAGTATCCCGATAATAGTCTCATAATTTTCTGCTCTATGAGGGAAAGAACAATTGGTGCATATCTTTATCGTCTTTCCATCTTTTTCCTTATACTCAGGATTACCGGGGCAATTATCCAGCCTGTACATGGGGCAATAACAGAAGAGACAATTAATCTCATCTATACCATTATGACAGGGATAATATTCGCATTCTTTATTTTCAAAAAACTTGGATGAATTCTTCATATCAAAATCCTTTTTTCAAAACACTAAAGATTCTACCATATTTTGCTAAATAATTAGACTGAAAAAAGTAACAAATTATCTTTTTGAACGTCTGTATTCGCAAGCTTTTTTTACAAAATTCTCAGCGAAAGAAGGATTGGACGGATAGTATAGATGCGGAAATCCCATCCAATGACAATCATCATTTATAATGCAGTCGTATTCTTTGCCTGTTACAGGCTTTTTTGCTAAGCATGAATCACCGTTATATGTGCTGTCATAATAATGGAACTCATGACCTCTTATACACTCTCCTGTATTCAGGAATGAAGGATTTTTTTCGCTGACTTCTATGTAACCGAATCTTACTGACTTGCCTGTATAAGTACAATCTGCATCTATTACTCCGACAGTATTATATTGTTTTCCGTCTTTATCTGTAATCGAATTATGAAGGTACATGAATCCGCCGCACTCTGCAACAATCGGCATATTTCTATCGTATACTTCCTTGATGGACTCCATCATGCTTTTATTGTTGCTTAGTTCTTCAAGATGCAGTTCAGGATATCCTCCTGGAAGAAGCAGTGCATCCGCATCCTCAGGAATGGATTTATCTTTTAATGGCGAAAAAAACTTGATGGTAGCACCATACTTTTTCAAAAGTTTTAAATTATCTTCATACAAAAAACAAAAAGCATCATCTTTTGCAACCGCAATGGTACAATCTCTTTTTTCGTTTATAGTTATGTTATTATTTTTTGTATCTAATAATTCTTTTTTATAAGACAAATTTGCGGAATCATCAAATATGTTTTGTAGTTTGTCAAAAGATACGTTAGCTTCAAACTCTTCGCTTAGTTTTTCAATCACTCTGTTGATATCCGTAATGTCATTGGGAATAACCAGTCCCAAGTGTCTGGAAGATATATTTATATCTTTGTTTTCCGGAATGAAGCCTAATACGGATATTTTGTTTTCTTCTTCGATAATGGGTGCAATAATCTTGAAAAATGAAGATGATACTCTGTTAAGTATTACACCCTTAATAAGATTGTCCTTGTCGCAATCTTGATACCCCTTAATAAGAGCAGTAACTGACTTGCCCATTCCCTTGGCATCGACAACAAGAATAATTGGAGTTTTCAATACACTCGCAAGATGATATGACGAACCTTCTTCCCTGATTCCACCAAGACCATCATAGAGTCCCATTACACCTTCTATAACGGCATAATCGAACTCATTGGAATCTTCATCAAAAAGAGAAACCGTTGTCTCTTCATCCGTAAAGAAAGTATCCAGATTGAATGAATCAATTCCAAATACTCTCTTATGAAAAAGAGGATCTATATAGTCAGGTCCGCATTTAAAAGAAACTGTATTCTTTTGTTGTTTTTTCAAGAGACTAAGAAGCGCCAATGTCACGCTAGTCTTTCCACTGCCACTTTTGGGTGCGGCAATCATTACTCTTTTTATCATATCAACTACCTAATAAAAAACTTTACGCCACACGCGGATAGTTTTTTACGAACTAACAAAAGTTAAATGAACAAATCCATATTGGATTCTCAGCCTTCATCATGTTGTAATAACCAACTTTTGATGAATGTGATATCTGCATCATAACCATCTCGTAATTCTCAATCTTATAATCTCCTTCGAGACTTCCAATCTCGGTGATGGTCTCTATAGTTACAGCATTAATCACAACTCTCATCGTAGGATTAATCTTATATAACTTATTGAGTATTTCTTTTAGGTGTCCTCCACTTCCGCCGATAAATGCATGCGTTGCTTCATGTATCTCATCAAGCGCCGAAGGTGCTTCGCCTTCAACAATAGTTATATTGTCGAGATTAAACTTACTTGTATTCTCTCTTAAAATATCAAGCGCTTCTTTTTTCTTTTCTATCGCGAATACTTTTATATCATCTGATAAAAGAGCACTCTCTATTGATATTGATCCGGTACCTGCTCCGATATCCAAAAGAATTGAATCGCTATTTAATCCAAGTTTTGAGATGCTTACTTCTCTCACTTCTTCTTTTGTCATAGGTGTGGTATTGCGTGAGAAGGCTTCATCTTTTAAGCCGGGCGTAACTCTTTTTGATTCAAAAGAAGGATTAGTAATATAGCAAATGATTATTCCTTCGACGTCTGTAGTCTCACATTCAGATGGTGTAAGTGTGATGATTTTCTCATCATCATATGAGAGATTAACGCCAAGCGTAATACTCACATCATTTAGTTCTGCCTGAATCAAATCTTTTCCAAGTTTTTTAATATCATTGCCATCAGAAACAAGAAGGAAAGTATCCTTGTTGCAACAAATCTTATGAGTCAGATTGTTAAGGCTTCTTCCATGAATACTGAGTATATTGGCATCGGAATATTCCACACCAATCTTGGCCGCAAAGGAAGATACACTCGATATTCCAGGAAGAATATTAATATCAGCCATTATCCTGCCTGCTTCTTTCTCAGCAATCAAAGCATTGTATAGTGATGTTGCACCGCTAAAGAATGACGAATCACCCGAAAAAAGAACTGCAACATTAATCCTTCCTACACTATCTTTTTCCTGATATTCTTTTAATTTTGCAATAATATCTTCAGCCTTGTAAATCGGATACGTGGAATCTATATTGGATGCAAATGAATTGAGAAGTCGTTTCGCACCCATTACCATTTGAGCTTCATCAAGTGCTTTTGATGCTTCATGAGTAAGTAATGATTTATCACCCATACCCGTACCGATTAAGGAAATGTTATAAGTAACTGTGCTCGATATACTTTTTCCTGTAAAGTTGGAAACCTCTTCTAACGTTTCTTTGAGACTAAGTCCTTCTTCGATTTCTTCGCATCCTATAACGTATATAGGTATATCCTTTTCAATCGCGCTTAGAACTTTGTTTTCAAACCCACCGTTCTTTCCGCACTGCTTTGATACCATGACAGAAATACCATACATATCTATCATTGCATCATTCATTGTCTTACTAAAAGGGCCCTGCATTGCAATGATATTCTTGGCATGAATTCCATTATCATTGCATATCTTCAGGCTCTCTTCGTTAGGAATGATTCGTACATATAATCTGTCTCGTACGCTCTCATCAGCAGCATATGCATGTAATTCTTTAGAACCTGTAGTTAATAAGATGTTGCCATCTATTTGTTTAAGAGCTTCGGCACATTCTTCATTAGTGGAAAAGAATCTTATCTTATCATTTCGCGAAAAAGATCCGAGGTCTCTCTTTAATCTGATGTATTTAATTCCTGTCTCTTTTGCAGCGGATTTGATGTTATCACTAACCTCATAAGCATAAGGATGTGTTGCATCTATCACTAATGCATATCCATCTTCTTTTATCATTGATACCATTTCAGTGGCATCCAATCTCTCGCAATGAACTCTGGCATATTCGTTATCTTTAATGAGTAAAGATGCATACTCAGTAGCCACGCATACTGTATGCACAATCTTTTCTTTGCTTAAGATCTCTGATAATTCTCTTCCTTCAGTTGTGCCTGCAAATATCAAAATATTATTCAATCTTATATCCTCTTCCGGTTACTAATGCACCATCAATAATCCTGCTCTCAGAATTACCTATAAAAACTGTTGTGAACATGTCTGCTTCAAAATCTCGGAGTTCAGATAAAGTCATAACACCTGATTCCTGACCATCTCTGCCTATGTTTTTAACATATCCGCATGGTCTGTCATTCTCTATGGTTTCAAGTAATATTTCACACGCTCTTTTTAAATAATCCTTTCTCTTATGACTCGAAGGATTGTATAAAACTATTGCAAAGTCGCCATCTGAGGCGGCTCTTAATCTTTTTTCTATTTTCTCCCAAGGAGTTAATAGGTCGCTTAGACTAATAATGCAAAAATCATGATTAACCGGAGCACCAAGCACAGCCGCTCCGCTTAATGCAGCCGTAATTCCCGGAATCACTTCCAGTGTCGTATCAGGATAGCGCTCCTTAAGTTCATACATTAATGATGCCATTCCATATACACCGGCATCGCCACTGCAGATAATCGATACAGTCTTGCCCTTAAGCGCCTCTTCATAGACTATCTCGCAACGTCTTACCTCCTGCTTCATAGGAGTGGATATTAATTCTTTTTTCTTAAGTTCATCAGGTAAAAGATCAAGGTACACATTGTATCCTACGATGCAATCACTAATCGTCAATGCGTTCTTAGCTTGAGGTGTCAGTGCATCTTCGCTTCCCGGTCCCATACCGACTATATAAATCTTATTCATAAAAATCTATCACCCAATCTCTCTTGGCAAAAGCTATCGTCACGCCGTCTTTTGCAAACTTCTTGTAAATCAATTTGGCTCCGTCTCCGTATTCAAGTGCTACTGACATTGCTGCCCTCTCGCATACATTGTCGGTTCCTGTTATCTCTTTTACATAATCAGAAGATGTAAAATCTCCTTTGATATTATTAAGTTCATTCGCAGTAAATGTACTAAAAGGAATCTTTAAATGCCTGGATAATCCAATCAAAGCCTCTTCATCTTTTTTTATATCGATTGATGCTATTTCACTCAGATCATAAAAATCTATCTTCGCATCAATCAAACATTCACTTAATACACTCAATACTTCTTCAAGTGTTTTTCCTTTTTTTACACCAATTCCCAACACATACTGCCTTGGTCTTAATACCAGCTTGGCATTATTAAGATCAATGTTGTCAGTGATTATTACGTCTGTTTTTTTCGTAGATGGATAATCTGCCAATTCTATATCATCAGGTATATTCGATAAATCTTTTACGTGCTTCTTATCGACGCTTATTGTAATCTTCTCTCCTGCAAGAACCTTGGATGATACGTCTTTTATTCCATCCTTGTTCATGATGAAAAGATTATTCTTTTTCGCAAATATATCTATGGAGAACTTGTTATTAATATCCGTCGATGTAGTAATAACTGCCCGTGCATTTAATTCGGCTGCTATTGAACTAGCCAATTCATTGGCTCCTCCAACATGTCCCGAAAGAATGGGTATAACGAACTTGCCCAATTCATCAATAACGATTACCGGAATGTCCGTTAACTTATCCTTAATGCAAGGTGCGATAGAACGAACCGCTATGCCTGTGGCACCTATAAAAATCAAAGCATCAACACTTGAAAACTGCTTAATCGTCCAATCCGCTATGCTCTCACTAACATATGGCATTATGCCTTCATCATTCGAGGAATACTTCGTAAAAAAACAAACCTCTTTATCCGAAAGACATGATAAGGCACCAACTCTTTTAGCTGTATCTATTCCGTTTTTCGTAAAACTGATTACGGATATCTTCATTCCTATTTCTTTGCCTCACGATACTCTGTAGAAAAATCGGGTGCATAGAGTCTCGATTTTTCAAAGCTGTTATGTGTAATTACATCTCCAACAAGTACAATTGCAGTCTTGGTAATACCTGCATCCTTGGCAGTTGTAGCCAACGAACCAACAGTACATATATGCGCATCCTCTTCGGGCCAGGTAGCCTTGTAAACAATCGCTGCAGGTGTATCTTCATTAAAACCACCTTTAATCAATCTCTTACTTAACTCATCAAGAAGTCCTGTTGAAAGATATATTGCCATTGATGAATGGTGCGCTGCAAGGCTCTCTATGCTCTCGCTTTCAGGAACCTTAGTCTTACCTTCCATTCTTGTGATAATAAGAGTCTGGGACACATCAGGAAGAGTATACTCAATGTTGAGACTGGAAGCCGCACCAAAACATGCACTCACACCGGGGCAACTCTCATACTTAATACCAAACTTATCTAGTTCATCCATCTGCTCTCTGACTGCACCATATATACTGGGTTCACCTGTATGAAGTCTAACTGTCTTCTTGCCATCTTTTTCCGATTGCTTGATAACATCTATAATCTCATCGAGAGTCATGGTCGCGGAATTAAACACTTCGCAATCATCTTTTTTGTATTCAAGCAATTCTGGATTAACGAGGGAACCTGCATATATAATGACATCCGCTTCTTCAAGAAGCTTCATGCCTCTAACTGTTATTAAATCTTTTGCGCCACAACCGGCACCTACGAAATAAACCATACTCTTTTCTATACCCTATCTATCACTTAACATCACACTTCTTAGTTTGTTTATGTATTTACAGTTCAGATACAAGTCTGTTGATAAAAGCTTCCGCACCCACACTCATTGATAATTCTCCAAGTTCCTTTGAAAACATAACGCACTCTACTTTTAGATTGCCTTGTGCTCTTTTTTCAAGGTTAGCGCATATTCTCTTGGCCGCATCTAAACAAACTTCATCACATTTATTGCATTCCTTGAGGAGTTTGCATGCTTCCTCAGTAGTAACGCAATCCATTATCTTTTTCAAAGTTTCAGAAGGTACATCGTGCTGACAACCAATAGCAGTTAAAATCTCCATCCTACAATCCGCTTCCTTGGAATGAGTATTCATAATTCCGCCCGCAACCTTGATTAGCTTTCCAATATGTCCGACATAAAGGAAATCCTTGAACCCAAGTTCAACCGCCATATCGATAGTATCTCCGATGTAGTTAGAACACTTAACACTTCTATCAAGATCATATCCGTAAGTATCTCTCATGAAATCAAGACCGTAATTACCTGGAGATACAGCCACATAATCGTAACCTAATTCTTTACGTTGTTTTAACTCAAGTCTAATGGTATCGAGTAACGCCTTGGTACTCATGGGCTCAACAATTCCGCTCGTTCCTATGATTGATATGCCACCCTCTATACCAAGCTTGGGATTAAAAGTCTTACACGCTATCTCTTCACCACCTGGAACGAATATAACAACATTGATTCCTTCGCTTATATCAAAAAGGTCGCACACTTCTCTGACTTCTTTTTCAATCATCTGTCTTGGAACAGTATTGATAGCTGCCTCACCCACACTTCTATCAAGTCCTGGCTTGGTTACTCTGCCAACTCCTTCTCCACCTTCAATATTCACACAGAATACTTTATTACCTATAGAATCCAAATTTTCAGAAGAAGCTTTTTCAACAAAAGAAACCGTTGAATATATAAGCATTCCATTGGTAATGTCCGGATCGTCGCCACTGTCTTTTTTTACAGCACAAGTAACTGAAGATTTTTCTCTTTTGATATCAAGAATATCCGTAGTGTATGTGACACCCTTTGGTGTATCTATCGATATGCTGTTTTTATCCTTACCGGTAATTAGCATGTATATTGCAGCCTTGCTTGCTGCTGCAGCACAACTTCCGGTCGTAAATCCATTTCTCATTTTTCTTCAGACTTTCCTAAAGATTCTTATTCTTGATGCCTTACTTAAAAACTTTTTCTAAGACGTTATCGTTCTATCATTTGATATAACAAAGCGTTGACGATGGCCGCCGCTATATTGCTGCCACCCTTTCTTCCCTCGTTGACAATGTAAGGAATATCCGTACTCATAATTAATTCCTTGGATGCTTCCACGTTAACGAATCCTACCGGAACACCTATTACAAAATCAGGAACGAATTCCTTGCTTTCGTACATCTCATACAAGCTTACGAGAGCTGTCGGTGCATTACCTATCGCAAAGATAAGCGGCTTACCAATCTTGGATGCTTTCTTCATACTGGCATACGCTCTGGTAACTCCCTGTTCCTTGGATATGGTCGCTATCTCTTCATCCGCCATAAAGCAATGTACGCTGCCGCCAAATCGTTCCAAAGTCTTCTTGTTAATACCTGTTAAAGCCATATTGGTATCGGTTACTATATCCGCGCCGTTTCTTATAAGGTCACACGCAATCTTAACAGCTTCATCAGAAAACTTAAGCGTATTGGCATAATCAAAATCAGCACTTGTATGTATTGCTCTCTTAATAACAGCTTCGTTTTCTTTTGCAAGAATGATACCCATTCTATTCAGTTCTTCGCCTATTATTTCGAAACTTCTTTTTTCTATTTCGCCTGGAAGAAGTCTCTCAATCTTATCTATATCACTCATATACACTCACTAAATATCAAACTTTTTTCTACTCTATAATTAATCATAACCTCTTTAACTCGTCGATTAGTTTTATATTATCTTCATGCGTTTTAACAGCAACTCGAAAATACCCTTCTTTTAACTCTCTGTAGTTACTGCAATCACGAATCATTATTCCCTGTTTTAATAACAAATCATAGAGAGGTTTTTCGCTATAAAGAAACAAGTAATTAGCAACGGAATCATATACTTTGATTCCAAGTTTACTTAGTTCTCCCTGTAAATAATCTCTTTCTTTTTTTACATATTCAGTCGTTTCAGTTATAAAGTCTTTACACTTAGTGCATTCTATACCTGCGATCTGTGCAATGCCCGATACATTCCATTCAGGAAGATGCTTTCTAATCGAATCATTAAGTGATTCATCAGAGCAAATCGCATATCCTAATCTAACTGATGGAATTGCATATATCTTGGTAAAGGAACGAGCAATAATCAAGTTAGGATAATTATCAATCAATCCAATCATAGATTCCTCGTCAGTGAATTCTATAAAGCATTCATCCAATATAACCTTGATATTCTTCTTGTTACATGCATCCAATATGTCGATAAGCAAACCTTTATCTATAGGTGCTCCCGTCGGATTATTGGGATTGGCAAAAATAATGCAATCTACACCATTAAGAATATTCAAGAATTCTTCGGTTAATCTATACCCATCTTCCTCTTTCATAGGATAAAAGGTTATATCTTCACTTACATTTGAAAAAGTATATTCATATCCATAAAAAGACGGTACCGGGATAACTACTTTTTTAGGTCTTAATGTATTGGCAATTGCCATGAAAATCTCTGATGATCCATTACCAAAAATCAGATTTTCTTTTTTTACGCCCATTTTTTTTGCACAAGCTTCTGTTAATTGCTCACATCTGATGTCAGGATATACGTCAACATTTTTAATCGCTTCCATCATTGCCTGTTTAACGCTAATAGGAACTCCCATTGGATTAACATTAACGGAATAATCAATATTCACTTTATTGGTATAGACGTTTCCGCCATGAATATTCTTAATCACAATCTATCCTCTTAACCAAAGTATTTCCCATATAACAAGCAATATAAGTGTACATATTACCATGCAGATAAATGCTGTTATATACATTAATCTACAGATTCTTTTTATATCATCTCTTTCAATGCTTCTATTATCATCACCGATATATGGCTTACTTACGAGCTTACCATAATAATATGCATCACCGGCAAGTCTTACTCTAAGAGCACCTGCGCATACTGACTCTGTCTGTGCAGAGTTGGGGCTCGAATGATTATATCTGTCACGCTTGAATATCTTGATAGCATTCTTAAATGAGTAATTCTTACCACCCAATAGTGATGACAAAATCATTAGAATCGCACTGATTCTTGCAGGTAGAAAGTTAACGATGTCATCCAATTTTGCAGCTGCTCTTCCAAAGTATAAGTATCTATCATTCTTATAACCCATCATGGAATCCATAGTATTGACTGCCTTGTAGGCGAATCCAAGTATAGGTCCTCCGATGCAGGTAAAAAGCATTGGGGCAATCACGCCATCTGATGTATTTTCTGCCACAGTTTCAACTGCTGCTTTTATTACGCCTTCTTCGCTAAGACTCTCTGTATCACGGCCTACAATCATTGACACTGCTTTTCTTGCATCATACAATGTGCCATTATTAAGCGCCTTATATACTTTCATACTCTCTACTCGAAGGCTCTTAGTCGCCAAGATAAAGTATGTCATTATTACTTCAACAATAAGACCTAAATATATGTTAATGAAATATGCACCGATTACTATAAAAGCGCATACAACAAATGTAAGACCCAATACTATTATTACAGTCAATAATCCTAATGCTATTTTTTTGTTATTATCTTTGCTATTATTATTTTCTGTATTCGTATCGTTAGGAACTTCGTTTTTCTTATCACGTAAGAACAGCTTTTCAAGGAGCGCTATTAATGCTCCTATTATTCGTACAGGATGATAAAGCCAATGTGGATCTCCAACAATAAGGTCCAAGAAAAAACCTAATACGAAGGCAACTATATGAGATAAAAAATAAAATTTTATATCACTCATTTTTCAGATAAATCTCTAATATATACAGTTTCTGATATGTATTATTTCTGTTAAGTAAAACAATTAATTATTTAGTTTCTTTACAGTTTTGACTTTACTGACATGCGGTTCGTATCATAAGAATACACACACACATATCCAAGTCCTGTTGATACCATGCAATCATAATAATTCATGGAAGCATAGATACTTAAGAGCGCCATTACAGTTCCACCATGTCCTACTATCGCCATACTCTTAAGACCTTTTTTTGATGCAATCTCAAGCACCTTGGTAAAACCAATCTTTGCTCTTTCACAATGCTCTGCCTTGCTTTCTCCACCCGGGAATGCATCTTCACCATTGGAATCAATCCATTTTTGATATAAAGGATTATCTTTTAGGTCCTCGTAATTCTTGCCCTCGAACTCACCAAAATCTGTCTCGTCAAATTCATCGATGATAATCGGATCAAGTGTTGGATATATGATCTTGGCAGTATGGAGTGCTCTAAGCTGCGAACTCGAAAACAAATAATCTACAGAGGGATAGCGGTCTTCTGCCTTGTTTTTTATAAGTTTTTCAATCCCATCATCTAGAAGATCGTCATTGTTTTTTTTACCACAGTATCTCTTTTCCAGATTGTTTTTTGTCATACCATGACGAATCAAAATAATCTCTATTTTATTTTCTGAGGAATCCCGCATATAATCCTCTCCACTTCTTCAGCGTTCTCAGCAAGGCTAATAAGTATTCTGCCTGTTCTTTCTCTATACACTCTCTCAAAAGGATCCATTGGAACAATACCATTTCCAATCTCATCGCATATAATGATGCAATCCGGATTCTTTTTCACAAAAGAAGCTATCTCTTCTTCCGGTCTGCCACCTTCTTTTATACGCTTCTTAATAATTCTATGAAGAGTATTGATTACAATCTTAGAGCCTGACCTTGATTCCAATTCTTCTTTCGTAGGAAGTTCGTAATCAAATACATTTTTCTCATCGATATTATATTTTTTTATTACGTAATCAAGCTTACCCTGTGCGTAACCGCCTATTATCAATTTCATATTTGGCTTAACCCCTTTACTTACCGCTTAACTATCAGTCTTAAAACTGTGCATGTTATTGAGATTGCTATCAATGTATTTCTCTCAAGAATCATAAGGAAATATCCTGCGGTATCTCCTGTTACTCCGCCGAATTCTTTTTTAGTTTTTAAGTAATAATATAACAATGTTAATACCGCTATTATCACTACGGCAGTAGCATAAAAGACATTGATAATTCCCATGACTGCTATGCAAATAAGCGCTTCGATTATTACTACAACACTAACCAACACCTTTGACGAATTCTTCGAAAATGTGTTGAGTGTTCCTTCTCTTGCACTCTTAAAGTTAATAGCACATAGACCGCTTAAACATCTTGATAATACAAAAGTAATACAAAAGACAAGTATCACATTCGTATTGTGTAATGTTGAAAAGAAACCTATATACAATAACTCGAAAAGGGTTAACATTATTACAGAGAATGCTCCGATATGAGGATCCTTTAGAATCTCAAGTTTCTTTTCTTTGTCACGATATGAATGAAGTGCATCCATCGTATCCATGAATCCATCCACATGTATTCCGCCCGTTATGATAATGGGAATTGCCGCTGTGATACATATCCTCAAAAACTCCGGTAATTCAAAGTAAATGCACAGATAGTTCCAGCCATATATCAGTCCACCGATTACTATTCCAATAAGAGGAAAGAAAATGAATACATATTTCATGTCTTCTTCCTTCCATTCACATCTTGGAACAGGAATCTTCGAATACATCGATAATGCAATTAGAAATGATCTTATTATTCGCATTATTTAATCCTTACTTTTATTCCTACAACTGCTTCATACGCTTCATCAGAAACATCAATTAGTTCTCTGTTTATTTGACCTAACGCCTTGATATAATCACGCGTGGATTCGTCATATTCCGAACCCGATTCGAATATATTGTTGCTGACTATAACCAAATTGTCGCATTCCTTTGCTAAAGTCTTAATACCATTAACAACATTGTTCACTGTGTCTTCTATAGATGTAATCTCAGTTCCAAAAAACATTTCATTGGCAGTTAGATTGGATACACATTCAAGCAATACATTCTTTTGGGTATCCATTTCTTTTAAAGCATTCTCAATATTACTTGGACACTCAATCGTAACGAAGTTTTTTTCTCTTCTTTGTTCTCTGTGCTTGGCTACTCTCTCGATGTTTTCTTCATCGTTGCCAACTTTCATCGTAGCAATGTAATACTTCCTAGAACTGCAAAGAGAACATATAGTATCTTCCGCTATCTTAGATTTTCCACTGGCGCTACCGCCCAATATCAAAATAGTCATTAATTCATTCTCTCGTATTTATCCATCTCAAGATCATCGAATCGTGCTGCGTTATTATATACGCTTAATGCAATATCCAATAGCGAGATGTACATTAATGCTCCTGTGCCTTCTCCAAGCGCCATATTGGCATCTATAACTGCATTAAGGCCTAACTCATCAAGTATTAATGAAGAAGCTGTCTCCTTGCCCTTATGCGATGCGAAAAGATATTCCTTAACAGTGGGGTTTATCTTACAAGCAAGAAGTGCTGCCGCCTGCGTAATAACCCCATCCAAAACAATAGGGATACCGTAAAGCGCACCACCTATACACACACCCGTAAGAGCTGCTATATCATATCCACCCACACTTTGAAGAACTGTAAATGCATCCGCATTATTTAAGTCATATTTATGTATAGCTTCATCTATAACTCTTATCTTTTTATTAAGGCCATCATCACTTAATCCTGCGCCTCTTCCTGCAACTTTCTTACCGTCAAGATTAAGTAATGCAGCACATATAGCAGAACTTGTCGTGGTATTACCAATACCCATTTCTCCAAGTGCTATTAGCTCATAACCTTTTTCTTGTAATTCATATGCTGCATTGATACCGACAAGTATCGCATCAAGCATCTCTTTTTCAGTCATTGCTGTTTCCAACAAAAAGTTTCTGCTTGAACGTCTTATCTTTTTATCAATTAGGCCTGCAACTTTTTCATCGCTATCAATACCAACATCATATACAAAACAATCAGCCGATATTTCTTTCACCATTGCAGCTGCAGATGACTTTCCGCGAAGTATATTCTTAACTACTTTGAGAGTTACTTCTTTACCGCTTTGTGATACACCTTCATCGACGATTCCATTATCAGAACTCATGATTACAAGCGCTCTCTTTTTTATCGATATATCAGTGCTTCCTTTTATCGATGCAATTCTTGCTATGGAGTCTTCGAATACTCCCAGTCCATCAAGCGGCTTGGCAATCTTATCTATGATTTCCTTCGCTTGTCTATATACATTCTCATCAGGCTTATTAACCTTCAAGTCGCTAAAGAATTCTATATCTATACTATTCAATTTTTGCTTCTCTAAGCATTGCATAGATTTCTCCCATATTGAGATGTTCTCTTAAAATATCAGCCATTCGATCATATTCTTGTTCTTTATATGACGAATAATCCATAATGGCATTTTTATCTATCGATACATTTTTCTTTTTAGCAAGTGCATCAACTATCGCTGAAGCTATCACCTTTTGATCAAATATGCCATGAATGTACGTACCATATACATTGCCTAATTCGACAACTTCATCATCCTTTTTATCTGATGAAACCGTCGTCTCTCCTACGTGAATTTCGTATCCCTCATACTCAAGACCTGATACATCTGAAAAGATACCTTCAAGCGAATTGATATGGCCTCTTTTTTGTGTACGAGTTTTTTCTTTTTGCAAAACCGTATCAATATCCAAAAGTCCAAGTCCTTTGATACTTCCGCCGCACTCTATAGAATCCGGATCGCTGATAGAATTGCCAAGCATTTGATATCCTCCGCAGATTCCAAATACAGGCACATTCTCGGACATCTTTTTGACCATCGACTCGATGCCGTTTTCACGCATCCACTTGAGATCTCCAATGGTATTCTTACTACCCGGAAGGATAACCATGTCAGCACCTTCAAGATCATCAGGCTTAGTCACATATCTAATCGATACGCCATCAATCTGTTCAAAAACATTAAAGTCTGTAAAATTGGATATGCGAGGAAATCTAACAACAACAATGTCTATAACGCCACGAGTCTTGTTATCAAATCTGTCAGATAGAGAATCTTCATCTTCAAGTCTTACATCCATGTAAGGAAGAACACCCGTTACGCTTATGCCGCTTCTTTCTTCTATCATCGTTATACCGGGATCAAGGATGGTCTTATCACCCCTAAACTTATTGATAATTAGACCTTTTATCCTATCCCTCTCACTGTCCTCCAAAAGCATCACAGTGCCTAAAAGTTGTGCAAATACACCGCCTCTATCTATATCAGCAACAAGAAGAACAGGTGCATCAACAATCTCTGCCATACCCATGTTGACAATATCGTTATCCTTAAGATTAATCTCTGCGGGGCTTCCTGCACCCTCTATCACTATAACGTCAGCCATGCTCTCAAGCCTTTTAAATGCTTTTTTGATATCAGGAATAAGCTTAGTTTTATATTCAAAATATTCTCTGGCTTTCATATTGCCGATTACTTCGCCATTGACTATAACCTGAGATCCCACGGAATCGGTCGGTTTTAAAAGAATGGGATTCATGCATACATCGGGCTTTATGCCTGCCGCTTCAGCCTGCATAACTTGAGCTCTGCCCATCTCCAAGCCATCTTCAGTTATGTATGAATTAAGCGCCATATTCTGCGACTTGAAAGGCGCAACCCTTAATCCATCCTGTTTAAATATTCTGCAAAGACCTGCCACGAGAAAGCTCTTACCAACTCCCGACATAGTCCCTTGCACCATTATGACCTTAGCCATAGTAATCTCCGTTAACTAAAACAACCCAATATTTTTATCCAATGCGAATGATCCAAGACTATCGTTAATACCAAATAATTCGCATATATAATCCCTATCAAATATCTTGCTTACAGTACCGAATCTGTCGACGTATTCTCCCTTAAGACAGAGAACCTTATCCGATATACTCTTAGCCAATTCAAGTTCATGTAACGACATAATAACTGTCAGGTTCTTTTCTTTTTTCATCTTTTCTATTACTGAAAAAAACTCAAGCTTGTATCTGATATCAAGAAACGAAGTCGGCTCATCAAGAAGTATTATCTGAGGTTCCTGACAGAGAACCTTCGCAAGCAATACTCTTTGTTTTTGACCATCACTTATCTTGGAATAATCCGAATCTTTAAGATCATATATTCCGACAGTCTTCATAGTCTCTTCAACAATCTTTTTATCATTCTCTGAAAGTATTCCAAAACGGCCCGTATATGGATATCTGCCGGCCGCAACAACTTCCTCGCAGCTCATCATCTCGCCCTTAATCCTGTCAGTAAAAAGAACTGCCATTTTCTTGGATAACTCGCTACTGCTAATGTTTTGCATATCCTTACTATCCAAATATATGCATCCACTGATGCTCTCCAATTGCTTGGCAATACTTTTAAGGACTGTGGATTTACCGGCTCCGTTAGGTCCGATAATGGATAAAATCTCACCCTTATTAACACCTATATCAATGTTCTTGATAAGAGGCTTATTATCATATCCAACTACTAATTCTTTTGTAGAAAAATAAAAAACTGACATATCTAATTCCAAATTTAATCCATTGTTTTCTTCTTTTTATCAAGAAGAATAATGATAACTACAGGTGCACCAAATACCGCCGTAACTGTGCTTATATTAAGTTCTGTCGGCGATAGTATATTTCTTGCCAATAGATCACAAAACAGGCAGAATACACTTCCACCTAAAAAGCTAGCCGGTATCATAATGATTGGTCTATTGGTATTGAAAAGTTTTCTGATAAGATGCGGAACTGCTATACCCACAAACGATATAGGACCTGCAAATGCAACAATACAAGCTGACAGAATGCTTGATAATATTACTATGCCAACACGTAAAGCTTTGATATTTACACCCATGGATGACGCATGTGAATCACCTATGATGTAAGCATCAAGAGGTTTTGATAAGAACAATACAACTATGAATGATACAAAAACCATTACTGTCATTATCTCTACATTGCTCCAGGTAATGCCTGAAAAGCTGCCTCTTGACCAGTTATGAAGATTAACTATATCTGCATCCGATGCGAATGTTACAACTAATTCTGTAATAGCAGAACAGATGTATCCAATCATTACACCGCACACAACAAGCATTGACATTGATTTAATTCTCTTGGTTAAAAGCAGAACGAATCCAAGTGATATTAATGAACCTACAAACGCTGATACAACAAGTGTCAGACTATTGCTTTTTAATGAATTGGACATTAAGAATACCATCGTAAGCGCAACGCACATCTTAGCACCTGATGATATACCTAAAACAAAAGGTCCTGCTATGGGATTACGAAAGAATGTCTGAAGTAAATATCCAGATAGTGCCAGAGCACCGCCAAGTATAATAACAGCTACACTTCTGGGTAATCTGATATTCCATATAATTGTTGATACGGTGGGATCCGTTGAATTCGAAAACAGAGATTTAACAATCTGCGATATGTCAATCCTCACGCTTCCTATCGCAACATTAAGCAAAAAGAATATAAAGATACCGATTATCAGTATCCAAAATGCAACTATACATCTGATTGTTTTCTTCTTACTCATATGAATTATCGATTGCCCTCAGCCGTTAATTATCTTCGATTTTTCTGTTTTTCCGACTTATCTTTTTTATTGAAGTCTGAATAGGTAATGAA
Source organism: Lachnospiraceae bacterium (assembly GCA_016285575.1). GTDB lineage: Bacteria > Bacillota > Clostridia > Lachnospirales > Lachnospiraceae > UBA3766. The sequence continues at coordinate 26,925 of JAEEQX010000001.1, forward strand.
GATTATCTTCTTTACCATTCAATACATTATTGATATCTTCAATCATGTATCCGACAGAGAGTGACTGTTGATACATATCATTGGTAGTACACCAAACATTACCTTCTTTTACCGCCTTAAAATCCTTAAGCAATTCACTCTTGGCGAATAGTTCTTCGAGACTCTCAACTCCGCCGTCAACTGAGCTATTGTATATAATGATGTCAGCATCCTTGGCATCAGCATAGAATTGCTCAATAGACATGTTGGAATCTTCGCCTTCGAGGTTATCGTAGATATACTTACCGCCTGCAAGTTCAATCATCTTGGGAATATAATCCGATGTTTTTCTTGCCTGAATCAGATTGTTGGAAGTTATATAAAAATATGCGACGGTTTTATCCGTTGCTTCTAAACTTTCAACAGAATCTACTATCTCTCTTTGCTCATCAAATATATTTGCAGCCAGTGCATCTTCGCCAAGTAATGCTCCAAAAAACTTAACCCATTCAACTCTTCCAAGAGGATGATCTTCATAGTTGGAATACTCTACCATAACAGGAATTCCAAATCCCTCGAACTTTTCCTTAACTTCGGGAGAATGAAATATCATTGTATTCTCAACTATCAATGAACAATTCCCTGATACTATCATTTCGTAATCAGGCTTGGAATACTTGCCTGCATATAGCATATCTCCTCTTTGCATAGCATCGGCTGCTTCTTTTATATACCAATCTTCCTGCTTTTTTCCTGAATACTTAATAGCATCTATTCCATCAAGAGAAGCGAACATATCCATAACAGCTGACGCAACGATATACATGTTCTCAACCGGCCTTACAATTACAAACACGTCCTCGTCAACATCTTTTGGTTCTTCCTTACCCTCAGGTACAATGAGAAATCTCGCATTGTCTTCTGTCGTCATAAGAAGCACATATCCGTCTTCATAGTAAAACACTCTAAACTTTTTTGCATAGTCTCTACCAAGTTCTCCTGTATAAACAAGAGACTCGGATATATCTGCTTCTTGAGGCATTGTTGCTACTTGAATGCCGTTCGATGTACCACTATTCTCAATGCTCTCTACATACGAATTATTATCGCTATAAATAACAGAAGAAGGACTGCCGCACCCCGAAAAGCCCGACAGCCCAATCATAACAATACTAGCTATAGCAATAATCTTAGTTCTTATATGCATACTTACACCTCATGTTTTGTATGCTATTTTGCCTCCTTAAGAGAATCAGAATTAAATGTAATCTTGTATTCAATCTCATGGGGCTTACTCATCGCTACGGTATCGGCAATTACATCTACGGATCCTTCAAGCGACTTAACCGGTATCTCAAATACGGAGTTTCCTTCTTCATTAACGGGAAGATATTTAACTCCGTCGACAATCATATAATCATAGTTGGGACTGTTCCACTCTACTATAAGTACATAACCATCATCAGTCTTTTTAACTGCACTGGGAGATGATATGGTAGCTTTGCCCGTACCGCCTTCCAATGTAACTTCTATTGTATAATCCCCTTTTAATGCACTTCCATCATTGCTTTCTTTATCTGAATCATCAGAATTCGAAGCATCCTTTTTTACAGGATTAGAAACGCTTACTTTATGGTCATACCATTTCCCCTTGGTACCTATAAGCGCTACATCAAATTCATCATCTAGATAAGGCACAGGAATATCGAAACCATGAACCTCTTCAGTAGTTCCATCTTTATAATCAATGGTATCTACAGTAGGCTCAAGTAAAGTAGCTCCATCTTTTGCTGCATCCTCTGCCAATCCTGAGTACAGATTAAGAATTGATTTTGACGGAAGAGAGATGTGAATGGTCATCTTACCATCTGATACAGTAAGTTTCCCTTTCCCATCGCACATCTCATTTACATGAAACATACTGCTATCCGTATTGAAATCAGCCAGATAAACACCATCTTCCAGTTCACATATATATGTATTGCTTTCCTCATTATCCCCTTCTTCGACAAATGAATCGGAATCGGTAAGTTTAGCTTCATTGACTATATTATCGATTGGAACAGTAGGTTCTATGTTGTTATCACAGCCCAAAAGCAGGGACATCGAAAATAAAATCCCTATCATATATATAAATTTTTTATTCATAATCTCTGTCCCTGCCCTTCGACTAATATTTCTTTATAATCCGTAATCAATTAAAATGTTATGAATTATTACTTAATAACTGCTTTTGTATGTTCAACATAAAGCTTCTGAACTTCTTCGATTCTTCCGAGTCCTTCGATCTGTGTGTCTACCTTATCGAACTTGCCTGAAGCGTTGAACATGCTCTTCCAAGAATCTTCATCGTCACCTGCCATATCGTTGTTGGCATGATCTCCTGCAACAACCATAAGAGGTCTTAATACTACCTTCTTGTAACCTGCTGCAGCTACTGCCTCGATAACATTTTCGCATGCTGTCTCTTCAGGTTCGCCTTCAACTGTACCGACGAATACATTTTCATATCCGAGTTCTTTCATCTGTGACTGCATCTGGCTGTAAGATACCTTGGCTGCATGTGATGTACCGTGTCCCATGAATACGAATGCGTATCCGTCTTCTTTTGCTGCATCAAGACTGTCATATCCGGCAACTGCCACTGCTGACTTAACTACTGCTTCTGCAACAGCCTTCTTGTCATCATTGACTGCGTTGGCATCTTTTCCAACCTCTCCGAGAAGGGGCTCTGCTATCTTAACAGACTCAAATTTATCTTCGTACTTCTTAACAGCATCAGTAAGTTCATCGTACTCAGCGCCATGCATAAGATGTGTGGGCTGGATAACCAGATTCTTAACACCGTTAGCAACTGCTCTCTCAAGTGCCTGGTCCATGTTATCAATCTTCTCATCATCTCTTGCCTGAACATGATTTATAATAATCTGTGCCGTGAATGCTCTTCTTACAGACCAATCGGGGAATGCCGCTGCAAGTGCATCCTCAATGCCTTTGATATCATTGGCTCTTGAATCGTTGAAAGATGTACCGAAGCTTACTACAAGTAACTCATTCTCACCTATTCCATCTGCATTCTTGGGATCATCCTTGGATGCATCTCCTGTATCTCTACCAAAGTAATCGGGATCTGCTTCTTCACCTTCAACAAGTTCCTTCTGTGCATCTGTTAGCGCATCCCATGCTTCCTTAGCTGCCTTGCACTGTGCATCTGTTTCATCTGTTCTTTCCTGAACATAGATAGCGTCGATAAGTGCTGCTACTTCATCTGCCTTCATCTGATCTTCGTTCTCCTCAACGGGGGGTTCTTCTGTTACTCCGGGGTCTTCGATAACGACAGGCTCGGGATCAACCATTACATTACCCTGTCCATTGTCACATCCTGCAAGGCATACTGTTGAAAGAATACCTGCAATGGCAAATGCCAAAAATCTCTTTTTCATATTATCCTCCTTAGACCATTAGGTCTTAATAATATTGTTCCCCAAACAATATCATCTTTGCATAATACGTTCCCATACACGGGTCTGCGCATAAAAAAAGCCTCTACCTCACGGTAAAGACTAACAAAAAAGAACGCAAATAAACGGATTAAAACTAATCCGATTCTTTTTCATACAGCCAATTACTCGTGGCTTGGAATACTTCCTCGTACAGCGTCCGGCAGGTCTCCCGACTCAGATTCAACATTCATACCGCCTTCCCGTATTACCAGTGGCATATTGGTATGAACTCCTCTTCACGGTGACGAGTTCGCACAGGATTCGCACCTGTTTCCCTTTTCACCAAAGCAGATAATTACTATCTCTTTGACACCTTACGCTTTATTCAACTTGAAAAATAGTAACACATTGCCTGTATATTTTCAATATAACAGTTAACTAAATAATATGTTTGATTATACTTATAATCTATATTTTTTAATAACACATTACGGCACAGGATGGACTTGAACCACCAACTTCGGTCTATGAAACCTATGCCATTCCAGCGGCCACTGCACCAATTATCTGTTCGATAACATATATTTTTTACGTAATTTCTTATTCTTTTATCAATTCAGCCATATACTTTGATGATATTTCAAGTACGTCAGGATTGGCTATGAACTTGGGATGATGATATGTATATCCCTTTCCACTTCCAATCAAAACATACAGGCTCTTCTTACCGCTTCCCTTGGGAGCATAATCTCCGAAGTCATCACCAATAAGCATATTATCTCTTTTACCTGTTTTAAGATTAAGAGCGTTTGCCACTTTTAATGACTTTTCATACAGTTCTTCATCGTTAAAAGTTACATGTGATCCTTCCTGCCACTCAATATCTATAGTAACGTTATTGAGGCTTGCAAAAGCTTTTACGGCGTTATTGAATTCGTCTTTAATCTCGCTTCTTACACTATCATCAAGCGTTCTAATTGTGCCTTCCAGTTCGCCCGACTCAGGTATAACATTCCATATATTTCCTGCATTAATTCTTGTTATAGAGATTACCCTGGGCGAAAAAGCATCAACATGTCTGTCAGAACGTGAATATATCCAGTTGGCTATATCAGTAATCACACTTATCGGATTCTCGCCTTCGTGCGGAATCGCTGCATGAGAGCCTACACCTTTAACAATAATCTTGAATCTGTCAACAGAAGACGTAACTCCTCCTTGTGACGTCTCTATTATCCCCACTTCTCTAAAAGGATCAACATGAAAAGCATAGAACTCATCTATATCTTTTGTAACTCCTGTCTTAATTACATTTCTTGCACCGTCAAAAACTTCTTCACCGGGTTGAAAAAGAATATATACATTTCCTTTTACATTAGCTTTATTCTTATTCAAAATAGATGCTGTCATTAGTCCTGATACGAGATGAATATCATGTCCGCACGCATGCATAACTCCCTCGTTTTTTGACGCATACTCAAGACCGCTTTCTTCCGTAACTGGAAGAGCATCTATATCTGCGCGAAGCAATCTGTTATTACCGCTTTTTTCACCTCTGATCACGGCAAGAGCTCCTGTTTCAAGATTAAGAGGAACTTCTTCAATATTCTCTTCTTTTAATATCTCTTTTATTCTCTTGGTGGTTTCGTATTCCTTGAATCCCACTTCGGGATGTGAATGAAACCATTCGAATTCTTTTCTGTAATCTCTTGCCATAATAACCTCGTATTAACCTATATCGAGTAAGAAAATCTCTGAAGGTATCTCTCCAAAAACTTCTGTGTTCTCTCGTTTTTGGGATTGGTAAAAAACTCTGACGGAGTTGCTGTCTCAATTATCTGTCCCTCTGACATAAATGCTACTTTATCAGCAACATCTCTGGCAAAATCCATCTCGTGAGTAACTATAAGCATGGTAACTTTTTCTTCTGCAACTTTTCTGATAACTCTCTGTACTTCTCCTACAAGTTCGGGATCGAGTGCGGATGTGGGTTCGTCAAAAAGAATAATCTTAGGATCAAGTGCAAGCGCTCTTGATATCGCAACTCTTTGTTTTTGACCACCTGATAAAGTGGAAGGGTACTGATTAGCCTGTTCCAAAAGACCTACTTTATCAAGATATTTTCTGCCTATCTCTATTGCCTCGGACTTGCTCTTTTTCCTGACTGTAATAAGTGCTTCGGTTACATTTTCAAGAGCGGTCTTATTAGCAAAAAGACCAAAGTTTTGGAACACCATTGCTGTTCTTCTTCTTGCTTCCAACTTAACATGCTTATTAATCTTACTTGCTGTAAAACTGTAATCATTAATTCTTACATCTCCTGCATCAGGAGTTTCCAAGAGATTAATACATCTTAAAAGTGTGGACTTACCCGAACCACTTGAACCAAGAAGCGCTACTGTCTCACCTTCGTTAACGGTTAGATCTACGCCCTTAAGCACGTGATTGTTGCCAAACTTTTTATGTATATTATTCATTTCTATCATTACATTACTCATCACGCACTCTCCTTGTTTCTCTTCTCAATGAATGCCACTATTCTCTCTAAGATGATACATAATCCCCAATAGATTAATGCTGCATCTATGTACGCTTCAAAGAATCTTGATGCTCTTCCTGCCTGTATCTTGGCCTGTCCCATAATCTCCGGTACTGCTGCCGTAAAAGCTAACGATGTATCTTTTAAAAGTCCTATAAAAAAGTTAGCGAATACAGGTAAACTTATCTTTGCTGCCTGAGGTAACACTATTCTTATCATCGCCTGCCACATTGTCATACCGACTGATTCTGCCGCTTCCATCTGGCCCTTATCGACAGCCAATATCGACGCTCTGATTGATTCAGTAAGATATGCTCCTGCATTAAGTGAGTAAGCTATAAACATAAATACTACTGCAGGTATCCAGGAAATATCGATCTTGGTTCCGAATTTAAAGTTGATTAATTTTATAAGTATGGGGAATGCGTAATAGATTAACAGAATTTGAACTACAAGCGGTGTGCCTCTGACAAATGATACATAAAGACCTGTAAGCTTATTGAGTACCGGAACTTTATATATCTTAAACAATGCTCCGAACAATCCTATTACGATTCCGACTGCGAAACCAACCACTGCGATCATGATTGTAAAAGGTATACCCTTAAGAATCGATGGGATGATTTCTATCATGAATTGAAAATCAAATATCTTGCCCATTTACTGCCTCTTTCTTAAAACCCGCATTGCCTCAAATGAGAAGCAACGCGGGTTAATCGTCTTATTCGGGACGAACGTCTGTGTAATCAGCTTCGAACCATTCCTTGGAAAGCTCAGCAAGTGCACCGCTTTCTTTAAGCTTAGCTAATGCTGCATCTACTCTAGCGTGGATTTCCTTGCCCTGCTCATCCTGTGCGAAGATGAAGTGAACGGGTACCTGATCTACGGGCTTACCAACGGGCTTAACCTTAAGTCCCTGAACTTCTGCCTTGCTTACTGCTACTGCAGGATCGTTAAGTGTTGCTGCGATTCTTCCGTTGTCAATGTCCTGTAAGATTGTTGTTACGTCTTCGTTGTAGTACTGAATCTTTAACTGATTGTTAGCGTCGTGCTCTTCATTCCAAATCTCTGCTTCTTCGTTGTGGTTATCACCTACTGTAAGGCCTAAAACTCCGCCTGATGCAACGAGATCTTCGAATGATGTTACTGTATCGTTGTCACTTCTTACGATGAGCTGGTTGGTAGCTACGAAGTATGTATTCTCTGTAAGATAGTATTTTGCCTGTCTTTCCTCGTTACTTGCAATCTGGTTAGCAAGCATCTGGAACTTACCTGAATCAAGTCCGGGGAAGAGTGATTCCCATGCTCCTGATTCGAATTCGAAGTGAAGTGAAGGATCAACTTCTTCAATCTTTCTAACTACTTCGATATCGTATCCTGTAAGATAATCATTCTCATCATAGTAGCTGAAAGGTGCGTATGTACCCATTGTTCCAACATGAACTGTGATTAATTCTTTCTCAGGTGCTACTGCTTCTCCCTCATCTGTTGTAGCACCATTGTCTGCTGCATTAGCTTCAACTTTATTAACCTCTGTATCAGTATTAATAGGTGCTGCTGCGCCATTGCTCACGCAACCTGCTAAACCTGCTGTTACAAGTGAAAGTGCCAAAATGTTAGTAAATATTCTCTTTTTCATAATTTTTTCCTCTTTTCTGCGACTCCTAATATCGCGCTAAATTTTTTAATCTATCTTGTAAGTAACCCTGCATCCAGTACAAACTGATTGCCTGTCATGTATCTTGCATCTTCGCTTGCTATGTATTTTACAGCAGCTACAATGTCAGATGTTTCAACCCAAGGAACGGGAAGCAGATTTCCTGCGCTTCTCTCCGCTATCTCAATGGGCGTTGTGCCTTCAAGTTCTGCCAATCCGTCATTCATGGGAGTGTTAACTCCTGTCGGATGAAGCGATACAACTCTGATACCGTAAGGTGCGAGTTCTATTGCCTGTGACTTGGTAAGACCAACCAATCCATGCTTGGATGCTGAATAATGACTCATTCTGTTCATACCCCTAAGACCTGCAATTGATGAATTATAAATGATCACTCCTTTCTTTTTTTCAATGAGGTGCGGAATAACATATTTGGATACCAACCATCCTCCTCTTAAGTTAATCTCTATCATTGCATCCCATTGTTCTTCTGTTAATTCCCAGGAATTACCGTATGCGGCAATTCCGGCATTGCTGAATAATATGTCGATTCCGCCGAATTCCTTAACACCTCGCTCAACTGCTTCCTTGACGTCTTCTCCTTTTCTTACATCGCCGGCGTAAATGACAATCTTGCCTCCGGCTTTTTCTACATCATCTTTGAGTTTCTCAAGATCCTCATTGGATGATCTGTTGTATGCCGGATATGCTATTTTTTCTCCGAGGTCAAAAGCTATGATGTTAGCTCCTTCCTCTGCAAATCCAAGTGCTACGGCTCTTCCCTGGCCCTTGGCTGCTCCTGTAATAAATACTGTTTTATTCTGAAATTCTTTGCTCATTGTTTTATCTCCTATCTTTATTGTTAAACCATTCTGTAAATCTCTTTTTACATGCAAGCGCACATGGTGCTTCACATATACCGCCCTCAGATGTGCACTTATATTTTTCAGGCATCTCGCGGCCCATCCTATCCATCACTTCAACTGCTTCATCAAAAGGTATCACTGCGCTTCTTCCTGATAATGCCAAGTCTGCAAATGTGATTGCCATGATTGAACTTGTAACGAATCTAGATAGACAAGGTTGATTGTCTCCTCCGGGGATTGGATCGCATGCCCATCCAAGTGAACTTTGAAGTGCCAGGGAAGCTGCATTCTCAATCTCCTTAGCGGTACCTCCTTCGAGGTAAGTAATCGCTGCTGCCGTCATCGCCTGACATACTCCGCATTCTCCGGCGCATCCTGTAATCTCTCCTGTAGGATCTGACTTCGAATATGCTATAATTCCGACACCTGCTGCCACGAATAAACTCTCAACTATTTTGTCTTCATCTATATGCTTATCCTCTTCAAAAGCTCTTATTGTCGAGTATAGGAATCCGCCTCCTGTTCCCATTGGTCCAGGAACTAATTTCACACCTTTGGTTAATGCCTGTACATTGAATACATATTTAAGTATTCTTGTATTTATACCGCTTTGTATTGATCTTCCTTCTTCAATGTACTTATCCCATTTTCTAAAGTGATATCCGCTATACGGCGTCTCTATTATTCCAACGGGATTAACGTGTGGTGCCTCTGTTTCCAACTCCATCAATCGTCTTCGTTCTCTCATCGTATCGAGTACTTTTTTCTTACTATTTTTTGAAAGAAGTACTTCGTATCTTAATGCTGTCTCATAGAGATTTTCATTAGCTCTTTCGCTTTCATTTATCCAAGTATTAAAGCTATCGAAAAGCTGTATCTTTTCTTCTTCATTTTTCTTGGTAAAAGCTTTATCGTTAATGCTTACTATCTCTATTCTTCCGCCACCGATTGAGTTGCCTTCAAGCGAATACTTTTTATCATCTTCGTCAGTTAGTATGAATCTGACTGCATTGGGATGTTTGTTTTCTAATGTGACATATTCGAATTCGTAATCGATTCCTTCACTTTTTAGAATCTCTTTTATCTCGAATAATCTCTCATCATCGCACTTAAGTCCGTACGCTCCGGCAAGCATTCCGATATCTTCATTCATATGACCGAATGTTCCGGCAAATGAGCCGTTAGCATCAAGTTGAATCTGTATCTTTTTTAATTTCCCTTTTACCAGTTTTCTTGCTTCATTGCCTATCTTACAAGGACCCGCTGTATGAGAACTTGATCCCGGTTGCATTACAGGACCGAATACGTCTTCGAATATGTCAGGTATTAACTTACTCATTTCCTCTTCGTGTAAGGAACGAGTTCGTCATCAAGTGTTACCTGAAGTGTCTTATTGATAAGGTTGGTTGCTATCATGATTGTCGCGAATGCTGTGATTGCAACTATCTGTTCCTCACTCCACTTGGACTTAAGTCTGTCGAAGATTTCTGCGGGTACGTTATTAGCATCTGTTACAATTGCTTTGCCGTAATCAATAAGTATCTTTTCTTCTTCGGTAAATTCAAAATGTTCAAAATCGATTCCTGCATCATCAAGTATCTTTTGGAAAAAGATGCTACATACGAGACAATCATTAGTTGTTGATATCGCGTATGAAAAGAAGTTGACCGCTCTCTCTCCAAGGAAGGATTCAATCTCTGCTTCAAGTGGAAACCACTCCATTAATGCGTGGAAAGCAGGTATTGAATGTATAAGTGTTTTCTTCATGTTGGTGAGTGGTCCGTGTACGCTTACCCACTCATCAATTACTTTTTTGTGTTTTTCATCTGCCTGTTCGTATTCAAGCTGTGATATATATGCCATTGTTTTTTCCTCCTATTTGTATGCTTTTTCAAAAGCCTGTTTTAAATCTGCTATTAAGTCGTCCGCATCTTCAAGACCGATTGAAAGTCTTATTAGATTCTTGGGTATATCTGCGAGTTCATGGTACTTAGGATCAAGCTCGGTATGTGTATTCTCAACTGGGTTAGTAATGAGTGATCTTACGTCTCCGATATTTACGTGATAAGAGAAATTGTTAAGTGCCTTGATGAACTTTCCTTCCTCTTCTCTCGTTCCCTTGAAGCCGAATGATATGAGTGCTCCGGGCCCCTTCTTGAAATCTCTGTCTGCCAATGCTTTATAAGGAGAGTTCTTGGCATATGGATGTCTAACCCATTCAACTTTTTCATGGTTCTCTAAAAACTCAACTATCTTTTTGGTTGTCTCAATCTTCTTATCAAGTCTTACTGATAATGTTGAGAGACCCTGGAGTACCAGGTATGACTCAAACGATCCGAGTGCCCCGCCAAGAAATTCGGTAAAGAACACTTTTAGGGAGGCAATAAGCGGAGCACCTGGCCAGAATTCAATAGGACTTCTGGGGTTATCGTCGAGATCTCTCATCTTCCATTCCTTCTCATAGAATTGAGGGAATTTCTTTTCGTCGTAGTGGAAATCTCCTTTCTCAACTACGAGTCCGGCTATCACATTACCATGTCCGTTAATCTCTTTTGTTGCTGAATAAATCGTTATGTCTGCACCGTGTTCAAATGGCTTGTAAAGATACGGTGTTGCGACTGTGTTATCTACGATTACCGGAACGTTATGTTTATGTGCTATCTTTGCTATCGCATCTATATCGTAGAGCTCTGCATTGGGATTGCTGATTGATTCGAGATACACTGCCTTGGTATTCTCATCTATCAATGCTTCGTATGCTTCAGGATTGTTTCTGTCCTCTACGAACTTGGTTGTTATTCCATACTTGGGAAGGAATTTGATGAGGGCTAACATTGCTGCTCCATATAATGATGAAGAAGATACTATGTTGCCACCGCCCTGTCCTAAGAGAAGTAAGGTGTAGGTCTGTGCAGCCATTCCTGATGAAAGAGCAACTGCAGCTTTACCACCTTCAAGCTTGGCGAATCTCTCTTCGAGAATTGCACCTGTAGGATTACCTACTCTTGAGTAAATTCCACCGCCTTCAGCACCTGTCCATAATCTTCTTGTTCTATCGATATCTACCAGATCGAATGAAGCTGTCTGATAGATGGGAGGGTTAACCGAATGAAAGTGATCGTTGGAATCATATCCGGCTCTGATTGCATCTGTTGAAAATCCGTTATTTATGTTTGACATTTTTGTTCTCCTTATCTAAATCTTTTCTTCTATTTTCTTTTCTTTATTAACTGTTTTGTTGTTATTTCTTTTTAGATTCTTTATTAAATGTTTCATTGTTATTTCTTTTTGATTCTTTATTTAATTGATTGATTCTTTTTATGCCTCATATGCTTTTATTTAGGTTGTTGTTACAAAACTTGGCTTGTGCGAGGCATAAAAAAATCCCGGAAGTTTTTGTCCTTCCGGGATGAATCTAATCAAAACCTGTCCGTTAACATCGGTGCATGACAAAGTTGCCATACACCCAAGGTTTTTCATCTACCCGGGAGAACAGCTTACTACACATACACATACAGCACATATTAAATTGTGAAACTGTTAATGTTTTCATGACTTTCGTTTCCTTTATCATTGATTATGGACTTATTATAATCATACCAACCTACTATGTCAATAGGTATTTATAAAATTTTTTAAAAAAATAAAAAAGCCCTTATTTAGGGCTTTTCTCCGGTTAATCAATTAAGTTCTATCGATCCTGATACATAATATGCGAAGTTTTTATTCTTACAATAACTGTCTATATCTGCTATTACGGATGAATCTTTTGTATATTCCAGAAGATAGATATCGGCTCCTAAGTTGGAATATCTCTCCAGATATTCAGTGAAGTATGCTTTGTCTTCAGGATCACTGACGCCGTGATTTTCATCTTCCCAGTCAATCTTGGTAAATACCGATTCCTGATTAATTCCTGTTATTACATCACTCCATACACCCTTCTTGGAACAGTATGCATCAATGAAGGTATCTCCTCCGTTCATTATCACCGCCTTATTATATCCCTTAAGGCCTTTCATAATGTTCGCAACACCTGAGAGCATCGAATCATTCTGATACATGTAATATACATCGCAGTTATCTACGAAGAAGCCATCCACTCCTTTTTCTATTAAAGCAGGCGCCAGTGTATAGAGCACATAGTTTTGCCATCTTTCATTTGATACATCAATCCATCTCTCTTCTTCCCAATTCTCATAATCTGACAGAGTGATATCAACAAATTCATTATAATATGGTCTGAATGTTTCAAGAGAGCCTATATTAAGATAACTATATACCTTGTGTCCGCCTTTCTTATATTCAGTTATCTGTTCCTTGGTAAAATACTGAGCATCAATCACTATTTCATCATAATCGGCAAACCTGCTTAAGTCTCCTTCATATGATAAGAACACTCCGTACTTACTGTTGTAGCCGGCAGTACTTTTTATACTTTCGATTTTCTCTTCGTCTTCTTCAGTATCTGATGTGATTATTCCTTCTTCAGAATCAGACTTAGTTTGTTCCTTATCGACCGCCTGTTCTTCTTCAGTCTCCACAATAATATTTTCTTCTACGTCATCGTCAATCAAAACTATATCTTTTTTATTACAAGCAAACAGTCCTATTGAAAACAATAGGACCATTGCAATCGACAGTATTTTATTATTTCTTATTACATTATTCATCCCCAATATCATACAAGAGTTGTTCCTCAAATTTCGAAAGAATTAAAACCATATCATTTTTAGTTGCGAAAAAGTTGATTCTATTTGCCATTTTTCTATTATTCATGTTCCAAACTTTTATACCACTTGTTTGCAAATACCTTTTGCTCGTTCGTCGGCGGAAAATCTTTTATATCTGCATAATCCCAGCAACTGAATATATCTTTTTTAATCCTTATTTTCTATCTCGGTAACGTTACCGCCAAATGCAAGTACGTTTTCCCTGTAACACTGCTCTCTGTTTTCATAAGAATCACGGTGCCATGCCGAATCGCTTCTTGTAATATTCTTGGGAACATAATTCGATACGACAGTGCCGTTTTCCGAGAGTTTCAGATAATCGTAATATGTTGCGTCATATGTGATCTTATCCCCTGCGTCGGATGTGTATTCAAGCTTGTAAATAACAACCACTCGGTTTTCACCTTCGCTTGCGTTGGTAATCAAATATGCGCTGTCATATTCTGTATTGTTAAGATGGTATTCAACCCATTCACCGTCTGTGTAATCTGTCTGCGGAGTCTTTCTGGAATTGGTTATTTTATCCTTTCCGGCGTCAATCATATTGTCTATTACATCATCCGTAAGGTCATCTATTGAGATATCATAATTCTCTTTTTGGTATGAAGGCTGCGACTGTTCCCATACTTCTTTGAACGAAGGCATCATTCCCTGCTTAGCCAAAAACCACCAGCTTATGGGTCCAATACTGAAGAAAAGGATAACAAAAATTAGTCCGTATATTTTTGACATAAACGCACGACCCGCCCTGCGAGTGCTCTCGCGTCTTTCCGCTGCCCTTTTGGACTTTTCGTTCTGCTTGAAACGGATTTCTTCCATCTCTTTTTCATGCTCGTGTTCTGCTCTTGTAATCTCGTCCCAGTTTTGTAATTTTTCATGCTCTACATCAGCTTCATCGTATTTAACGGCAAACGCAGCACCGCATGACTTGCAAAAATAGTTCTCACCGTCTTTTTCAATATCACCGCCACAACTCGGGCATTTAAGATTAACTAATTCCATTTTTATCCCCTCTTCTTTTTGTTATTCGTGCTTTAATTCCAATTTTTCTCCGGGCTTTATAATGATTCTTCCCGGGCCGTCAAAAGTCTCAGCTACACTCTCGTCAAATCCAATGTCGTCCTTTGCAGTCTCAACATGATAAGGAATCGAATGTTTTGCATTAATTGCCTTGGCGCATTCAGATGCTTCCTCGGTATTCATATTGAAGACCCCATCGCAGCATAAGAAAGCGTAATCGAGCTCTCTCGCGGAGAAACCAGCCATTGAAGGTGTCGTTGATGTGTCTCCTGAAAAGTATACCTTAGTGCCATCCGAAAAAGTCAAAATGAAGCCAACGCACACCGATTTAGAATGATTGGTATTGTATCCTGCTTCCACACCCTCAACTGTAACATAGCCTAAATCAAATGTTTGATAGCCGTCTCTGTTAAGAGCATCCGACCATTTGATAACTGTGCAGTCCTCATTTCGTTCTTTAATCATATCTTCTTTTGTATGATCATAATGATTATGTGTCTCAAGAATTAAATCTGCCGGAAGGTCATATCCTTCTCCCATAAACGGATCAATGTATATTACCTTGCCCTCAACAGTCACGATTCTTACACTAGCGTGTCCCTGATACAATAAAGTTGTTGCGCCCACCTGCAAATCCTCCTGTGTTTCTTCCGTTTCACCTTCCGTAGATTCTAAAGTCTCCTTTATCTCTTCGTTCTCAGACTCACTAATTATTTCTTCTTTAGGACTTTCTGTTACTTCATTCTTTTGTACACATCCGCCTATTGCACAAAAAGATATGCTAAAAAGCAAAATACCGATTATGCTCTTCATTCTTCTGGCCATTTACTTTTATTCTCCTTTATCTCTCAGCTTATTATCCCGAACCATTTTCCAAATGAATTTTAATTGATTTTTATTGTGTTTTACGGTTTTTTACCCATCATTATCTGCTTAGTTCATCAGCCAGAAGTTCCGACAGATAATACAAAACAGCGCATTCGTTTTCCTGCCAGATTCTCAGGCTTCTTTGAACAGCACAAATAAGATATCCGTATGTATTGTTTCCTTTACGTATACTCGAAATAAGTACTGATTCAAATCCTTTTTGCATAAGTGCATCATAAAAGATTGGAGAATGCTTTTTAACGAGGTCAAGCGAGCTCTCCATGAATAAATCTTCTTTCATGATTTTGGAAATATCTGAAGCATCCTGATCGTATGTTTTATCCTTTACCGAATGCATTCTATTATCTGATAAAACATAATAGAGATCATGAATCTGAAGATTCTCAATTAACTGGGGAAGGACTCTTTGAAGCTTATTCACAAAACCCTTCTCTTCTTCCATACTGCATTTTAACTTATGCATATTGGTATAGATTCCGTTATTGGCAATCTTGTGAATCTCTATATCTTTATGCTTGTCTTTTTCATAGATGGTATAGCAGTTACGGCCTCTGTTTTTACCAAGATATAACATCTTGTCTATAAGGCCGAAAAGATCTGCGTAATCGTCCGCATCAGAAGGAAATGATGCGCAGCCTGAAGTACCTGTGACAAAAGCAGAACCGTTTTCAAAATGAACTTCTATTCTAAGTGCTTTTGAATTGCCGTAAAGATTGTCAAAATAGTTTTTCTTCTTTTCAAATTCTGTATTTTTCAGATCTATTACCAAGAGCTCATCACCGCCAAATCTTCCTACGAGGCCGGAGTCTTTTGTATACTCAGCCAATCCCTTGGTAACGCTCATAAGCACCTTATCGCCGGCACTGTGACCATAATTATCATTAATATATTTGAAATTGTCGAGATCGATTATCGTGAAAGAAAATGGTATTTTATCCGCAATAAGCGAGCGAACGAATTTTACGGAATATGCACGAGATAATACTCCCGTTAAAGGATCCACTATCTCTTCAAGACTTATTTCATCAATAATCTTATCGAAGAAATTGTATTTTCTTAAATCGCTTATTGAATATACTACCTGTGTTCCCTCAAGATTATTCTTACGTCTAATGACATCTGTAATATCAACGAAACTGCCAACCAATCCCACTACCTCGCCGTTTTCATACAGAGGTCTTTTCGATGCAATAATGTCTCTTTCTTCACCACGGATGATACACTTTCCTTGAACCTTGTAAGTACTTTTTCCGGATAAAACAAGTAGCTCATCTTTCTTATAAGGTTCGGGATCCGTATGCCATCCCATGTCCTCATCATTCTTGCCTATCAGTACATCTTCAGATTCAAATCCGTAATAATCCAAAAATGCCTGATTAACACCAAGAAAACGTCTGTCCTTGTCCTTCCAAAATACGCAATCCTGAGAAGTGTTGATAATACTGTCAAATAATTCAACCGTCATTTTCATTGCAAAATCACACATCCTTATAATATTTCGCTCTGTAATTCGAGCAGACTGAGCGATTATTACCTATTCAGTATAATATATTATCGACCGAATTAAAAATTTAATTTAAATACCAGATTTCCAATATCATCCCAATTAAAACAGCGAATATATCTGTCATTAGGGAAAACACATTCCTTATTCCAAGGTCTGTCAAAGACCATAACATTAAGATCAGGCATATGCTCAAAGAACTTAAATGCAGCCGGAGAATCCTCTACTGCGCAGTCAAACTTCATCTTATAGTAGTCTTCAAGTTCAAGATTAAAGTCGCTGTTTTTTATGAAAGAATCTCTACCGTACTTATTAAGGCAATACAACTTAGCTCTTTCCATACCATGCTCATCAAGCCATCTTCTGGAGGGCTCATAAGAACTGTAGGGACGACCTGTTATGATATATACTTCATGCCCACTATCAATCCATCCATTAATGGTATCCGCTGCACCTGGAGTCTCTTCATAAGAAAGAAGTACTTCCGGAAGATGCCCTTCTTTCATTAACTGCTCATACTCTTCATCATTAAGTTTAAAAGAATCCTGAAGATTGAAAAAACGAACCTCTTCATACGGAACATTCTTGCCAAACAATCTGGAAGCTATTCCTGTAAAAGCCTTGGCCGTCTCGCATAAACAATCATCATAATCTACGTATATCTTCATATCCATACCTTAAAAAGTTATCTAATCTTTACTTACTTCTCTTGTTCCTCTTCAGGGTTAATAATCCAAAATACATACTCAATCTCACAATCTTCGTTTATATGAAACTGTGCTGTAATACTAATTGAATTCTCGTAATCAGGACATGATGTACCGGAATAAACATATCCAACATGAGCTGTCATATATACTTTTCCGTCCTTGAACGAAACGTCTACTATATCTGAATAAACAATTCTTTCAAGATTATCATTTTGTCTAATTTTAACTGTAGCACCCTCGTATCTGTTGGAAAATGGAGGCAATACCTCAAATACAGTTACTTCGTTTCTGAATTTATCATAGCTATAACTTATGGATTCATCTATCTTTGTCACTAAATCACTACTGGAAAATCTAGTTACCTTCTTGCCATCGTCATCAACGATAACCAATCCATACAGAGAACATCCCGTTCCGGTTCCTTCGCATTCTGCTATAAGATATTCGTCTTCTCCATCACCATCAACATCGAACTTTTCTATTTTGGGTTCGTATCCTCCTATGGCGATATCAACCTTAATCCATCTGTTTCCATCAACAATGTATGTTTCCATGCTATCTGAATTATGTCTTAAGTAGACAGAACCATCTGAAGAAACATAAAAACTTACCATTTGGGTTAAAACATTATTAGACTGATCCTCCTCGCATAAAGAAATTGCCTCATATATAGTATCATGTACAATTTTGAATCTTCTATGATCAGAACCTAAGCCATCTCCAGCGCAATATCCTCCAGAAAAAGCTCTTTTATCACCATCAAGAACTTCTATTTCAAGGACAGCTCCATCAAATATATCTTCTTCTGACAAATTTTCAGGCAGAGAATCAAAACTTTTATTTTCTAATGTTGTTTTTATGCTTTCCCAAGCATTTTTGGGCATATCTCCTTTGAAAACAAGATAATCACGGTCCGTAGGAGTCGGCTCATTAAAATAATCATAGCCATTTTCCGCCTCCAACCAATACATCGTATAATCATAATGAGAATACGTATCTTTTGTGAAAACATATACACCATAATACGCAGGATCATATCCTATTACGCAATATGTAATCTGCGCAGAATCAGAAACCTCATAGTTTGAAGGCTCGCGTGTAGGATCTATATCCGTATTGGGATTAATCGTTTGAGTAGCGCATGCCATAGATAATATTGAAAAGAATATGGCTAAAAACATTATTCCCTTTTTCGTATTACTCATTTTATTCATATATTAATCCTCGATATAATAGTCAAATGTATTAAAAAACAACTTCTCAAAAACACCAATATAATTATACAAATAGTTATGCTGATAGTGCAAGAAAGCGACGGCAAAAACCGTCGCTTTCAATGAAGATTTATTATCTTTTATATTATTACTTGATAACCTTAATCCAGCCTTCGGGAGCTTCGATCTCGCATCTCTGGATTCCTGTAAGTGTATCATAGATCTTCTTGGTCCAAGGTCCCATCTCTTCCATACCTGCAGGGAAGCAGATTTCCTTACCGTGATCGTTGATCTTACCAACGGGTGATACAACTGCAGCTGTACCGCAAAGACCACACTCAGCGAAGTCCTTAACCTCATCGAATAATACTTCTCTATGCTCAACCTTCATGCCAAGATACTTCTCTGCAACGTAGCAGATACTTCTTCTTGTGATTGAAGGAAGGATTGAATCTGACTTAGGTGTTACAAGTGTGCCATCCTTTGTGATAAAGATGAAGTTAGCTCCACCTGTCTCCTCAACCTTAGTTCTTGTTTCAGGATCAAGATACATATTCTCTGCAAAACCTTCTCTGTGAGCTACCTGAATAGCATGAAGGCTCATTGCGTAGTTAAGACCGGCCTTGATATGTCCTGTACCGTGAGGTGCGGCTCTATCGAAGTCTGATACCTTAATAGTGATGGGCTTAGCGCCACCCTTGAAGTAAGGTCCTACAGGTGTAACAAGAATTCTGAATTCATACTCATCTGCGGGCTTAACACCGATAACAGGGTTGCTACCGAACATATAAGGTCTTAAGTAAAGGCTTGCACCTGTTCCGTAAGGAGGTACGAAGTCCTTGTTAGCTGCGATTACTTTTTCACAAGCTTCTACGAATTTATCCTTGGGGAAAGGAGGCATCTCAAGACGAAGAGCTGAATCATACATTCTCTCTGCGTTCATATCAGGTCTGAAGCATACGATGTTGCCATCCTTAGTATAATATGCCTTTAAGCCTTCAAAACATGACTGTGAATACTGGAACACGCACGCACACTCGTTAAGGACAATGTTAGCGTCGGTAATTAGCTCACCGTCATCCCACTTGCCATCTTTAAACTTGGATACATAGCGGTATGCACACTCTACATATCCGAAACCGAGTTCTTCCCATTTGATTGTTTTAGGATCTGTCATTTCCGAAAACTCCTTTCAACTTCTATATATTTTTATAAAATTTCTCACAATTATATACCCCTATCATTTAAATGTAAACACAATATTTTCTAGAGATATATCAATATAAACAGTATTTATTCCGTCTGAAGTTATTAATGCTTACTCTTCGTCTTTCTTATCTTTCTTGGCACGAGTCTCTTCAGCATCAATCAATGCTTTCATAGCATCATAGACTTCCTTGGTAGCAAGGAATCCTGCACCAAAGCCCTTAGCTGAATTGATAGCACAGTCAAACTTATCAATGAAGTTATCAAGTGTCTGGATGAATCCACCGAAGCTCTTATCGTAGTTCATGAACATACGCTTAGCATCTGTATATAAGAACATAACGTTTCTGCCGCCATCAGGTCCTACCATAATCGGGAACTGAACCTTGCTCTCCATAGCATCTCCCTCAACTCTGGTAGGTGCCTCATTGGGATCAACAGGCTTACCCGGAATCAGGAATCTGGCCTTAACAAGCGCATATGAGAAGAATCTGAAGTAAAGCTGAGCAATCATCTTTTCATCATCTGTCTCTGCCTGGCCAATCTGTGATCTTAAAAGCATCCATCTAACTAACTCAGGGTTAGTAACAACATTGGCATTTTCCTTAAGTTCGGGATTATAAGGATTCTTAAAGAATAATTCAGCACTGATGCCGACTATTTCATAGTTAACCCTGACACCCAAAGCACCGTTTAAGTATAATGCATCTGTTAAGAATCTCTTGATGCCTTCGCCATCTTCACCGTTTTCTACTTTAACTATCTCGAACTTATCCTCGGGATAACTATCGCCATACTTCTTGTAAGGCTTGGTAAAGATATGTATCTCAGGCGGTGAGAAAATATACTCACCGTTTCTGTTAGAAGTCTTAGAAAACATATGAGGCTCATTGGTTAGCTTGCTCTTGATGTAATAGATTTCATCTGCGGCAAGAACCTTTTTAGCCATTGCACCTGCAACTACGGCTATCTTACGTCTGAAATCCTTGATCTTATCGTCATTTAAATCTTCGTCTTTTTCATGTACTCTGCAAAAGATTCTCCATGCTTCGCTGCAGTCTGTAAGACTCATCTTCTTAAGTTCACTGTCATAAATCTCAAGATCTCTCTTGCCTACATATGAACCTGCGATAGCATCAATATATGCCTCTCTTATCTCTTCATCAGTTACATCCTCTGATGAAAAGAATACCGAACCGGGCTTGATGTTTTCTTTTCTACCCTCTCTAACACGAAGTGCTACAAAGCAATCTGTTGCAGTCTGCGCATCCTTATGATCGATATCCATGGCAAAGATACTGCTTGTAACTATCTCATCGTCATCATCACCGTAGTTTCTGATAAAGATAGTATCATTTCTCTCGATGGTACCCTTAACGATACCTATAGTACCTAAATCGCTTGAACCCTCAAAATCGAATACGTCAAGGACGCGGTATATGAATTTTCTCTCGTTATTGTTTTCGCTCATTTCAACCTCTTAAAAAGGATTATTCGCCATCCTTTTTACTCTTTCCTTTTAATACTATATTGGTAATGATACCTAAAATAAGTGCACATGCAACTTCTGTGATTTCAACTGAACCGAAGTGAAGTGCTAATCCACCGATACCTGCTATCAAGATAACTGATACAGTGAAAAGATTCTTATTATCTTCAAGGTCAACACCCTGAATCATCTTAAGACCACTTACAGCGATGAATCCGTAAAGCGCTACGCACACACCACCCATTACGCAGTTAGGAATTGTTGCAAGGAATGTAACAAAAGGTGCACAGAATGATGCAACGATTGCAAGTACTGCTGTAGTAAGAATTGTGATGATTGAAGCATTGCCTGAAATAGCAACACAACCAACTGACTCACCGTATGTTGTGTTAGGACATCCACCGAAGAATGCACCTACCATTGAACCAACACCATCTCCAAGAAGTGTGTTGTGAAGTCCGGGATCCTTAAGTAAGTCTTTTTCAATAATGGATGATAAGTTCTTGTGGTCTGCGATATGCTCTGCAAATACAACAAATGCTACAGGAACATATGCTACAAGGATTGTAATGATGTATCCACCCATGGAACCAACATCACCATATTCAAATGCTTCACCAAAGAATGCCTTGATAAATGTGAAATCAGGATACCACTGCATATTGGAGAATGCGCTGAAATCAATAATCTTTAATGCTGTTATATCATATGCACCACCAATAACTGTAAACACCGCTGCAAGCACATAACCTGCACAGATACCGATGATAAAAGGAATCATCTTCATCATCTTCTTACCATATACTGAGCAAGCCATTGTAACAAAGAGTGTCACAAGTCCGCAGATAATACATAAATAAGGAGAAGCAGTAGAGATGAAATTATTTTCTTCATCTACATATCCTACTTTACCTACGAACAAGTCTCCTACTGCATTGCCTGCGAGTGATAATCCAATGATTGCAACCGTAGGTCCGATAATAACTGCAGGCATCAACTTGTTAATCCAGTTAACTCCAGCGATTTTAACTATTAATGAAAGAACTACATACACAAGTCCTGCGAATGCTGCACCAAGGATTAAACCGAAGTATCCGAGTGACATTGATACGCCACCTGCGAATGCTGCCATCATCGATCCTAAAAATGCAAATGAAGAACCTAAGAATACGGGGCTCTTAAATCTAGTGAATAAAAGATATACCAGAGTACCTACACCGGCTCCAAAAAGTGCAGCTGAAGCTGACATACTAGTTCCCATCTTACTGTTGATTATTGCAGGTACTGCAATGGTAGCTGCCAATATAGCAAGCAACTGCTGAAGTGCGAAGATAAGTACCTGTCCAAATTTAGGTTTGTCGGTAACCTGATACGTTAATTTCATGATCTTAGTCCTCCGTGAATTTTATAAGTTTCTGCCACAACAGTTTTTATACTTTTTACCGGATCCGCAAGGGCAAGGGGAGTTAGGATATATCTTTTCTTCCGCTCTCTTCTTGGGTCCCTTAACAACTGTATCGTCTTTATTGGTACCTGTAACCTGAGCAACCTGCTCACGCTCGATCTTCTTTTCTACTACAACATGCATCATCATGAATACTGTCTGTTCCTTGATGGCTTCTGTCATAGCATCGAACATATCGAAACCGATCATACGGTACTCAACCTTAGGATCCTTCTGTGCATATGCAACCATACCGATACCCTGCTTTAACTGCTCCATATCATCGATATGATTCATCCACTTCTGGTCGATTGCTTTAAGAAGTACTATACGCTCTGTCTCACGGGCAGCCTCTGCACTCGGGAACTGAGCTTCTTTTTCTTCATATAATTTAACTGCTTCTTCCTTGAGCATCTGCTTAAGTGAGTTCTTCTTAAGTCCCTGAACCTTTTCCTTGGTAACGGGCTCAAGAGGCACTACTGACTTAAGCGCCATATTGAGTTCCGCAAGATCCCACTCATCACTTGACTGGTCTTCGGATATTGAAACATCTACTGCATTCTCAACTACATCGGTAACCCACTTGTAGATGGTATCTCTCATGGAGTCACCGTTAAGTACACGGTTTCTCTCTGCATATATAATCTCTCTCTGGTCATTGTTAACCTGGTCGTATTCAAGGAGGTTCTTTCTGATACCGAAGTTGTTGTTCTCTATCTTCTTTTGAGCACTCTCAACCGCACGGGATAACATCTTGTGAGATATCTCCTGATCCTCGGGAACACCGAGTGAGTTAAATATCGCCATCAATCTGTCTGATGCGAAGAGTCTCATTAAATCATCTTCAAGTGAAATGAAGAACTTGGATGAACCGGGGTCACCCTGACGTCCTGAACGACCTCTCAACTGGTTATCAATACGTCTGGACTCATGACGCTCTGTACCGATAATTCTAAGACCGCCAAGCTCAGGTACACCTTCACCAAGCTTAATATCTGTACCACGACCTGCCATGTTGGTTGCGATTGTTACAGCACCCTTCTGGCCTGCATCTGCAACTATCTGAGCTTCCATTTCATGGAACTTGGCATTCAATACCTTGTGAGGAATACCCTTTCTCTGAAGTCTTCTGGAAAGTTCCTCAGAAGCCTCGATGGTAATTGTACCAACGAGCACGGGCTGTCCTTTCTTATGGCATTCTTCAACTTCTCTGCAGATAGCTGAAAGCTTACCATTTTTAGTCTTGTATACCGCATCATCTTCATCAACTCTGATGACGGGCTTATTGGTAGGAATCTCAATAACATCCATTCCGTAGATCTCTCTGAATTCCTTCTCTTCTGTAAGGGCTGTACCGGTCATACCGGCTTTCTTATGGAACTTATTAAAGAAGTTCTGGAATGTAATTGTAGCAAGAGTCTTGGACTCTCTCTTAACCTTAACATGCTCCTTAGCTTCAATAGCCTGATGAAGACCATCAGAGTATCTACGTCCGGGCATAAGACGTCCGGTGAAGCTGTCTACGATAACGATCTCATCATCCTTAACAACGTAATCCTGATCTCTAAACATGAGGTTATGAGCACGAAGTGCGAGGATTACATTGTGCTGAATCTCGATATTCTCAGGATCAGCTAAGTTTTCTATCTTGAAGAACTGCTCAACCTTAGAAACACCTTCTGCTGTAAGATTAACAGCCTTATCTTTTTCATTAACGATAAAATCTCCGGTCTCTTCCTGCTCTACACCGATGATTATGTCCAACTTGGACTGTTCTTCGAGATCGGCACCTCTCTTTAACTGTCTTGCAAGGTAGTCACATGCTTCATATAACTTGGTGGACTTACCGGACTGTCCTGAAATGATAAGAGGTGTTCTTGCCTCATCGATAAGTACGGAGTCGGCCTCATCGATGATAGCGAAGTTTAATTCTCTAAGAACCAACTGTTCCTTATATACAACCATGTTGTCACGAAGATAATCGAAACCGATTTCATTGTTCGTAACATATGTGATATCGCATTTATACTGCTCACGTCTCTCATCGTTATTCATGCTGTTTAAAACAACACCTACTGTAAGACCAAGGAAACGATGAACCTGTCCCATAAGCTCAGCATCACGCTTAGCAAGGTAGTCGTTAACTGTTACGACATTAACGCCCTTGCCCTCAAGTGCATTAAGATATGAGGGAAGTGTAGCAACGAGTGTTTTACCTTCACCTGTACGCATCTCGGCAACACGGCCCTGGTGAAGAATGATACCACCGATAAGCTGTACTCTGTAAGGCTCGAGTCCTATTGAACGCCATGCAGCTTCTCTAACGAGTGCGAATGCTTCTACGAGAATATCATCAAGTGTCTCGCCCTCCTGAAGTCTCTTTTTGAACTCTTCAGTCTTGGCACGCATCTCGTCGTCAGTCATCTCTTTCATCTTAGGTCTGAGAGCTTCGATAGCATCTACTTTACTGTTTATTCTTTTTATTTCTCTCTGGGAATGTGTTCCAAAGATTTTATCTGTTATTGCAGCCATAATTTTCCTCTTATAAAAATACTCAAAACTCCTTACATTTTCTCATAAATGCATCCCACTTTCAAGTATTTTCACCAATTGACCATAAAAGTGGACGAAAAAGGCACAAAACAAAAAGAAAACGGCATAAGTACGAGACTTTTGCCGTTTTCAAATAAGTATTTTTGTCTAAATTAGAACTTCAAACTAGGATCATACTCTGATTTTCCGAATGCAAGCATTGGCCAGCCGATAATAGGTAAGAAAATCAATAAAAGGATTGTTCCAACACCCTTACCGAAGCTCTTGGCTATTCCGATGTAAGTAATAATTGCTGACACAGGTGATGTTGCAGCTATTAAGAAAAGAATGAACCATAAAACGTTATTATTGCAAGAAATCTTTACCAATACCCAAACGTTGTAAAAAGGTATAAGTGCTGCCCATCCGGGTTCTCCTGCCTTAACAAATATCTTCCACTCACAAATGAGGAAGAATATTACTACTGCAAAAATGAAAGCCATATAGACTACCCAAAAAACTCCAAATCCGGCTGCAAATAATCCGGCAATTACTTCATCACTACTACTACTCATTGTTTAATTCCTCCTAAATAAATTATTAATATTCACCAAATCGTAAATCCGGATCCCACTCTGCATCGCCAAATGCAAGCATCGGAAGTCCTATAAAAGGGAAGAAAATTAATAAAAGTATTGTTCCTACTCCCTTACCAAAAGACTTGGCCAATCCGATTAGTGAAACTGTTACCGCTACAAAGTTGACGAATGGAATAAACATAAGAATGAACCATAATACAGTATTCTTACATGATATTTTCATTAATACCCACCATCCGTAAAAAGGTATAAGACATGCCCATCCGGGTTCTCCTGCCTTAACGAATACCTTCCATAATGCAATAACCATAAGTACAAGCACTATCGTGTAGATTACCCAAAATACGAGTTGGAATAAACCCATTGCCGAACCAAAGATTATTTCCGCCATAGCGTCATTACTCATTATCTTTCCTCCTTATAATCACATTAGTAAATGTTCGCAATCGCTTGTGATATTTGCGATTAATCATTCTAAAAAGATAATAAACACTTGTTTCTATAAAGAACACCCATATTTATCAAGAATACAAGCTTCTAATTCACTCAATACAGAAAAATAAGACGTAAATTAATTATCCATGCTATCTTCAAGAGCCTTGTAAAAATCAGGATACAACTTTTGGATTGATATAAACGATCCCTTGGCATTGAGGAAGCAATGTGATGAACGACCTTTGCATACTACCTTGTCATCCTGATTCTTCATGACATAATCAATCGAAATCTTGACACTCTTAATATCTGCAATGGATACCTCGATACTAATCTCATCGTCGAAAGTAGTTGATGCAACGTATTTGCACTCAACTTCCGTGACGGGTGAGATGATTCCATTGTCCTCAAGCTTTTTATAACTCCATCCAATCGAATCCAAAAAATAAACTCTGGCTTCTTCCATCCATCTGATGTAATTGGAATGATGAGTTACGCCCATCTTGTCTGTCTCGTAATAATGAATTTTGTGTTTATATACTTTCATGTAGTCTCCACGATTATTGAATAATGAATTTATGGTATAAATTTTTAATGAATTACTTATTCGTTTCTGTAATCTGTAACTCTCTTGGTCTTCTTCTCGCTACGAGGAAGTGTTCCGATGGGAACTACTGTTACTCTGGGTGTAGCACCGATGTATGTCTTAAATACGTTTGCAATATCTTTTGCCATGTTCTCGAAGTTAACCCTTCCTTCACCTTCAACAGTAAGTAAGAATACATCTCTGTTATTGTCATCTTCATGAGCTAAAGTTACGCGATATTCACTGGTTGCACCGTCAACTTTTGCAAGCATCTCTTCAACCTGTGCGGGGAACATGTTAACACCATGAATCTTAAACATGTCATCACTTCTACCCTTAATGACGTCGAGTCTGGGATATTTACATCCGCACTTACAAGGCTCGGGAATAATTCTTGACAAGTCATGTGTACGGAAACGAAGAAGAGGCGCACCCTCTTTTACCAATGTTGTAATAACAATTTCTCCCTCTTCACCGTCAGGCACGTTCTCACCTGTTACAGGATCAATTATTTCAATATAGAGATAATCATCAAAGCAATGCATTGCTGTTTCACCGGGGCAGTTAATACCGATTCCGGGACCATAGATTTCTGTAAGTCCGTAAATATCGTAAAGTTCTATTCCAAGACCCTCTCTAATGGTCTGACGCATCTTATCACTCCAACGCTCTGAACCGATAACGCCTTTTTTCAAATGTATCTGATCACGAATGCCTCTTTTGTTAATCTCCTCAGAAAGAAGAAGTGCATACGAGGATGTCGCACAAAGAACGGTTGACTTAAGGTCAATCATCATCTGAATCTGCTTTTCAGTATTTCCGGGTCCCATGGGTATCGCCATTGCTCCGAGTCTCTCGCAGCCTGCCTGGAATCCAACACCTGCGGTCCAAAGTCCGTATGCAGGAGTAATATGAATACGGTCTTTTTCTGTTATGCCTGCAAGACGATAGCAACGTTCAAACATAATTGCCCAGTCTTCAACGTCTTTTTTTGTATAAGGTATAATAACAGGCTTTCCTGTAGTTCCTGAAGAAGAATGAATTCTTACAACTTCTTCGTCAGGCACAGCCTGAATTCCAAGAGGATATGCATTTCTTAAATCCTGCTTATCCGTAAAAGGAATCTTGTAAAAATCTTCTTCGGACTTAACCTCTGTAAGACCGATTTCACGATACTTCTTTCCGTAGTAGCTGTCTCCTGCTACCAATCTTTTTACCTGCTTGTCAATGAGTTCAAGTTGTTCTTTGCTGGGTTTCATTATTGTTCCTTTCCAACTGTAATTAATTATTTGTTACTTCATTCAGTATACGTTTTTGTTTTTTTAGTTTTTTTCAAATATTTTTATACAGAAGCGATTCCGTGATTGAAAACTTCTTTATTAGTATCAACAAAATCTTTTTTCACTGTGCATTCAATTGCCTGAATCATAGCATCCTTGGAGATATCAAGATATCCTGCTCCAAGTGCAACTCCAAGAACTGCTACATTAAAAAACTTGGCAGAGCCAAACTTTTCACACAAAGTATTGGAATTAACTACCTTGAGATTGCTTGTCTTTTTTGACAAAAAATCAAGCATCTCCTGTCCATCGTACTTTTCTCCTGAGAGCGCCTGAGTTACAGGATTGATAGTAACTTCGTTAACTATGACTGCTCCGTCTTTTTTAAGATAATCGATGTTTCTGGCTGCTTCCGAAGGTTCGAATGCGATGATTAAGTCCGCGCATCCCTTGGGAATAAGTGGTGAATAAACATCATCTCCAATTCTTACATGTGATGTAACGGGGCCGCCTCGTTGAGCCATACCGATTGTCTCTGCAGAATGAACCACTTTTTTGTCTTTTGCCGCACCGGCTGCAAGAAGCTTACTTGCAAGGACTGTACCCTGTCCTCCGACACCGCATAGAAGTATATTATATGACATCTTTATATCCGCCTTTCATCTTCTTCTAATATATCTAATTTAACTTGAATTATAAGTATTTTAATTAATAGTATTACCTAATCAAAGTCATTATTCTTTACTTTTTTATCTACGCGTTGACTATCGCATCTGTAGGGCAAACCTGCGCACAGAGTGTACAACCGGTGCATGTGAGTGCGTCAATCTTAACCTTGCCATCCTCTCCTACGCTGAGTGCAGGACAACCGATTTCTCTGATACACTTCTTGCATCCGATGCACTTATCTGTAACCGTCATCTTTTTATTGCTCTTAACTATAGCAATACAAGGTGACTCAAAAAGGATTGCCTTAACACCCTTGATGGATGCCATCTCTTTAACTACTGCAACAGCCTTTTCATGTTCGAGAGGATTAACTCTCTCAACCTTGGCAACACCCATTCCAAGAAGTATCTTTTCGATACTAATCTTATCTACGAAATCACCCATCATATTTCTGCCTGTACCGGGATGGGGCTGATGTCCTGTCATAGCGGTAGTGGAGTTATCAAGAACGCAGAGAATAATGTCTGCTTCGTTATATATTGCATTGGCAACTCCTGTCATACCAGATGCAAAGAATGTTGAATCTCCTACGAATGCAAAATTAACCGTCTCAGGATCTGTATTGAATAATCCCTGTGCCATGGTTATACCTGCACCCATGCAAAGACAAGTATCAACCATATCAAGAGGCATTGCATTACCGAGTGTATAGCATCCTATATCTCCACAGAAGTTAGCCTTCTGACCTTTCATCGCCTGCTTAACTGCATAGAACGATGCTCTGTGAGGGCAACCTGCGCAAAGTACAGGAGGTCTTATAGGAAGCTTAATGTTCTCTTCTGCTACATCTTTTGCAGCCTCTGAATAAGGTGTGCCATTGATAAAGCACTCAATTCTTTTTGCCACATCTTCGGGAGTACACTCTCCTGCAAGAGGTGAATCAAATGTATGCTTGCCAAGCACCTTGATATTAAGGTGATGTTTTCCAGCAAGGAATATAAGTTCATCCTCAAGATAAGGATAGAGTTCTTCAACTACGAGAACTTCCTCAACTCCCTTGAGTGATTCAAGTATGAACTTTTCAGGGAAAGGATGAGGAGTTGCCACTTTTACAAGTGTTACATCATCTCTGTCCTGAATGTATTCTTTTGAATATGCGTAGCATACACCACCTGTAAGAACAGCCTTTTTATTGCCTGCTTTTCCTGTAGCGACGTTACCCTTATATGATGAAAAATCATCGCCGATGGCGGGATTTCTTTTTTCAATCATCTCATGATTCATGCGAGAGAGACGAGGGAATATAACGAACCTCTTGGAGTTTTTAACGAATCCCGCATATTCCTTGGGCTTAACTGCCTCATCATATTCAATCTCTGCGTACGCATGATCGATTCGAGTCGTTGGTCTAAAGATTACGGGAGTATGATATTTTTCAGAATATTCAAAAGCATCCTTAATCATCTCAAATGCTTCTTCTACGCTTGCAGGATCAAATACGGGGATTCTACAATACTTACCAAAAAGTCTGGTATCCTGCTCGGTCTGTGATGATATGGGTCCGGGATCGTCGCATACTACAACAACAAGTCCACCCTCGACTCCGACATAGGCAAGAGACATAAGTGCATCTGATGCTACATTAAGTCCCATCATCTTCATGGTTACGAGGCATCTGGCTCCAGCAAAAGAAGCGCCTGCTGCCACTTCCATCGCAGCCTTCTCATTAACTGACCACTCAACATGGACGTTTTTATCCTTGTTGTGTGCAGCTATCGTATCTATAATCTCCGACGAAGGAGTTCCCGGATAACCGGTAGCCACATTGACGCCTGCTGCAAGTGCGCCAATCGCAATCGCCTGATTACCCATTACATACTCTTTTTTCACAATCAATTCCTCTCTATCTGTGTGGCTCGCACACGAAACAATGATATCACATTTTAAGATGCATTTCATCAAAAAACTTGCCATTAATCCATAGAAAAAATACCTGTTTTATTGTATAATCCTATTTAGTGTTGTTCGAGTATTTCAATACACTTCGAACTAAGAATACAAAAAGTATAAAAGGGGTGAAATCATGTTTTTTGATGGCAAAATCTGGATAGGTTTATCCAACGATGAAAAAGTATTCATATATCCTAAGATGGCTTGTCGCCACGGAATGATAGCGGGTGCTACCGGTACAGGTAAGACCGTATCACTTAAAGTATTGGCAGAGTCATTCTCATCATGCGGAGTTCCCGTATTTTTAGCAGATGTTAAAGGCGACTTATCCGGTATGTGTAAGCCCGGATTGGAAAGTGAAGATATGAAGAATCGTATCGAGAAGTTTTCTCTTGCAGAGGCAGGCTTCAAGTTCGACTCCTTCCCTACTACTTTCTGGGATGTATATGCTGAAAAAGGACTTCCTCTTCGTACTACCATCAGTGAAATGGGACCCCTTCTTTTAGCAAGAATCCTCGGACTTAACGATGTCCAGACTGATATATTAAGCGTTATTTTCAAGATTGCTGATGATGAAGGATTACTTCTTATAGATACCAAGGATCTTCGTGCAATGCTCACATACATCGGCGAGAACGCTAAGGATTATAGCCTCACATACGGCAATATCTCCAAGCAGAGCCTCGGCTCAATCATCCGTTCCGTAATCGCACTTGAAGGTGAAGGTGGAGACTTATTCTTCGGTGAGCCTGCACTCAATATCCGCGATTGGATAGGATGCGACTTCACAGGTAAGGGCAATATCCACGTGCTCGATTGTCAGAAGCTCATCAACAATCCCACAATGTACTCAACATTCATGCTTTGGATGCTCTCAGAACTCTATGAGACACTTCCTGAAGCAGGTGATCTTGATAAACCCAGAATGGTATTCTTCTTTGATGAAGCACATATGCTTTTTGACTCAGCATCCAAGTCCTTGTTAGAGAAGATTGAGCAGATAGTAAAACTTATTCGTTCCAAGGGAGTCGGTGTATTCTTCATCACGCAGAATCCCAAGGACATTCCTGACGGCGTATTAAGTCAGCTTGGAACCAAGATACAGCATGCACTCAGAGCATATACTCCTGCAGAGTTAAAGTCAGCCAAGGCTGCATGTATGTCATTTAGAGAGAATCCTGAATTCGATACTTTTGAGACACTTACATCACTTGGTATCGGCGAAGCACTCGTATCCGTACTTGATGAACAGGGCGTACCTACAATGGTTAAAAAATGCAACATCCTTCCTCCTGCCAGCCAGATTGGAATAATTGATGATGCAACCAGAGCACAACAGATTAACTCTAATATGCTCTATGTAAAATACTCCGAGTCAGTGGATAGAGATTCCGCATTCGAGTTCTTACAAAGAAAGAATATCGAAGACGAAGAAGCAAGAGCAAAAGCTGCTGAAGAAGCCGCTGCCGAGAAAGCAAGACTTAAAGAAGAAGCAGACGCAGCAAAGGCTGCTGAGAAAGCCGCACTCGCTGAGCAAAAGGCCGCTGAAAAAGCTGCTGAGAAAGCTGCACTTGCTGAACAGAAAGCTGCAGAAAAAGCTGCTGCCGCAGAACAGAAAGCCGCACAGAAGGCTATCGATGACAGAAATAAGGCCATGAAGAGCGCAGGTAAATCCGTTGCAAGTTCGGTAACCGGAACTCTCGGCCGTGAAGCGGGCAAAGCACTCGGAGGTACTGTGGGAGGTAAGTTTGGCAAGACACTCGGAGGCAATGTCGGCGCATCGCTTGGCCGCGGATTGGTCGGTACTCTCTTCAAATTAAAATAAAAACATGTCCCAAAGCATTGTCTTAAAAACAACATCTGAAAGATTGAGATATATTTTCAAATAATAAAAAAAATATGAAATGCAAATATAGATGTTGACAAAGAGCTTTCGGACAATTATTATTACAAACGAATTAAATATTCTTCGGGGTCGGGTGTAATTCCCTACCGGCGGTGACAGTCCGCGAACCACAAGTGTGGCCGAATCGGTGCAATTCCGATACCGACAGTAAAGTCTGGATGATAGAAGAAACACTATTAAGTATTTTATGACTCCGTATTTTTTTACGGAGTCTTTTTTTACCTTAATAACATCTTCTCGAAAAGAATACTAATTCGACTAAGAATAACTCTCTATCGAAAGGATAAGTATTATGAAATTCACAGTTAAGAAAATCACAACACTTGCAATGCTTGCTGCACTTGCTTATGTAGTAATGGTATTCGTAAGAATCCCCATTATGCCCGCAGCTCCCTACCTTGAATATGATCCCAAGGACATCTTACTAGTAATGGCAGGCTTTTTAATCGGACCTGTTGAAAGCA
The DNA here is from genome assembly GCA_016285575.1 of Lachnospiraceae bacterium. Taxonomy (GTDB): domain Bacteria; phylum Bacillota; class Clostridia; order Lachnospirales; family Lachnospiraceae; genus UBA3766. The sequence goes on from JAEEQX010000001.1 coordinate 60,038, forward strand.
CAATTATCATCATATTGGTATGCGCACTCGAGCTCGTAACAGTTAGTTCATCAGGTCTTATAGGATTCGCAATGAATGTAATCGCATCGCTTTGCTTCGTGCTTCCTGCAGCATTCATTTATCGTATTAAGAAGACACAGTTTAATGCAATACTCGGTCTTTTAATAGGTGTACTTTCCATGACAGCTTCAATGCTTCTTTGGAACTACATTATGACTCCTATCTACATGGGTGTTCCCAGAGAAGTAGTCGCAGGTATGCTTCCTACCGTATTCCTTCCCTTCAACTTGATCAAGGCAGGAATCAATATGGCTCTTACACTTATCGTGTATAAGCCCATCTCAATTGTTCTTCATAAGTCAGGAATCCTTGAAGAGAAGTCGATTAGCACTAAGGCAAAATTAAAGACTGATAGTGCAACAGAAACTACTACTGAAGCTACTACTGATACTACTACAAAAGAAGCAAGCGAAGCTGCTGATAAAAGTGAGACTGCATCAACTGATAACAATGTTAAAGCCAAGAAGACAACAAAGAAAAAGTTTTCACCCATCGCGACACTCGCTGGAGTATTAATACTCCTTATATGTATCGCAGCTATCTTCTTTATTAAGTAATATACTTTTGTCAGTCTTGGAATTTTTTAGAAATGTGACTCTAAGATTTTTATAGATATAGTTTTGGCGTAAGTTGTTTTTCTGTGATTAGCGGATAGGTTTTATAGCCTATTCGCTTTTCTTTTTACAACAAAAAAAATATGAATTAAGAATCTTATTTATTAGCGTCTTCCTTAGTAGCCAGTCCACATAAAAGAATGGAAAATGCAAGAAGACACTGTCCCGGATAATATGTTAAGTGACATGCGTAAATTGCATACTCCCAAGCATTAGAAAAGATATGCATAACAAGTAACATATCAGATACGAAGAACAATATACCTCCTATAGCAAAAGCTATGGAGAATAGTTTTTTTAGTGATATGGCATTGGCTATAGCCTTACCGGTCATCATGGATATAATCAACGAATAAGCGACGCAGATAACCAATTTATCAGGCTCGCTTATATTCATACCGGGGAATAAAAACAGATAGCATAATGCGATAACAAGAAGTACCGCCGCAGGGATAAAATCAGTTGGTTTTATCTTCTTCAAGAAAGCCTGAGCAACTATATAAAATACATGTGCCAATGCAAATATAATTGCACCGAATATAAAGTTAGAATCTATAACAATATCTGCTATAAAAGAAAAAGTTAGCGCTATAGCTACAAATGCTTTGAATTTGATATCCGAATTCTTTTTTACTATCTCATGAATCAGATTAACAAGTCCAATGAGTACGAAGCCAAAACTTGTAAGGGCTTTTTCCTGTATCAATCTGTCACGCATATAAAGAGCGCAACCGCATGCTACTGCGATTGCGAGCAAAATGTCTGCTATTATTACACCCTTATTTATCTTCATAATTCTTCTCAAAAAATTATATAAATCGTTCCAACATACTTTTACCAAAGTGTAGAAAGAACATATTTTAAATACCTATATGTATTTTAATTATTGGGATAAAATGCAATTGCGAAAGCTCCGGGTCCTGCATATGTACCGATGGTTGCACCTACGCTTACTCTTTTTATCTCGTTTTCTTTTCCGTTAAAAAGATGCTTGCCCTCTTCCATGAACTTGTTAAGAAGTTCATCGGCGTTACCTGTACAGCCTACGCAAAGAGGCATCGAGAAATCTATTCCGCCAAGTTCTTCAACCTTGGCGATGATAGTTGCGATTCCTTTTTTTGCACCGCGAACTTTTCCGAATACTTCCACCACACCATCTGTAATAGTGATAGCAGGCTTAATGGAAAGCATCTCTCCCACAAACGCTGCAGTTGATGATAATCTTCCGCCAATCTTTAAGTACTCCAATGTATCAAATATACTGAGGACTCTGGCTCTGCCTGTAAGAGAGGCTATCTCGTCTGCAATCTCTTTTGCACTCTTACCCTGATCTCTAAGTCTGACTGCCTGTTCAACAAGTATATAGTAGGAAATACAAAACTGCTTGGAATCGATGACATATACTTTGCCTTCGAATTCACTTGCAGCTATGTTGGCACTCTGATAAGTACCGGATACACCCGATGAGATTGTGAGGCATACAACTTCGTTGCCTTTTTCTACCTCTTTTTTGAATATATCTTCATAATCGGCAGGAGAAATCTGACTGGTCTTGGGTATCTCTCCGCCGGTCAGTCTCTCGTAAAATCTTTCGTTGGTAATAGTAACTGCATCCAGGAACTCTTCTTCGCCAAATCTTATCTTAAGAGGCAATATGTTAATGCCCCACTCTTTTGCCATATCCTGTGATACATCACTGGCTGAATCAGCTATTATGCTTACACCCATCTTTTACACATCCTCCGTTAATCACGCGTAAATTCATTATAAAACAATACAGTTACGCTGACAAGAACGTATGCAATCGTATTTTTCATTCAAAGAGGTGTGTTACTAAGCTTTATCAAAAATATTTTTCATAACAGCCACGGGACTATATAATGGAAGTGAACAGTGAATATAAATTTAAATCCGGAATTAGAGAACCGGAATTTAGGATTAGTAGTAAGAATTTAGGTTAAAAAGTAAAAATGGAAATTGCAAGAATACATACAGGATATATCAAGGATACATCCTGTCTCTATCATAGATAGTGAAATGAGGGTCGACTATGAAATACAAGATGCTATGCGTTGAAGATGACAGCCAGATACGCGAGATAATTGAGGATTATTTTACAGGTAAAAAAGATAACGAATTTGAGATAAGAGTCGCAAAAGACGGGCTTGAAGCCAAGGATGCAATAGAAGATGAAGAATACGACATCATCCTTTTAGACGTTATGCTTCCGCATCTCGATGGTTTTTCCATCTGTAAAATGATCAGAAAGAAAAGTGATGTTCCTGTAATCTTTTTAACCGCAAGAACTCTTGAAGAAGACGTTCTTCTAGGATTCGAAACAGGTTGCGATGATTACATAACCAAGCCTTTTTCTCTCGCAACACTTTATGCAAAATGTATTGCACTCTTAAACCGCGCAAAAGGAATGGTAGTCAGCGAAACCGCCAGCATAGGCGCCATCAGCATCAATTACAATACGATGGTAGTTGAAGCTGACGGAAACAAAATCGAATTAGCACCAAAAGAATTCGAACTCCTCTCGTACTTAATCAAGCATAAGGACTGGGTTATCAGCAGAGAAACCCTTCTTAATGCAGTATGGGGATATGACTTCGAAGGTGGTGACAGAGTAGTCGACAATCATATCAAAAAGCTTCGCAAGGCACTTGGTAATTCAGGTGACCAGATTAAAACCATCATTTCAAAAGGATACAAAATAACTGAGTAGTTAAGCCATTAGCTTTATTCCAAAAAGCTACAGGAAACGTCTAATAAGCATCATCTACTGATATAGGAGCCACTATGAAAAAGAGAAAAACATTTTCAAAAGTATTTTCAGAAAAACTACTTATTTCTATTCCTATAATACTTTTTATTATAGTTATCACCGTGTACACATTACATAATTATTCTAAATATTTACTTACTGAAGTAATGTCTACTGCAACAATGCGTTATATTGATAAGATTTTGGATCAAGAAAAAGACTCCTCTTTTGAAGAGAACCTGAATTTTATAAAATTCAGGAACAATCTAAACTATGAAACCACTCTTGCCAGTTTACCCGGCATTAAAGGATATATGTATATAACTGATTCTGACGGAAATATAGTTATGGATTCTTCTCCCGCATGGGGTTTTTTGCACCCAATTAGAGATGAAAACATGACTATCCTTAAAAGAGATGTTTATATATGCGATTACGAAACCCTCTCAAGATTTATTGAAGTTCGTGAGATACTGTATGACTACAATACCGTATATGATTCATCAATGCTTGAATATATCATTCCTCATAATAAAGACTACAAATCGATAAACATATTGGAAGGATATGTGGATCCGGATACATTAAAAGTATATCCTACCACTATTGAGATAACTACCGAGCGTATCAAAACTTGGATGGGCGGGTATCTTTACGATGAAGAGGACTCTGAAATAGTTAATTATGAAACAATCTTCATGGATCTCGAGAACGCAGAAGGATTGCTTCCCTACAAATACGATAATGAAACTAATTCAATATTTATCGATGGCGAGGAAATGAGCGGAATACATATTCTGACGGGTAGAGTTACTACACTCGAAAGCTATCAAGCGATTGCCAGAAGGCCTCTGTCAAATCATTTGACCACAGAAGAATACTTTACCGATAGATTGGGAAATGAATACTATCTAACCATCAAATTAACTGATGACTTTTTGCATACATATCTTTCCTTCATTATCGTTCTTTCAATTGTATATATACTGATTGATTTACTTGTTTGCTTCATACTGTCCAACATAACATATAGCAACTTAAGAGTATGGTATCAGAATGAAGATTACAGAAAAGCACTGATGCACTCGATGGCACACGATCTCAAGACTCCCCTTACGGTTATGAGCGGATATGCTGAGAATCTCAAGGAGAATGTCCAGACAGAAAAAAGAGAACACTACGCTGATGCAATCCTTGAAAACACTCAGTACATGAACAGTATAATCCTCGATGTGCTTAATCTGTCAAAAGTTGAGGACATGGTGGATTCCGGCAAGAATGAAAAGATTGATCTATGCGATATAGCAAAAGCTACAGGAGAACGCTACGAAGACCAGCTTAGCGAAAAGAATTTGACTCTCGATATCAAAGGCTCATTCAAACGAAGAGCTAACAAGATCGGTATTGAGCGAGTAATGGATAATCTTATAGGTAATGCAATCAAATATACCGAAAATGGCGGAAAGATAAGCATCTGCTCAAAAGATACACCTTTCTCAAGCCACTCATTAATAATTGAGAATTCACCTATTAAGCCACTCAAACTCAATCCCGACAAGCTCTGGGATCCCTTCGTCAAAGATGACGAAAGTCGCAGTGAAAAGTCCGGCACAGGCCTTGGCTTATCAATAGTTCGTAACATATTAAATGGTTACGGCTTCAAGGCCAAGATTAAGTCCAAGGACAACAACTTTAAGATTATAATTAAATAGTTATACGTAATTATACTTAAATAAGCTGGAAAAATATAAATATAAAAACATACAAAGGGCCGAAGCATATGCTCCGGCCCACTTATTATTCTAAAATATTCGGATTATTAAATCTCGTAATCAAAGCAGCTTCTTATCGATGTGTAGGGTCTCACCTTCTCGGTAGCCACCTTAACGTGCTCAGGATGAACTGCGTAGCCCTTAAGAGCGTCCTCATTCTCAAATGTAGAATCAAGAATGAGATCTGTGTTAGAACTCTCAAGTCCGTTAATGTAGACTTTAATCTCTACGATTCCGGGAACTTTTCCCTTGAGACCTTCAAGACCTTCCTTTATATTCTTCTTGATGTCTTCTTTTTCAGAAGCTGAATACTCGTCTTTGAGTGTCCATACAATTACATGTTTAACCATAACGTAACTCCTTTCTTAAGGTTTACATAATTCTGTTGCAGTATTTAATAATTTAAAATTTTTCATTTTTGAAATTAATTATCAAAATTTAAATTTATAACAATATTACACAATAGCAAAAATCCGCTTTCTCACCCGATATGTCATCAAAAGTCACACTTTTTATTTCTTAAGGAGCAAATTTAGTCTATTTTAATCCAAATCGCCCCAAAACAAAAGTTAATTCTAGATTTAATTATTTGGATATTATTTGTGTCTGAGCGGAATATTTTATTATTCCATCTCGCCAAGTCCTTCGGAGATGCCAAGGATAACAATTCCGACTATTACAGCGATTACGCATGCGTATTGGCTCGCCTTGAGCTTTTCCTTTAAGAAGATTCTTGACAATATTACAGAAACAATACAATATGATGCAACCATCGGAGCTGCCAGCATGGGCTTCATTGCCATGGCAAAAACGTAGAATACCTGACCAAATTCTTCGAAGCAAGCAGCCACACCCTTGGTCCTGAGTTCCTTAAGAGCGAAAGGATTGTATGCTTTTTTGCTTCTTATAAGCATGAAAATATAGCATCCGATACCTGCTACAAGGAATGTAAGTCCGTAGAGAATTAATACATCTATCTCTCCCAATCCAAGTCCGGCTTCTTCATCAAGGATGATTCCGTCTGCGGCTGTTCCGATTGTATCGAACAAGCAGTAGATTAATGGAAATAATAACGCAAGAGCACCAAATTGGTACTTTTTATTCTTCTTTTTATCCTCTTCTGTCTTTGCGCTCTCTGCAGCTTCTTTTCTGGATAGCTTGTTTTCTACGATAGCCAGAGCTATAACACCGGCAATGATGATTACCGTACCAATGATATTAAGAGGTGAAAAATCGCCCAGATCGTCGTTAATGGTTCCTGTTATAAGGAAGAATATCATCATCGCTATCATAGAGAATGCTCCTGATGCATTCTGAAGAGGCGAAACAATCGATACTTCAAGATATCTGAGACCCGCATAACCTACAACCATGGATATGATATAAGCAAGTGACGCAGGCGAATATTTTACAGCGTTGACCAATAAGCTCTTAACGTCAAATCCTGTCTCTGAAAACGGAAGCAATATAAATGCAACCAGACCCATGACAAGGCCTACCCACACTGCGATTTTCAAGTGAGAATGCTTGTCATTCTCATCAGTTCCCATCTTATAAAAGAGGTCGGCGCATCCCCACCCCAATGTACATATTAAAGCAAATATAAACCAGTTCATTTTGTCTCCTTAATCCAGTTTCAACATACAATATCATCCCTTCTCTCACTGTCAATAATCTACTCATTAAATATGGGATTCATTATCCATTGTATGTATTATCGTTTTTGTAGTCTTTTATTTTTTTATATATTGATCATACCGTTTTTAATCATACAGTTTCATGGGCCGTTGTCGGCGTTAAAGGAGTCTGATACAAGGTTTGACACCCATATTTCCTTCTTAATCATAATATATCCTACAATTACCTTGATGAAATCAAGAGACTGTATCGTAATATATATACCTATAATGTTCAGGTTAGTATAATGCGACAAGGCATATGCACATGTTGCACATATCGTCCAAGAGAATACCGAATCAAATATAAACGTAATGATGGTTTTTCCGCCTGAACGAATCGTAAAATACATCGAATTAAGATATCCCTGCAGAGGAAAGAAGCATGCCGTTATAATAATGAACTTGGTTGCCATGCTCTTAGAAGACTCCGTAGTATCATACAAACTCGGAAACCATCCTGACAGAGCAATCAATATAACGGTAAGCACGGTACATATGGCTGCAGTGAACCACATAAGCCTCAACGAGCTGTCCTTGGCCTTCTTGAATTCTCCTGCACCAAGCATCTGGCCTATAACGATACCTACCGCATTTCCAAGTGCTATAAATACTACATTCAAAAGATTGCAGATAGCGTTGGATATATTAAGTCCAGCCAATACATCGAGTCCTCTTACCGAGTAACACTGTGTCATAAAAGCAATCGCCCCCGCCCAAAAGAACTCATTGAGCATAATAGGTAAACTCTTCTTTACAACAGGCATGATTATCTTGGGCTTGGATATCTTGACTGTCTTATATATACCCTGTAAAAATGCATGCTTTTTGCTTCTTAGATGGGACCATATGATTAGTACGAAGAATTCTGCTACTCTTGCAATAACTGTAGCGTATGCAGCACCCGCAACGCCAAGCTTAGGAAATCCGAAGTTACCAAAGATCAGGAAGTAGTTAAATACCACGTCAACAAGCACGGATATAACGCCTGCAACCATCGGCTTGAAGCTCTCATCCGTCTCTCGAAGGCTTGTCGCATACACCTGAGTAATGATTATAAAAGGAATACCCATAAGCATGATTCTCAGATACTCCTTAGCCAGTTTCATGGCAAGTGCGGCATCTATCTCTTCCGACTGTCCCTTCATATACAATCCGAGCAGGAACGAGTCAAAGTTGAAGAATATCAATATACCCAAGATTCCGCAGCCTATGGCAAACCACATCTTGATCCTGAAGATATCTCTTACACCGTCAAGATCCCCGTTGCCGTAATACTGCGCGCCAAAAATACCGGGACCGCTCAAAGCCCCGAATAAAGCTAACCAGAATACAAACATAAGCTGTCCCGCAATCGACACAGCAACAATAGCCTCGGTACCCTGGCTTCCGACCATTAAGTTGTCTACAAGACCTACTGCATTGCTGATTCCGTTTTGTATCATAATAGGAATCGCAAGAAGCAGTGTTCTCTTGAATAGATTCTTATCGATAGCCTTATTCTTCATACGTCAAAACACTAACTTAATAAAACACTAATTCTCTTTCACAATTCCATATAAAGGTAAAAATTTATATTCACACCTGAATAAAATACCTTCAGGATATTTCTATCTCTATATGAAAAAATAGTCTGCTTATGCAGCAGACTACTGAATTGTACAATAAAAAAACACTTCACACAAGGAAAAATACGTTTTTTTCACTAGAACATAGACGTTACAAAAATCTCGATGCCAATAGCTATCAGAATAATACCGCCAATAATCTGTGCCTTATTGGATAACTTGGTTCCAATCTTTTTACCGATAAATAAGCCTAGTAAACTGATCACGAACGTAATTATTCCGATGATTGAAACTGCAACAAGCGCTTGTAAAAGATTATGCTCAGCCAAGGTAAAGCCAACTGAAAGAGCATCTATTGATACAGCAACTCCTTGTAAAAGAATTGTCTTTATTCCAAGTTTATTAACCTTGCCTTCCTCATCATCACCCTTAACACCATCAATAATCATCTTGATACCAAGGAACAATAGAAGGCCTAGAGCAATCCACGGAACAGCCTTTTCAAACGCCTTAAGAAGCACAACCAGAGTATGGACACATGTCCATCCCACAAAAGGAAACAGTGCCTGAAATCCGCCAAAAACCAAGGCTATCGTAAGATACTGTTTCTTATTGCTACCGGTGTTATTGAGTCCATCGGCTACAGACACAGAAAAAGCATCAGCCGCGAGGGCGATACCAAGAAAAAACGTATTTACAAAAAACAAAAGATTCCATTCCACGCGTCTTATTTCCTTTACCAATACATATAATGATCAACCGTTTGAATTATATGTAATAATATGCAGGCAACAATAACATCATGTATTACTTTAAGTGCCCCGCTTCCTTATGATACTTGATAATCTCGTCAGTCTTCTCATACAAAATATCCGAGCCCATCTTACTAAGCCCCTGCCTTCCATATACCTGCTCGGCACTAACTCCATGTGAAGCCCAATCCATACCATCATTGGAATTATTGAGAAGCAGAGGTTGAAAGTTATCCATAGTATGTGCGAAGTGTGCTTCAGCTGTTTCGTTAGCTTCAAACTCCTCAAAAAGAGAAGTTAACTCAGCTTTTTGATCTTCAGGAAGAAGTGCAAAGATACGCTGCTTGGCAGCCTCTTCTCTTGCAGCCTGGCTCTTCTTGGCTTCCTCATCATAACAATATGTATCGCCTGCATCAATCTCAACCACGTCATGTATGAGGCACATTATCATAACCTTGGTTATATCGATATCCTCATTGGAATATTCCTTAAGAAGATATGCCATTACAGCCATATGCCATGCATGTTCCGCATCATTCTCACGTCTTCCGTGATCTGTCAGATGCGTCTGTCTGAGTATACTCTTTTCTTTATCTATCTCAAGGATGAAATCAATCTGTTTTTCAAGTCTTTCATTTTTCATGTACTTTCCCATCTCTTCTAATTCTAAATATTTTGATTATTAAAGAAATAAATAACGCGGAAGCTTTACTTCCGCGTTGTATCTTACATTCCTGATGAGTAGTTGGGAGCTTCCTTGGTGATGTGGATATCATGAGGATGGCTCTCTTTGAGTGATGCTGCAGAGATCTTAACGAACTTGCCATTAGCCTTGAGCTCCTCAATGGTAGGTGTTCCGCAATATCCCATACCACTTCTAAGTCCTCCGATAAGCTGGAATACTGTATCTTCGAGGCTACCCTTGTAAGCAACTCGTCCTTCAACACCTTCAGGAACAAGCTTCTTGGCATCTGTCTGGAAGTATCTGTCCTTGGAACCATTCTCCATAGCTGCGATGGAACCCATACCTCTGTATACCTTGAATTTTCTTCCCTGGAATATCTCGAAATCTCCGGGTGCTTCGTCGCAACCTGCGAACATTGAACCCATCATACATACGTTAGCACCTGCTGCGATAGCCTTGGTCATATCACCTGAGTACTTGATACCACCATCAGCGATAATGGGAATACCGTATTCCTTAGCTACCTCGTAGCAATCCATGATAGCTGTAATCTGAGGAACACCGATACCTGATACAACACGTGTTGTACAGATGGATCCGGGTCCGATACCAACCTTAACGCAATCAGCGCCTGCTTCGATAAGAGCCTTGCAAGCTTCGCCTGTTGCTACATTACCTGCGATAACCTGTAATTCAGGATAATTCTCTTTGATCATTCTTAAGCACTTAAGAACATTCTCTGAATGTCCGTGTGCTGAGTCAAGAACTACTACGTCAACCTTAGCGCTAACAAGTTCCTTAACTCTATCAAGTACGTTGGCTGTGATACCAACACCTGCACCGCAAAGAAGTCTGCCCTGTGCATCCTTAGCTGATAAGGGGTACTTGATTGTCTTTTCAATATCTTTAATAGTAATAAGACCTACTAAATTGTAATTGTCATCTACGATGGGAAGCTTTTCCTTACGAGCCTTAGCAAGGATGTTCTTAGCTTCTGCAAGAGTGATGCCTTCCTTAGCTGTAACGAGGCCTTCACTTGTCATGGATTCCTTAATCTTCTTAGACATATCAGTCTCGAATTTAAGGTCACGGTTGGTAATGATACCTACGAGTTTTTTATTTTCTGTAACGGGCACACCTGAAATCTTAAACTTACTCATTAAAGCATCCGCATCCGCAAGTGTATGCTCGGGTGAGAGTGAAAATGGATCAGTGATAACACCATTCTCGGATCTCTTAACCTTGTCTACTTCTTCTGCCTGCTGTTCGATGGACATGTTCTTGTGAATGATACCTATGCCGCCCTGACGTGCCATAGCGATTGCCATACGGCTTTCTGTAACGGTATCCATTCCCGCACTCATCATGGGAATGTTCAACTTGATGTTCTTGGTAAGATATGTAGATACATCCACCTGATTCGGAATAACCTGTGAATATCCCGGAATCAATAAAACATCATCAAACGTAATGCCTTCTTTAATAATTGTGCCCATTACTTTTCCTCCTCTTTATATATATTAGTTCTTTTTTACCTTGCTAGGCCAGAAGCGAGTCATGGGAGTTAAAAAGTCATCATTTAATGAAAGAAGAATCTTTCTCTGACCTTCGTACCAAAGCTCATATACCTTGGTCTCCTCTGTATCTTCGCCTGCCGAATAATCGGAAACTTTTGCCTGACGATTAGCGTATCCTCTTAAAGCATCGCTACCCTTAACTGCAACTATCTCCATCTTATTTAAATCTAATGTATCAACTTGTTTACGGGAATTAAGATTGTATATTCTGTCGATTCGAATCTCTTTATCAAGATATGTGTATTCGTATTCAACCGACATTCTTCTGAAATATATTATAAATGAGAAAACACCTGAGAGAACCATCGCGATAATAAAAAAGGGATTCACAAAGATTGCCGCAGCAAGCGCTAAAACAGCAACAACCAACAATGCGTACCCCAATACCTTATTCACGGTGTTCTCACGCTGCTTGATAAGCAGTTCCTTCATTGTTTCGCTCATTATTTCCTCACATATATAATGCAATAAAGAAAAATATTGTACCTATTCTATAATATTTATGATTATGTTTCAAGCAGAAAAATGATTTTTTATTGTCCTTTTTTTGACTCTTTTCCTTTGAGCATTTTGAAATGGTCTTTTATCTTGGCTTCATACCCTAAATCACCGGGTTTGTAGAAGTTCATGTTCTCTAACTCATAAGGAAGATATTGCTGCTTAACGTAGTGATTATCAAAGTTATGAGGATACTTGTAATCAAGTCCGTGGCCTAATTCCTTGGCACCGGGGTAATGAGCATCACGTAAGTGTGCCGGGATTGAAAGATTACCTGTCTCACGAAGTGTATTCTCTGCTTCTTCAAGTGCAACAGTCGCTGAATTGGACTTAGGTGCACATGCAAGATATATAGCAGCCTGTGAAAGAATAAGACCGGATTCCGGAAGACCTACTCTCTCAACAGCAAGTGCAGCATTGGTAGCAACACAGAGTGCCATGGGATCCGCATTACCCACATCCTCTGATGCAAATATCATCATTCTTCTTGCGATAAAAGTTATACTCTCGCCCGCTTCGAGCATGCGGACAAGGTAATACTCCGCAGCATCGGGATCAGAGCCTCTCATACTCTTAATAAATGCGGAGATTGTATCGTAATGATTGTCGCCATCTTTATCATACTTAACAGTTCTTCTTTGTACGCACTCTCCTGCAACATCAAGAGTAATATGTATCTTACCATCCTCGCTTCTTTCTGTTGTCATAGCAGCTATCTCAACACCGTTAAGCGCAGGACGGGCATCGCCGTCAGATATATCAGCAAGGAATTCAATGGCTTCATCATCTATAACAACATCCATCGCACCAAGGCCGCGTTCCTTATCATATACAGCCTTGTTAATTAACTCCTTAACATTCTCTCTGCTAAGAGGTTTTAACCTAAAGATATTGGATCTTGATATAAGAGCCTTATTAACTTCAAAAAAAGGATTCTCTGTGGTAGCACCGATTAGGATGATTGTACCATCCTCTACATAAGGAAGTAGAAAGTCCTGCTGTGCTTTATTGAATCTATGAATCTCATCTATAAAAAGAATAGTCTTGGTACCTGAAAAAGAGAGTTCTTTTTTAGCACCCTCAACTACTTCTTCCATATCCTTCTTGCCTGCTATAGTCGCGTTAAGCTGCTTAAACTCGGCCTTGGTTGAATTAGCTATAACCTTAGCCAAAGTTGTCTTACCGCATCCGGGCGGTCCATAAAAGATAACTGAACTTAATCTGTCAGCTTCTATGGCACGTCTAAGCATCTTGCCCTTACCAATGATGTCTTCCTGACCTACAACTTCATCGAGAGTTCTAGGACGCATCTTGGAAGCAAGAGGAGCTTCTTTTTTTAATTGTTGTGTTTTTGCAAACTCAAATATATCCATAACTTTATCAGCTGATCAATTAATAAACAAAAAAGAAATGTAATAAACCAAATCCAAATTGTATGAATTATTACTTGAATTGATTAGTAGTTTCATTGTATGCATAACCTGCTGAAGCAAGCTTGGAAACTATCTCTTCTTTATCTTCATCAAGTCCATCGCAAAGGCTATCCAAACTGTCATATTGATCTCTTAACTTCATATTGATGAAACTTAAAAGCATATTGGGGTCACTCGGTAACATTATTTTTCCGTCTCCATAAAAACTATCTTCTTAAAGTACTCACCACGTTCAGCGAAGTTCTTAAAATATCCGTAGCTTGCAGCGGCTGGTGAAAGCACAACCGCATCGCCGTCTTCTACATACTTCTTAACAACTTCAACTGCTTCGTCTATATCTTTTACCTTCTTACAGTTAAAAGGCCTTGATGCTTCTTCGTATATTCTCTCTCCTGTGGCATACGCACATAAGAACATGATATCGCCGTTAGCCTTGATGAAATCTATAAGCTCTTTATAACCGATACCTCTGTCCATACCACCAATGATTGCAGCCTTAAGATTGGGGATACTTCTGCACGCATTGATACAAGCCATAGGAATGGTGGATATAGAATCATCGTAATATTTTACGCCGTCTTTTTCACCGATATATTCAAGTCTGTGAGGAAGTCCTTCGAAGGATTCAATCTCAGCAATAACATCCATCTCGTTAAGCTTAAGGCCACTTACGCAGACCTTTTTAACAAACTCTGCATTCCACTGATTATGCTGACCTAAAATCTTGAGATTATATTTTTTCTCATCAAATTCAGGGATCTTATATTCGAGCGCTCTCGTATCGAGACGCGGTACACTGCTTCCGGAAAAAACTTTATCCCCGGGAATCTGATACTTAGAGATATTGTTCTTAGCAAGAGCATACTTTTCGAATGTACCGTAGTAATCGAGATGCTCTTCATAGAGATTTAAGAACACTGCAAAATGAGGAGATACTTTTACATTATTAAGCTGATGGCAACTCATCTCCATAACAGCGATTGCCTGTGAATCCTCTGCCATCTCCTGATAATAATCGAGACAGGGAATGCCGATGTTGCCAACCAATACAACCTTGTTTGTTATAAGATTACAGAGCACCTTAAAAAGCATACTTGTTGTTGTGCTCTTACCCTTGGTACCTGTGATACCTATTACTCTGTCTCTAAACTCTTCGAGGAAAAGTTCTGTCTGAGAAGTGAACTTTTCTTCAGGATAATCTCCGGGAATTCCGGGGCTTTTTATAATATAATCGTAGTCGTCTTTTTTAAGTTCCTCTGCTTTTCCTTCGAAGATATCGATTGAAGCAGTGTTACAAAACTTTTTTAAAAAGTTCTCGCTCGATTTTCCTTCTACACCGTATCCCCAGATTAGTATTTTTTTATCTAAAAACTTTTCAGTAATACTCATTTTATTCTTCCCTACTCGCCTCGCAACACGAATGTTTTGAAGCACTATTATCAATGTGTATCACACGAATTAAAAACTCCCCCGGTTGTGACTTCGAGGGAGTATTAATAAACTTGCGTCCAACACTATCTGTTAGTATAGCAAATTTTAACATTTTTCTCAATTTTGTTTTGCAAATATGCCAATCTAATGAATCGAATAGTTGTGAGATGCAAAAAATCCTGTAAAAGAAGGAATTTACGTGGCTATGGATTTCCCCAGTACCACATCCTGAATAGTATAATTTATAAAACCCTCAGAAAAATTAAAAGACCCAACGTGGTCCGCATCGTTGAGAGGCGTGTTGGGTTCTGTTAATGATATTATAAAAATATTTATTCTTGATTACAATATGTTCTTTAAACTTTGTTTCCTGTCTAGCTCAAACTGTCTATTATACTTCGTGCTACATATTTCTTACCAACACTGTGGTCCATGGCTTCTTTCATAATAAGCCGGTGGGCCTCACTCTCCGTGATATGCTTCTTTTCCATAAGAAGCATCTTGGCCCTGTTAACAAGTTTTAATTCTTCCATCTTGTCTTCCACGGAAGCGACCTTGTTTTCGTAATGCTTCATCCTGTTTTGGATGGCACTTAGGAACCGGACGCCTCGGACTAAGAGGTCCTCCGATAGCGGTTTTGACAATGCCAAAATAACCCTGTCCGAGACGTATTCCATGACATCGTCATATATCTCGGGAGGGGTGATAATCAACACGGATGCATCGTGCTCTTCACAGATATCCATCGCAAAATCATATCCAATCTCTTCACTGAGAGGACAATCGATAATTACAATGTCATACTTGTTTTCGAGAAGTGCTCTTCTTGCCAATGTACATGTCTTACGGTAATCAATAACCGGATGACTCTTGCCAAAAAGCACTCTTCTTACAAGCTGTTCCATGGATTGTGAAGATGATACAACCAATATGGAATTGGTTTGATCATCAGACTTTTTCATTAGACAGGTATGTACTCATTTATAATCTCTTTGGGAAGAGTCTTATTAACGAATTCACTATTCTTAGCCAATTCGCAAGCTTCCAATTTGGAAGTAGGTAAAAATGCACCATCATCGATCTGTGTAGGCATCTCAAGTTTCTTCTCGATACCATCAAGACCTGCATGGATTAAAAGTGCATATACAAGGTAGGGATTACTTGCTGCATCGGGTGAACGAAGTTCAGCACGATTTCTACCCATGAATGATTCAAGATACATAAGCTTGGAATCGCCTTCATCTGACCAGTTAACTCTGTCAGGTGCGCTCGCACACTTGAATCTAGAATATGATTCTTCTGTTGGGTTGAGGAATATTGTGATGTCTCTAATTACATCCATAATGCCTGCTGCCACATACTTAATCATATCTTCGCCATCTGCATTCTTAGCATAGATATTGATATGATATCCGTTGCCGGGTTTATCCTGTAAAGGAAGCGGAGAAAAATCAGCAATTAGACCATTACGATCAGCGATGGTTTTTACAACCATGTTAAAAGTAACAGCCTGGTCTGCTGCCTTAAGAGGCTTGTCAAAATGGAAATCAATCTCATTCTGTCCGGGTCCTCTCTCATGATGAGATCTCTCGGGTGTAAGACCCATCTGCTCTATAGTAAGACATATCTCTCTACGGATGTTTTCACATCTGTCAAGCGGAGCGATATCCATATATCCTGCATTATCATAGGGTTCCTTGGTAGGTTCGCCGTTTTCATCTTTTTTAAAGATGTAAAACTCGGGCTCTGAACCAAACTTAAAATCTATACCCATATCCGCCGCACGCTTGCAAGCATTCTCAAGTATTCTTCTTGAGTCTGCTTCAAAAGGCTTATTATCAGGTGTATAGAGTCCGCAAAGCATACGAAGAACTCTGCCTCTGTCAGGTCTCCAAGGAAGTATGGAGAGTGTAGACGCATCGGGCTTAAGATATAAGAATCCATAAGGACAATCCTTATATCCCGCTATCTCTTTTGCATTGACTGCAATTCCCTCATTGAATGCCTTAACAATCTGTCCGGGCATAACAGAGATATTCTTTTGCACTCCATATGCATCACAAAAAGCAAGCCTAATGAACTTGGCATCCTCTTCTTCTATGTACTGCATTACTTCATCAATTGTGTAATCCATATTTTTTCTCCGTAAAATAAAACAATATTTTGCAAACAATCCGCAGAGTTATTTTATCAAATTCCTTATAAGTTTGTATAGCCCATTAATGCTTTGTCAACTTCCTTGGCAACTTCTTTGCCCTGTGCTACTGCCTTAACAACAAGTGACTGGCCTGTATGCATATCACCTGCAACGTATACTTTATTCTGGCTTGTTGCGCATGAATCTGGAGCTGTCTTAACATTGGTTCTCTCATTAACTTCTACCTTGAAATCATCTGTTACATACTTTTCACTGCCTAAAAATCCTGCTGCAATAAGTACTAATTCAGCCTTAACTTCCTTCTCACTGCCTTCAACGGGAACCATGTTCATACGACCTGTCTTCTCGTCTTTTTCAGGCTTGAGTGTAAGAAGAATTGCACCCTTAAGATTACCGTTTTTATCCTTAAGGAATTCTTTTACGGTTGTGCAATAAATTCTGGGATCATGACCATACACCTTAATGGCTTCTTCCTGGCCATAGTCCGTCTTTTTAACCTTGGGCCATTCGGGCCAAGGATTGGAAGCTGTTCTCTTAAGGGGTGCTTCAGGCATCATCTCAAGCTGAGTAACACTTTTTGCACCAAGTCTTACGCATGTACCAACACAGTCGTTACCTGTATCACCACCACCGATAACGATTACATCTTTACCCTTAGCAAGATCGTAAGGAACATCTTTAAAGTCGCTATCAAGTAACTGCTTGGTTACCTTGGATAAGAAATCAACTGCAAAATAGATACCGTTAGCATCTCTTCCTTCAGCCTTGATGTCTCTCGGATTGGAAGCACCACATGCTAAGATGATAGCATCGTATTTTTCATTGAGTTCTTTTGCTGTAATATCTTTTCCGACATTGGTATTAACTATGAATTGAATACCTGCTTCTTTCATAAGATCAACTCTTCTGTCGATGACGCTCTTTTCAAGCTTCATGTTGGGAATACCGTATCTTAAAAGTCCGCCAACTCTGTCACTTCTCTCATACACAGTTACTTCATGACCTCTTCTGTTAAGAAGAAGTGCTGCTGATAAACCGGAAGGACCGCTACCGATAACGGCAACTCTCTTTCCTGTTCTTACCTTGGGAGCTTCTTCTTTTACAAGACCATGCTCGAATGCATATTCAATTATTGTCTTTTCGTTTTCTTTTGTAGATACTGCCTTATCATGAAGACCGCACGCACATGCTGCTTCACAAAGTGCAGGACATACTCTGCCTGTAAATTCGGGGAACATACTTGTCTTAGATAATCTAAGATATGCTTCCTCATATCTGCCTCTGAATACCAAGTCATTGAACTCGGGGATGAGATTATGAAGAGGACATCCCGAAGTCATACCGGCTATGTTGCAACCATACTGACAATACGGTACACCGCAGTCCATACATCTGGCAGCCTGTTCACTCTGCTTTTGAAGAGAGAGACTTTCATGAAACTCGTTGAAGTTTTTTATTCTCTCTTCTTCAGGCAATGCCTTGGCATCTTGTCTTTTATATTCCAAAAAACCTGTAGCTTTTCCCACTGCTTCTTCCTCCGTTTATCTGCTCATCAACTTCTCGAATGCTTCGATGCTTGCTGTCTCGTCATCAGCACCTTTAGCCTTAGCATCTCTAATAGCATCAACAATTACCTTGTAATCGTTAGGTATAATCTTCTTGAAATGAGGGATGTATGACTCGTAGTTATCGAGAACCTTTTTACCCTTCTTGGAGCCTGTGTATTTTACATGCTCTTCGATGATCTTCTTTAATACCTCTATGTCTGTCTTGTCAGAAAGAGTACTCATGCTGACAAGTTCCTTGTTAAGGTTCTTGTAAAGTGTGCTGTCCTCGTCGAGTACATATGCTACACCGCCGCTCATACCGGCTGCGAAGTTCTTGCCTGTGGAACCTAGGATAACTGCTGTACCACCTGTCATGTATTCACATCCATGCTCACCAACACCCTCGCATACTGCAAGTGCACCGGAGTTACGTACGCAGAATCTCTCACCTGCCATACCTGAGATGAATGTCTTACCGCTTGTAGCACCGTATAATGCAACGTTACCAACGATGATGTTTTCTTCAGGATTGTACTTAGCTTCCTTAGTTGCCTTAACAGAGATGATACCGCCTGATAAGCCCTTAGCGAAGTAGTCGTTGCAGTCACCTGTTAAGTTGATGCTTAATCCCTTAGGAATGAATGCACCGAAGCTCTGACCGCCGAATCCATCGCAGTTAAGAACAATAGTATCATCCTTAAGTCCGTTAGGATTATGTCTTGTAATCTCAGCACCAAGAAGTGTAGCGAATGCTCTGTCAGTACTCTTAACTGTTAAGCTGACTTCACTCTTAGCTCCCGTTTCGATTGATTTCTTGATGTCCTTATTCTTGAGTAATACTTTTTCATCAACTGTATCTTGAAGCTTAAAGTCATATAAGTACTTATCGCTGAATACCGATTCTTCTTTATCGGTCTTAGACATATCAAGAAGGATCTTTGATAAATCAATCTTCTTTTCCTTGTCGCTAAGATTATCTCTAACCTTTAATAAATCAGTTCTTCCGACTAATTCGTTAACTGTCTTTACACCAAGTGAACTCATAATCTCACGAAGTTCGCTTGCGATGAATATCATGAAGTTTTCTACGTATTCACTCTTACCTGCGAATCTCTTTCTAAGTTCAGGATTCTGTGTAGCGATACCCATGGGACATGTATCCGACTGGCATACTCTCATCATTGCACAACCCATTGTAATAAGAGGAGCTGTAGCAAAACCGAATTCTTCTGCACCAAGTATTGCTGCAATAGCTACATCCTTACCACTCATTAACTTACCGTCTGTCTCGATAACAACACGGTTTCTAAGTCCGTTGGCAATAAGTGTCTGATGTGTCTCAGCAAGACCAAGTTCCCAAGGAAGACCTGCATTATGAATACTTGATAAGGGAGCTGCACCGGTACCTCCGTCGTAACCTGAGATAAGGATTACTCCTGCACCAGCTTTTGCAACACCTGCTGCGACTGTACCTACGCCTGCTTCGGATACGAGCTTAACTGATATTCTCGCATTCTTATTGGCGTTCTTTAAGTCGTAGATTAACTGTGCCAAATCCTCGATTGAATAAATATCATGATGAGGGGGAGGCGAGATAAGGCTTACTCCTGGTGTTGAATGTCTTGTCTTGGCAATCCAAGGATAAACCTTCTTTCCGGGTAAGTGTCCACCTTCACCGGGCTTAGCGCCCTGTGCCATCTTAATCTGTATTTCTTTAGCGCTTACAAGATAACGGCTTGTTACACCGAATCTACCACTCGCTACCTGCTTGATTGCAGAACTGATATCATGATCTGTTCCAACACTCTCAAGTCTCTCATCCGACTCACCACCTTCACCTGAGTTAGACTTAGCATGAAGATGATTCATTGCTTCTGCAAGAGTCTTGTGTGCTTCTTCTGAAATTGAACCATAAGACATAGCACCTGTCTTGAATCTCTTAACGATTTCGTCAACACTCTCAACTTCATCGATTGAGATAGGTTTAACATCTTTCTTGAATTCAAGAAGGCTTCTTAAGTATCCTGTGCTCTCAGCATTAACCATTGAAGTATACTGCTTAAACTTCTCGTAATTACCTTCTCTGGTTGCGCTCTGAAGCATATGGATTGTTGCAGGATTGTATCTATGATTCTCACCCTGACTTCTTTCCTTATGACGGCCTGTTGAATCAAGCTCAAGATTAACAGAAAGTCCCAAAGGATCAAATGCGAGTGAATGCTGCTTATCTGCTGCATTGCCTATATCTTCAAGTGTGATACCGCCAACTCTTGATACGGTACCTGTGAAGTACTCATTAATAACGTCTTCTGATATACCGATTGCTTCGAAGATTTTACTACCCTGGTATGACTGAATTGTAGAGATACCCATCTTGGCAGCGATCTTAACGATACCAAAAAGAATGGCCTTGTCATAATCTTCAACAGCTGCGTAGTAATCCTTATCAAGTAAACCTTCCTCAAGTAATTCTTCGATTGAAGCATGTGCAAGATAAGGGTTAACTGCTGATGCACCGAAACCAAGAAGTGTTGCAAAATGATGTACTTCTCTGGGTTCTGCTGACTCAAGAATGAGTGACATTGCAGTACATTTTTTAGTCTCAACAAGGTGCTTATGAACTGCTGCAACTGCAAGAAGTGAAGGAATTGCAACATGGTTTTCATCAACTCCCCTATCAGAAAGAATGAGGATATTGGCACCGTCTTTATATGCCTTATCTACTTCTACGAAGAGATGCTTAAGTACTCTCTTCATGGGTGTACTCTTGTAGAAAAGAATTGATACTTTTGCTACCTTGAATCCATCTGCATGCATGTTCTCAATCTTTAAAAGATCAAGGTCTGTAAGGATGGGGTTATTAATCTTAAGTACATGGCAGTTCTCAGGATTTTCTTCCAAAAGATTACCGTTGGTACCAAGGTATACTGTTCTTGAAGTTACGATTTCCTCTCTAAGTGAATCGATAGGGGGATTGGTAACCTGTGCAAAAAGCTGCTTGAAGTAGTAGAACAGAGGCTGGTAATTATCTGATAAAGCAGCTATAGGAGTATCAACACCCATGGAGCCGATTGCTTCAGTTCCGTTAAGTGCCATGCTTCTGATTGAATCATGGTAGTTCTCCCAAGTATAACCGAATGCTTTTTGAAGTCTCTTTCTATCTTCTTTTGAATATGTCAAAACTTTTTTGTTAGGAATCTTAACATTAGCAAGGCTTAAGAGGTTAGCATCAAGCCACTCACCATAGGGCTTACTAAGTGCATATTTTTCCTTAATCTCTTCATCAAAGAAGATTCTCTTTTCCTTGGTATCAACAAGGAGAATCTTACCGGGATGAAGTCTTTCTTTCTTAACGATGTGACTCTCATCAATATCAAGTACACCAACTTCGGATGAAAGGATGAGTCTCTGATCATCTGTGATGTAGTATCTTGAAGGACGAAGTCCGTTTCTATCGAGGATTGCACCCATTACATCACCATCTGAGAAGAGGATTGATGCAGGGCCATCCCAAGGCTCCATCATGGTTGCGTAGTACTGATAGAAATCTCTCTCTTCCTGTGAAAGTGTCTCGTTATGAGCCCAAGGTTCAGGAATCATAATGGACATTGCAAGAGGAAGATCCATACCACTCATTACTAAGAATTCAAGAGTGTTATCAAGCATTGCAGAGTCAGAACCGCTCTGTGATACAACGGGTAAAACCTTGGTCATATCTTCATCAGAGAAAAGTGATGAATGCATGGTCTCTTCTCTGGCAAGCATCTTATCTGCATTACCTTTTATAGTATTAATCTCACCGTTATGAACGATCATTCTGTTAGGATGAGCTCTTCTCCAGCTGGGATTTGTGTTAGTGGAGAAACGTGAATGAACCATAGCGATTGCAGATTCATAATCCTTATCTTCAAGGTCAGTAAAGAAAGTACGTAACTGTCCTACGAGAAACATACCTTTATAACAGATTGTTCTGCAAGAAAGTGAAGGAACATAAGTGTTGACGTTACTTTGTTCAAACTCACGTCTAACTATGTAAAGCTTTCTATCAAAATCAATATCTTTTTCTATATCTTTGGGCCTCTTGATGAATACCTGCTCGATGCGAGGCATGCACTCGAGTGCTTTCTCGCCGAGTACCTGAGGCTTGGAATCAACTTTTCTCCAAGCTAAGATGTCAAGACCGGACTTCTTGACGATGATTTCAAACATGGACTTAGCCTGTCTTAAATCAAGTTCATTTTGAGGGAAGAAGAACATACCTACGGCATATTCTCTCTCTTTGCCGAGTTCTACACCCTCTTTTTTCATAATCTTTGAAAAGAATTTATGAGGGATTTGTGTGAGGATACCTACACCATCACCGGTCTCTCCCTTAGCATCTTTTCCTGCTCTGTGCTCGAGATTCTCAACTATTGATAAAGCATCAGATACGAGTGAATGTGATGCTCTGCCTTTAATATCAACTATTGCACCGATACCGCAATTATCGTGCTCAAATTCGGGTGAATACAAACCTTTTTGTTGGATTTGTTCGAAATTATTATTCATCTTTTTTCTCCTTTCATTTCGAAGAGAAATAATGTCTATCGTCTTTGCTCTTATACAGGGTATTTATTATCAAAACATGCACTGCATATGGGCAAGTCGCCAACCATACTCTTAAAATCTTTTAGTTTCAGATATGCAAGTGAATCTGCTTTTATGCTCTTACATATCTCTTCTGTTGAATGCTTGGATGCAATCAGTTTTTCTGATGTAGGTACATCCGTTCCGTAAAAGCAAGGATATAGGAAGGGCGGTGACGATATACGTACATGCACTTCTTTTGCTCCCGCTTCTTTTAGCATCTCTATAATCTGTCTCATAGTTGTTCCTCGAACTATTGAGTCATCTATGAGTACTATTCGCTTATCCTTAACAACTTCTTTTAGGATGCTTAGCTTCATATGAACCGCTGCTCTTCTTTCTTCGTCAGTGGGCTTAATGAAGCTTCGACCTATGTAACTGTTTTTATGAAAAGCCAGTTCAAATGGAATGCCTGCTTCCATTGCATATCCTTGCGCTGCAGCTAGTCCTGAATCAGGAACACCGACTACGATGTCTGCATCTACTTTTAGTCCCTTAGCCAATGCTCTACCTGCATTAACTCTGGCTTCGTATACTGATATGCCGTCTATCACGGAATCAGTCCTTGCAAAGTAGATATATTCAAATATGCAATGTGCACCTTTTTTCTTATTGCATAGGCTCTTATCACTCTTGAAGCCGTCCTTGGTGATAGTGACTATCTCTCCGGGTTCGACATCTCTAATAAGTGTTGCACCGATACTCTCTATGGCTGCACTCTCTGATGCAAGTATGTAGGTATCGTTTCTCTTGCCTATAACCAGGGGCTTAATACCATAGGGATCTCTTATACCGATTAACTTTCTGGGGCTAATGATTAAGCATGCAAATCCGCCTTTTAGCTTACCTGCTGCTGCCTTGACTGCTTCTTCTATGGTGCCTGTCTTTACTCTCTTATGAATAATCTCATATGCCAGAATCTCAGTATCGGATGATGTGTAATGTGCTAAGCCTCTGTTCATCTGAGCTTCTTTTAGTTCAGCTGCGTTAACTATATTGCCGTTATGTACAAGTGCTAACGTTCCCTTGATATAGTTCATCGCTATAGGCTGTGCGTTCTCCGGTAGGCTTCCACCGGTCGTTGAATATCTTACATGTCCAACACCTATGTTGCCCTTTAGTTCTTCGAAATCTTTCTTAACGAAGACTTCACTTACTAGTCCCATGCCCTTCTTTGTTTTGATATTACCCATGGGTCCGAAGGTATCGCATAGCGACATACCGG
>JAEEQX010000022.1 GCA_016285575.1 Lachnospiraceae bacterium
TCGGATGTTTTAATGTAGTTACCCGAGAGCACAAAAGAAAAAATATCTTTCGGAGAAGAACATCCGATGAGTGAAAGAGTAAGTAAAACGGATATGGATAATGCGATAATTTTTTTAATTTTCATAGCGTCTGCCTCCTAACCTTTAAGTATAGAATTGTATTTTTAAAAAAGTATGAAAATTATGAAAAATTATTATATGCTGAAAGAATAAATTTCGCAATTGTTTTTTCGTTTCTTTTATGGCGGGGGCTATTTTTTGATGAATCCTTTTAAATTCGTTTTATATGATATAATTCAATTATGGATTTATCTCACGTATTTGAATCATAAGGAAAGACCTCACAGGATGACTCCTTAAGATGCCGCGTTGCAGATGGATATGGAATTGAGTATTAATCTCTAATCTTTATCAGTTTATTAATCGAGTATTGGAGATTGTCTCTCTCTTACTAAATTATTGACGAAGGATTGTCCTTAGATAGAATTATAACCAAAAGCAGAAAAACTCTTGAAAAACGTGAATTTCTATGTATAATAAAATTCAAGTAGGTGATGCACAGCCTTTAAATGAGCGAGTTATAAGTAGGTGATGCACAGCCTTTAAATGAGCAAGTTAACAACAGGGACAAGGCAACTTGTCCCTATTATTTTACAAGGAGTTATATGCAATCTTTAAAAATATATGAAGTTAATCCTAACTATGTAAAATATCTTTCTTCTTTTCAAGAACATATTTTTGTCTCAAATGGGGAGAAATCGTCAAGAAAATATATTGGTATCATACTGGAAGTGAATGGATATAAATATTTTGCACCACTTTCATCCTTTAAACCCAAACATGCTAAAATGGCAGAAGGTGTAGATTTTATTAAAATCAAGGATTATGCGGTCATTAATATTAATAATATGATCCCCGTTCCTGAAGGACAATATAGGTTGGTAGATATCAACGGAACCCAAGATCCTAGTTATAAATTTTTGTTACAAGCAGAAAATAGGGAAATTAATCGTCAGAAAAACAGATTATTAAAGAATGCTGATATTGTTTATAAACATAAACTTCGAAATGGAGACTCCACCTCGTTATCCAAAAGAACAAATGATTTCAAAATTTTGGAAAAAGCTTGTAATGATTTTAAATGATGTTGCTCTGCAACTCCTTTCATAATATTTGGTAGTCCCCTTGGTAGTTCCCATCACTTTTACATGCCTAAAAGTGCCTATTTTAGGGGATTTTACAATTCCAAAAAACTTCGATTCCCATCACCTGCTCGCATAAAATAACTCAGGAGTTAATCCTGAGTTATTTTTTATCTCAATAACGACTAGTTCCAGATAAACCTGTATTTACCTTTACCAACACCAATCATCTTTTCCGTTATTCCTAATTCGTACATCCTTTTAACAAGAGTACTTGCTGGCTTTTCCGTTATTCCCAAAGATTTAATTACATCTCCTCGACTGAAAATCTTTTCATATCCGAACTCATTAAATAAATTTAGAATATTACTTTTTGTTCTCTCCGATACAACATTTGTATCAAGTATTATTTCTAATTGCTTTATTGCTCCTTTAGGATCAATGTGTTGTTCAATGTGTCGTTCAATGTGTCGTTTGTTGTTCGAATGTGTTGTTTCTTTCCAAGCAATATGCATATATCTGTTCTTAAGTTCGTTCTTTTCACCCATCAACAAATTTCTAAGAAATAATTCCAAAAAAGACAAATCTTCACGAACTCCCAAACTTAGATTGGTATAATTTGCTCTAAAGGGACTTTTAAATCATTATTTTTTCTATTCAGAGTATATCTTTCATAAAGAGTTTCAATATCCATCTGACAAATAAAAATCCAGCTGTGTAAAAACGGAAGAACTTACAAGTATTTCTCAATCTCACACTGTTCTACTACATTTTTACCAAGAAGAGTGATTGCCTCCTTTGGACATTTGTTAATACACCTGTAACACATAGTACATCGATTGCCTGAAACTGCTTTATTTTCAACTATGGTTATGTTATTCATAGGACAGAGATTCTCACATTTTCTGCAGCCAACACATCTTTCATTATTAATCTTAAGTTTAGAAGTATACTCCCTGGTCTTATGACCAAAATAAGCTCTCTGCCCCCAAAAACCGACCAACCTATACAATGGTCCTATCCCTTCCTGTGTAGGATGCCCTTCTTTCAATTGTCCGACCGATTTCTTTATCTTCTTTTCGGCTTGCTTTACGAGTTCTTTGTTCTTTTCCAAAGGACGTTTCAATGCTTTCTCGTCTGCAATACTATCCGGCATTTTAAGATGGAGTCCGCCTGTCACTTCAGCACCATAGTTTTCTAAAAGCCGTCCTAGCATTCCTGCACCATCACCGCTAAAAAGCCCCATAGTTGCTATCACAAAAACTTTCTTGTTTCTCCACATCCCCTTGTTATCAGTAACGAAATCCCTCATGATTTTCGGAACGGTACTGAATTGAACAGGATATGCAAATACTATCAGATTTGCATCATTCACGGCCGTTAATACGTCGCTGTCTTCAATAGATAGCACTCTTGTCTTTTTATCATATTCCCGGCAAAACAACTCTGCAGCATACCTGGAATTGCCGGTTCCGCTAAAATATATACCTAACATTTTTACTTCCTTCATTAAATCATTAAACAGATTAAAAATTACTATAGTAAATAATCAAGAATCCGTTCCAACCAATATAGCAAGAATGCAAATAACGATTATTCCCGGGCCATACGCCATCGGTGCTATATACCAAAGATTCTCATTTATAAATAAAGCTCCAAAAAATCCCACCAAGCACATGCATCCACAGATTATGGAAGCAATTCTGATCCGATTCTTTTTTCTTTCATTCTTAACAATCGAAAGACCGAGACAAAGATATGCAAGGCCCATAAAAAATCCCCACGCAAGATAATCAACCGCCATTTCAACCGATGGCCACTGTCCGATTCGGAAATATTTTGGAACGTCCACTCCCACAGCAATCAGTCTTCGAGTAACACATATATTTACGACATGAGCTACTGCCGTTAATAAACAAACACATGTCATAAAACCTAATACAGCGTATCGGATAATTACCGACTGATTAAGGTCATGACTTAAATGTAGCATTGCAAACAATAAAATCGGACCGCTTACTATCGTTAGCATTTCCCAGATTGTTAATGCAAGTTCGGTTTTTGTAAACAGAAACGTAACTACTGAAAACAAATATAAAACTGCATCTGCTATTGTAATAATATAAATCATTTTAGTTTTAAACATATTTCTTTCCTAAATACTTATCGAGCCAAGAATTCTTTCAACTTCCTCTTCAAGATGTTCCGTGTCGATTACTCCTTTTATGGTGACTATCGAAGAGAGTCCGTGAACCAATGACCATAAGGCGATTACTTTTGCATAAATAGTTTTCTCGTCTAATTTATTGCCTGACAGATTTTTCAGTACTTCCTCAGCTGTTTTTTTAAATAAAACAAAAGGTGCATATGTTTCAATATCGATATTATCCAAAGAGAACAAAAACTGATAATACAAAGGATTCTCATAAAAGAAAAGTACATAACTTTTACCTAATTCCAGCAATATCCTCTCCTGTTTAGAACAATTATCCGTCGTCTCTTTCAGGGTCGTCAAAAACTGATTTGTAATGTAGTTTCGCACTTCAGATAAAAATGCCTCTTTATTTTTGAAATGTGCATACGGCGCTGCAGGGCTGACTCCGGCAGAATCAGCCAGTTTTCTCATGGAAAGAGTCTCTGTACCGTATTTATCTATATACTCCAGACCTTTTTCGATTAATTCTTCTTTTAGATTGCCATGATGATATGTATCAGATTTCACTTTAACCTCCTTTTCACGCTAATCTTAACACTGTTTAGATTATATTCCTGAATCTAAACACTGTCAAGATAAAAAAAAGATGTCATATTTTTAAAATACGACATCTCTGAAATAGGCAAATTTGTAGCAGGTTTTATAATTATTCATGTTTTTAAGCAGACACAAAAAACGCTATACGATTTTATATTTTGGTTTAATTGTTAACACATATCTTCTCTTAATCCTTCTATTATCGAGCTGTTCTTGTCAGATGATCTTGCAAGCAGCATGCTGATTCCAACAATAGCGAATACTCCGAGCGATACAAGAATGTAAGTTAATATGTTTATCTCGAATGCCGAATTTGGAGTCGGAACATTTTTATAGATAAAGAAGCTTATTAATGTCGATATCGGAAGTCCGAATAATAGTGCTCTTAATCCATAGAGGAAAGTCTCTAAGAAAAGCATTTTCTTAAATCCAAAATCCGTCATTCCGACTGATTTAAACATCGCGAATTCTTTTCTTCGTAAATGAATTCCGGTCGTAATCGTATTTACGATATTGGCTATTACGATAAGCGAAATAAGAACAATAAACCCGTACATTACGGTCTTAACGAGTGTCAGAAGCGTCTTCATTATGATTAGCTGATCTTCGACATCTGAAGCATATGCATTGGTATAACCGTCGTAGGTTAAAATATCAGACATTTTGTCATGCATCTCTTCATGGTTTTTACACTTAATTCCGTATATGCATGTTAAATCTTTTTCATCCACACATTTAACGTATTCACGGTGCATTATCGATGAAGGGACATATACGGAGATACTTCCTTTGGGTGACAGTCTGTATTCTTCGATGTTTTTATCCCATTTAACGAAATCCGTAATAATAATTGCGGGCGGATTGCCTTCGACCTTATCGTAAAAGAGTTTCTGTCCTAAAATCTTGTCATTAAAGACTTCTTTCCTTGAAGGCTTATGCGCGTAATTATTAAGTAAAACACCGCGAAGCTCATCACCGAAATATTTATCAGGATCAATCCCGTTTTTCTCACAGATTGTTATAAAGTCGTTATCTTCTACCGGAATAACCCAGAAATCATAAGTCTTGTCAAAAAGGTAATCGTAATCTTTGGTAAGAAATTCTGTATTTCTTATCGCGGTATTGGGAATCTCTCGTTCTTTCCCATCTCCGTCCTTCGGATTAAAATTATAGGAGATCATTTCAGCAACGAAAACTTTTTCAACACCGTCTTGTTTTAAAATATCTTCTTTTAATCTTTCGCGTTCGCTCAAAGATGCGGATGCGAAAACCTGGAAAGGAATCTCAATCTCATAACTGTTCTCCTTGTTAAAAAGTTCAACAAGATAAGTAACCGAGATAAGTAAAATAATTGATATTGCCATTGAAACTGTTATTACTACACCCTTTGCACCGTTTCTTTTGATATTCTTCGAAGCGAGTTCTCCTTCGTATCCAAAGAAGAGCTTAACGAAAGGAAGAACTTTTAATTTCCATGAGCGAAGTCTTATGGTATTACTTTGCCTGATTGCTTCGATTGCGCTGATTCTGCTTGCCTTCATGGCAGGAACAAATGATGAAATAAATATGGTAAGTGCTGAAAACAATATTACTGCAAATACGATATAAGGGTTGGTTTTAACAGGTATATATCCCATCATGGAAGTGTTAATTCCGTAAAGCATATTCGAATTAAGGATTAAAGATCCCGTAAAACGAAGAGTCACCATGCAGCCTAAAATTCCGACCAGGTAGCCAAGAGGAATACCTATGATTCCAAGGATAATACCTTCATAATAAACACTTGCTTTCTTCTGCCTTTTCGTAGCTCCGACACTTGATAACATTCCAAGATATTTCATGCGTTCCGTAAGTGACATTGCAAAGGCGTTATATATCATAATTGATGAAGCTATTACTATTATTGCAAGTGCAGTCATAATAAGCTTATAAATCGAGTTTACAGGGTTTGACGGTATGTCCTTTACGAATACACTCATAAGATATTCCGTGTTTATTTCGTAAAGATTAAGGCCGTATGAAGATGCTATGTTTCTTAAAGTTGTCATAGCATTTCTGTCTACTTTATTAAGCGTAATATAAACCATGTTTTCATCCGGGAATTCATCTATTCCTCGAATGATATCATATGATTTGGTAGGTTCATTATGATGAAGAATTGCAGTTATTGTACAGGTCTCATCACTTAAGACTGTAAAGTCTTCGGACGATTTATAATTTCCAGCAAGATAAGTAAGCTCATCGCCTTCATAAACATATCGATAGCCTTGATGAAATCGAAAGGAATCGCCTATTTTGAGATTAAGATTATTGTCCTTTAAGAATTCTTCTTCAATTGCAATCTCACTCTTTTTTTCGGGAAGTCTTCCTTCGTATTCGCAAGTAACCATCTGTGTTAAAAGTGCGGAATTGCCGTGAAAAATGTTGCCTATTCTAAATCTTTTCTCTGCATCGCCGTCAATATAAAAACCTGTTTTCTCATAATCGATATCATTAACTCCGACCAAAGAAAGTGCGGGATCATTTTTTAATTTATCATATTCTTCTTCACTGATATTTTTAAAATCCGCGTGCTGATTGCCTTCTGCATAAATCGAAACGTTACCGGTAAATTCGAAAGCCGAATAAATACCTGTCAACATTGCGGTAATAAGTGCAGTAGAAACCATAATTCCGAAGATTGTTACTATGGTTCGTTTCATATTGAATTTTAGATGACGCAAGGTCAATTTCATAATAATATTCATTATATTCTCGCCTCATCTTTCGTAATCTGACCGTCTTCGATTGTGATAACACGATCTGCGCTAAGTGCTATACGCTCATCATGTGTAATGATAATTACCGTCTGATTGTTTTCTTTATTAAATTTTCGAAGAAGCGATATTATCTCCTTGCTGTTTTCCGAATCAAGGTTACCTGTAGGTTCGTCAGCGAGCAAAAGTGCAGGATTATTCATTAAAGCCCTTCCGATTGATACTCTCTGCTGCTGTCCGCCTGATAGCTGATTGGGAAGGTATTTCGATCTTTTCGAAAGACCAAGTTTATCAATAAGTTCTTTAACTAATTTCTTATCGGGTTTTCTCTTATCAAGAAGAATCGGAAGTGTAATATTCTCTTCAACCGTAAGAATCGGGATAAGATTATAAAACTGATATATAAGACCGATCTGTCTTCTTCTGAATATCGCAAGAGATGTTTCATCAAGCTTTCCTATATCCGTATCGTTGATTAAGACTTTACCTGATGTAGCCCTGTCAACTCCGCCTAAGATATGAAGAAGTGTTGATTTGCCCGAGCCCGAAGGTCCTACTATCGCAACGAATTCTCCCTGCTCTACACTGAATGATACGTCTTTTAGAGCATCTACTCTTGTTTCGTCCTTGCCGTATACTTTGCATAAATTGTCTATTTCAAGTATTTTCACTTTGTTCTCCTCTCTGCAATCGTGTCTTTCGATTACAGCTTCATTGTAAAAGACGTATCTTACAATACCGTGACATTTTTAATTACAATTTTGTAATGTATTTATATTCGCATTATTATTTGCAAGTTATTAAATTATCGTCTTGTAGAATTTAATTTTAAAAGATGTTCCTTCTCCGACTTTGCTCTGCACGCTTACTTCACCCTTTTGTTCATCTATGATTGTCTTAGATAAAGCAAGTCCTATTCCGACACTGTCGCTTGATGAATTCTTGCCTCTGTAGAATCTTTCGAATATATGATCAATATCTTCCGGTTCAATTCCGCATCCCATATCAGTGATATTAACAGCTGTATAAAGGTTGGTCTCTTCATCGGATATAGTTATAGTGTCATTTTCTTTAACATGTTCTATGCAGTTTTTAAGGATGTTTTGAAGTGCTTCTGCAGTCCAGTTGATATCGCAGGTGATCGGCTTTTCGGATGTTAGATTAACGAGCTTAATACCTTTTAATTCCATGCTTATTAAGAAAGGATCAATCGTCTTTTTGATCATGTCTTTTACATTCGTATCTTCTCTTTTTAGTTCCACGCATCTCGCATCAAACTTTGATATTTTAAGGAGCGTCTGAACAAGCCAGTTCATCTTATCAAGCTGTTCTGATTGTGTCTTAAGCAAATCACTTCTTTTCGCATCATCCGTCTCACCTTCAAGAAGTTCGTTCATTACCATGATTGATGTAAGAGGAGTTTTTAATTGATGGGAAATATCAGCCATAGCAGAAGCAAGTCTCGTCTTCTCATCTTTCATATATTCTCTTTGGTGCATAAGAAGAGTCATTACTTTGAAAAGATTGGTTTTAAGGATCGAAAGTTCCCCTTCTTCCATGCTCTCAATCTCCATTGATTCTTCACCTGAAAGAATCCTGTTTAGATAATCATTAAGAGACATCAATTTCTTCTGACGAAGCGCTATATCAATCGAATGAAAGGCTATTAGAATAAGACCTAAAAGAAGAATTAACAACGCACCTTTTCTTGAAACAAAAAAGAATTCGCATACGCCAAAAATACACACGCATACGAATTCAATTGCATAAATACCGATCTGTCTTTTCATATCATTTTCCCATTAATCAAATATTTTTATCTATGATATAACCCATGCCTCGCACCGTTTTAATTATCTTCGGATCTGCGGGGTCTTTTTCAATCTTGTCACGAAGTCTTTTAATATATACCGTTAATGTGTTGTCATTAACGAAATCACCGCTTACATCCCACATATCTTCAAGAAGTCTGTTTCTTGATAAAACAACACCTCTGTTATTAAGCAAGATTAAAAGGAGCCTGTATTCCATCGCGGTCAGTTCCAAATCAACGTCTTTCTTACCATCCTTAAGCTTATATACCTTGCCTTCTTTGGTATAGACACCTATATCTCCCAAAACGATGTCAGAGGATTCTGTGACGCTCTTACTTCTTCCGGGTGCCTCCGCTCTTCTTAAAACCGCTTTGATTCTTGCAATCAATTCTCTTACTCTGAAGGGCTTACAGATATAATCATCGGCTCCGAGTTCCAGTCCCATGATTACATTTACTTCATCATCATATGCCGTCAAAAAAAGAACAGGTATATCATCCTTTTCTTTTATTTCCTTGCATAATTCATATCCGTTTCCGTCAGGAAGATTGATATCCAAGATGCAGATGGAATATATATTGTTTTTTAAGTATTCTCTTGCTTCTTTTAATGTTTTGGCATGGTCGATGACAAATTTTTCCTTTTCGAGTGAATAAACCAACCCCATCCCAATCGCCGCATCATCTTCAAGAAGAAGGATTTTAATATCGCTCATATTCATTCCTCATTTTTCGATATAATTGTAACACGAAATAAGCGAATATTTTATTACAATTCTGTAATAAAACAACTTAATTATGGCACAATTAAATCATTTGAAGATTGTGCGGTCACCGACGGCACAATCTGTGGAAAAAATTTGTAAAACTGCAAATATTTATACAATGAACGTTTTGTAAAGCCAACCTACCATTACAAATCCTGATAAAAAGTTTTGAAAAGCAGTCTTCATACTCTTTTCCTTACTCAATCATTTTTCTTAGTATCTTTGCACTTCCAATCACGTCGTCCCATTCTAGATCACCTACGTAATAGTTAGTCTTTCGGTAGTTATTCCACTGTTGCCTCATCACTCCGTCATCTGCTATCTTATTGATAACATCATCAATCGTCGCAATCTGCTCTGTAGATTCTCTTCTCTTACATGTTGCATAAAAAGCATTTTTTAGTATAGCTCTATCAACAGTCACCACCTCTTGTTTAAGCAAAACATGTATATCATAGAAATCTCTCATTCTTGTATTAGCTTCCGCTCTTACCATAATAGTTTCAAGTTTTTCGGCTAATAGCGTTTCCAAATTATACGCCCAAAGATCAACTGACCTGTCCTCAATAATAAGTGGCAGCTTATATGCTATTGCCCTTGGTGTAATCTCGTCACCGGTAGAAATATCTATCTTAATGGTCTGTTTTAACTTATCCATAGTGCATTCAATCATGAAACGAACACCTTCGTACTCGTGGCCTTCCATAATATCCTGCCCCTTCGTTATTCGAAAAGTAACTCCATCTTCTATGTCAATCGCCATTATTTCTTCTAAGATTCTTTGTGCTGACTCTTTATTTAAGGGAAGTGATTTTACAGTAGTATCTACATCCATAGTTGAACGCATATCCACGCCAACTAATGAAGACACTAGAAGGCCGCCCTTTAGCACAAAGTTATCTCTATACTTTGATAAAGAAACTCTCTCCAAAAGTCGTTCCATCAGATATATTCTCAGCATTATCTGTGATTTATCGCTATTTCCACCTGCCTTGTTTTTTATCTTTGCCCTTACGGCTGTAGCACTGTTAATCATAATAATACCTCTGTATATTGTCTCACCTTATCTGAAATCCCCATAATCTCGGAATATTTCATAAGGTTATGAATATTT
Organism: Lachnospiraceae bacterium; assembly: GCA_016285575.1. Classification (GTDB taxonomy): domain Bacteria; phylum Bacillota; class Clostridia; order Lachnospirales; family Lachnospiraceae; genus UBA3766. The sequence continues at coordinate 10,345 of JAEEQX010000022.1, forward strand.
TTATCACCATCAGTAAAATATGATGTCAAAGCCATTTGAAATACTTGAATATCCATCTTATTTTTATTCTTGATAATATCGCAAATACAACGTTCTCTGTCATAGATTCGTACTGTATTTCCTGTGAATGTCTGTGCATGCGTTAATCCAAGCTCTAACCACTCCGGTCTTACCGTATGAACTACAACGCCATTATCTTTTAGATGTTTCGCATTATATCCTCTCCCGACAGTAATGACCGGCGAAAAAGGTTCTCTATCAGAAAGATTATGCATGTACAAAGCGGACTCATGTGAAAAAACAATCTTCCTGTTACGAAGCTGCAATAAATACAATCTATCTTCCCAAGCATCAGACGAAATATATACACCAGGTGCTAGTTTTTCCATTTCATTTTTACGGACATACTCCATAACAGTATACTTTGATACTCCTTCATTTTGAGCATCTATTAGTCGAATATATCCGTTCTGTTCTTCAAGTAGCTTATCAAGGATATTTTCTTCATCCATGTAATCAACCCCTTTCGCTACAATTTTAGATTCTAGTAGCGAGAAAGTCAATGCTTTCTCGCTATATAATTATATTTTTGTAGCGAAAAAGCAAATATAGAAACATTTCATTTCCATATCATTATATTTATTCTAATCAAATTCTACTCACATTATACATTCCTGCTAAATATCGTTATGAAATAAGAACAAAAAAGCCCTTCATAAAGAAGAGCTTTTAAACCAGTTTTTTTTATACAGTCGAGACCTTGATCCCAAGGGTTCGGTCTTTTTATTATTTTTTAGGGGAAAGCAAATCATGAAGTTTATCTAGTTTTTCATGATTTTCTACATAATAGACGTCTTCGCCATGTACAATATATGCTCCAATAATTAGATACTCATTGATGTTTCCATTAACGTCGGTGAAGCAAATTTTGTCTTGGTACTCTGCCATAGCAAGTACAGAATGAACATCTTTCTGTAAGCTTACTTCAAGAGAATGCATTATATCCAAAACTTTTTCTATGTCTTCTGATTCTGTAACAACTACCTCTTCGCCAGCACCTAAATAGTCAGGAGTATATTTTACTTCTGTCATTTCAGGCTCAAGGAACTTTATTAGTACCTCATCAGGTATGCCATAACAAGCAGTATCTAAAATGTACTTTCCAGTCGGATCAAAATATAATGGAGCACCACAACTCATACCTTCATCAAAATAATACATATCATTTCCATCTGAACAGTCCTCATCATATGTATATGACTGGTGTATAGCAAAACTATAATCAAAGTTTCCTCTTATATCATTTTTGGAAATCCATGCATCTCTAGTTCCGTTAGAGAAATTCGTAAATGATGGATTATCATCAAATCTTTTAACAAACTCCTCGAATTCCTCATCGGTACTAACAACAGATAAATTGCAATCGGCAATGTATCTATTACGCCAAGAATCATCTTTCCCACGAAGGATAACACCTCTATTTGAAATATATTCAGGAACTTCGTCTAAAACAATTCTCTCGGGCGGAAGTGATTCACATGTATTTACTACCGGATCATCAACATGTTTCTCAACCAAAGTGTCATTATCTACTACAGTTGAAGAAGCTGAAGGTGTATTCGTATTATTGCAGCCAACAAGAGTTGTAAGTAAAACGCAACTGATTATTGTATTAAAAAGTTTTCTCTTCATATATTAATTCCTCCGTTTATTACACGAACGTAAATCTAAAATTTATGGTCTCTTTTTTTCATTTTCACAATAGTTTTTATAGTTTATTACTTCTTATCACAAATAGTAGTTCATATCCTCTTTTTTAGTCAGCAAAACAAAAAACTCAGGCCAAGCGACCTGAGTTCATTTTACCATTTTTGACACTATGGGACGAGACGATATGTTATTTTTTGGAATCCATCAATCTAACTGCTTCAATCATTACTTCATCCCATTTTAATCTATTTTCAAAGGATTTGATATTACCATCAAAATTGGGATCATCCAATATCTCGCGTCTTTTCATCCAGTTATCCCAACCATTGGCTACAAATACATCGGCTGTGGTACCAAGGTAATTATCGTCAGGATGATTCACTGAAACACTAAAAGAGTATGTCACAGGGAATTTACTTTCAGGAAGATAGAAATCCATTGGATGTCCGGAATAACCCTCGCCTCCTGTGTTATTACCAATCGTAGTTACATTGGGTTGGTCTTTCAAAACTCCGGCTAAGATGTCACCTGATGAAAAAGTTGATGCTCCGTTAAGTACGTAGATGTCATATTCTTTTTCTGCTTTTCCTTCAAAAGAGAAATTTTCGTAGTATGTGTAATTATCATCGTTTCTCTTAAGACCATGTTCAAGAATTGTACTATAAAAAGTATTGCTGTATAAAAGATCTGTTAAATCATTTTTAGGTGCTACTGAATAACTCTTATATTCATAATCATGGCTAATAATTGCCGGACAAATTCCCTTTGTTGCAAAAGTAAATGTACCACCCTTGTTATTTCTATTATCAATAATTACGGTAGTCGCATCGACTTCTTTTAATGCAGCGGTAATGTCATCAAAAGCTGCCTGCGTATCAGAGGATACACACTGTGCAATGGAAACGATAACAAGATTTCTTTCCGGTACTTTTTCAATGGAGTAACATCTTTTGATTTCGACCGGTTTGTTTTCTTCAGTTTCTTCGTTATTCTCTTCTTGAGTTTCCTTTTCAGAAGCATAATGATCAGGATAAATACGCTTCTTAAAATATGTAGCAGTCACATGCTCGCAACAATTATATAAATCCTTCGTAACAATTGTTCCATCAGGCAATTCAATCTCAGCAACATACTTAGTTCCAACACCGTCATTGAATACCAATTCCGATACGAACATTCTGTCATTACCCGCATCGTAACCATACTTTTGAATCGTATCAAGTTCGCCTATCATGTCATTAACATCTTTGCCGTCAAGAGTAAGAAGTTTTGCATCCTTGATTCCGGGAATCAACTCTTCTTCATCAAAGCTGTCGTATAAAGTTATGTACTCGCCATTAAGATAGCAAAAATATACGAACTTTTGGTCATATGAAAACATACGATCTTCGAACTGTTTGTAATAACTATAATTTGTATTAATTACTTCTTTATTGCCTAACTCTTCGCCAAGAGGAAAGGTGCCGGTTAGATGATCCTGAGGTGCCGCTACAAAACTATGTCCACCGGGCAATTTTGCATTGAGACTAACCAAATTAGCATAGAATTCATATTCATCTTCGCAATTACTAATTCGTTCTTTGTATTCCTCATATATCTTGTCATAATCAAAATCCAGATACTTTTCAGCCTGATCTTTAACAAGCGAATTGGTATATAGATGATCATACAAATATTCAAAATCCGAAAGCATCTGTTCCTTGGTCAAGTGCCTCTCTTCATATTCACTGCACGAATAGGAAAAAAGCCTATCCTGTTTTATATACATACCTATTCCGCTGAAAATAAGCTTGTTAAAAATAAAAACAAGAATTAAAATCAACGCAATTAATGAAGCGAATACTATTCCAACATCTTTTAAAAACTTTTTGAATCTTCTTTTCTTTTTTGGTTTTTCAACTATCGGATTTTCAACCATTGCTTTTTCACTCATCGATTTTCCCCTAATTGATTTATTAAAATATCCAATTAATTATTTGATACTTCAGATTAATTAACTGATATTATTCAAAAATATTTATTACAAAATATAGTTTATGTGCTCTTTAACTATTAGTCAACAAAACAAAAAACTCAGGCCAAGTGACCTGAGTTTTTATGATTGTTTATTCTAGATTAGAATAAGTTTACAGACTTTCCGTCAGCATCGAAGATCTTCTTCTCAGCAGCAACTACGTATACGTCACCACCAAGCTTAGCAGCCTTCTTCTCGATTGCCTTGAAATCAATCTTCTGTCCGTCGAATTCGAAAATGATCTTTCCGAGTTTCTTAACGGGCTTCTTAGCTGCAGCCTTCTTAGCTGTTGTCTTCTTAGCAGTTGTAGCCTTCTTTGCAGGTGCTGCCTTCTTAGCTGTAGTAGCCTTCTTAGCAGGTGCTGCCTTCTTAGCGGGAGCTGCCTTCTTAGCTGTTTCCTTCTTTGCGGGAGCTGCTGCCTTCTTAGCTGTAGTAGCCTTCTTAGCGGGAGCTGCCTTCTTAGCTGTAGTAGCCTTCTTAGCTGCGGGCTTCTTTGCTGCAGCTGCTTTCTTAACTTCTGCCATAACTTCTAATCCTCCTCATACATATTTCGAAGTTTAACAAATTAATTAACAAATACATTTTACTTCCATTAATACGAAAAAACAACTTATTTTTCGCATATTTTGCAATTAATTTTCATTATACTCTTCCTTTTTACATTGTAGTCATATTTAAAGAATATAAAACAAACAAACTATTAACATTTTTTTGAACAAAATAAGACGTAATTAATTTTTCTACTCAGAAAAAATTACTCTTCGTCAGGTTCATCTTTTATGTCTTTAATATCTTTTATCATTTTCTTTATGGAACGGATCTCATTTCTTTTAAGATATCCAACAAGGATATATCCTCGATTAATATACTCAGTAAAACCAAAGTAAAGACATGCTATATCAGTCATATACTCATTCTCTTCTCTGCTCTCAAGCCAGAGATTTTTCTGTCTTAAAATATAATGCATGCACTCATGAATAAGCACAGCCAAAACTTCGCTTGGAGTTCTCGTGTTGGCAAAGCTTATATTAATCTCATTGTCCTCAGTGTTATATGTGCCTGCCGCTTCGATAAGATCATTTTGAACTTTGATATTCATCTTGGATGGATCAACATTGCAAAACGTAGCAATATCTTTTGCCAACTCATTCAAAACTTCTTCATCCCTCATGTTTTTCTTTAATCGTGACATGAGTTCATCAGGTGCTTTATAAGGCTTTTCACATACTTCTTCGTTCTGATACAAATATACAAGTATGTTTTCAAATAGTTCTGTTTTCTCGGGATTAACCGGAGCAATTCCAAGGATGTTACTGAGGATAAAAATGATGGCTCCGATGAAGCATAAGATATCCGGTATGTAACGAATGATGTCAAAAGAGGTGAAGTCCATGGTTAAAAGGAGCTTGCCAAAGTCTATGACAACCACCAATAAGAGGACGAAGCCTATTATGTAAGATATGTTTATTTTTTTCATATTTAATTCTCGTTAAAACAATTTTCCAGACAATTCTTATTCAAATATTTCTATATTCTTAGTTTTTCTTTTTCCAAAGATAATACTTAAAAATAATTCATTTTTCTACACATATATAAACCTATTTTTTAAAATTCGAAAGAATTTTAAAGGATTTGAAAATAATTTATTTTCTTTTTTTATATATTTAGTATGAAACGATACATTTTTTAAGTCAAGAGAACAAAAGATTGTCGGTGCTTTTAACATATTTATCGTGTCGATTTTATGATTCATAGATGGTAAAATGTAACTCGTTAAGTTTTATATGAAGTAATCGATAAAAATACACGACTTGTTTTGGAGGCTAAAATGGTAATCATTTGGTATATCGCATTAATCGTCCTACTCTTCTTTGGAGTAAAGGGTTGTAAGAAAAAGACATGGAATGAAGATAATATGTCTTTTTATCATACAAAATGTTTTCTTGGATTTGCTGCTGTGATCATCGTATTTCATCACTGTTCGCAGGCGACATGTGCAAGCTGGCTTAATCCAAAATACATTAAGCACGGTCTTGATATCTTCGTGACTGCAGGATATCCAATGGTTGCGATGTTTTTCTTTTGCTCAGGATACGGATTATATAAAAGTGCCAAGTCAAAGCCTGACTTTTTCAAGAGATTCATTCCTGTCAGAATCATACCCATATTGATTCCTACAGCACTTACATTCCTTGTGTATGTAGCATTCAGAGCATGGAGAAAGATACCTTTTGACATCGATTCTCCTTTTGCAATTAGCAGTCACGAAACATGGCATCCTTATATATGGTACATCCCTTGCATTATCCTTATGTATCTTCTTTTCTACATAGGATTCGGACTCTTCAAAAAGGACTGGCAAGGCATACTCGTTGTTGCAGCAGGAATTATCGGATACATCGTATTTTGCCTCATCTTCCAGTACGGTACATGGTGGTTTAATACACCTCACATGTTCTTGATGGGTATCCTTGTAGCAAAATATAGTGACAAAGTATTTGAGAGCGCTAAAAAGTTATACGGGCTTAAGCTTGCTATCGTCATCATACTCTGCTTAATCTTTTACACACTTGGTGATTCAGCAGGCGGAATATACTTAATGATTAACAAGCATCCTTATATGCCTCCTTACGCATATAGATGCGACCTTATATCAGGAATATTCCAGTTCTTATATACCTTTGCGTTCGTATCTTTATATTACCTTCTTAGCATGAAGTTAAAGATTGGTAATAAAGTGCTCGCTTTCTTTGGTACGATTACACTTGAGTTATACTTAATACACGGCATCTTCATCCACATGTTTAGTTACTACATGATTCACGAAGGTGTGAAGCCGGTATACTATATCTCCAATGTGTTCCTCTTCGTACTCGTTGTACTTGCGCTTTCGGTTCCCATCTCATACGGCGTAAGTATTATTGATAAGAAAGTTGGAAAGGCGTTACGTCCCAAGGCCAAATAAATACTTTAAAGAATAGGTTTTAAGGATTATCTTATAAAAAAACAGCTGCCGACGACAGCTGTTTTTATTATTTCTTTACTACAAATATAGATATTTTCTAACTTATTTATTTGAGTTTAGTCACATGTGTATCCTGGCTTTTTATATAAATCTTTTGCATCTCCAACAATCTGAGGATCCCAGACTTTCTTCTTCCAATCTTCCTTTTCAATCTCCTTGATTGCAACAGAGACACTTGATTCATCGCATCCTAAAGTTGCGGCAATAGTCTTAGAAATCTCTTCAGCACATTTTGCCTTAACTTCTTCGCTTCTTCCGGGGTAACATTTAATCTCTACGTGTGGCATATCAATCCTCCTTTTACACAAAACCTCGAACCGGTTTCATTTTAACAAAAAGGATTGGGCAATTCTATAAAGTAAGGCAATACTTCACATATAATTCACTTCTTCAAAAATATCTATCTCATTATTTCAGTACAACTTGGAAGAAAATGATATAATATTTCTGACGAAAACCAGGAGGGACTAAGATGGCTAACTTAATGGTTATATTTCCGGGGCTTGGATACACTTGCGATAGACCGCTTTTATACTACGCTAGGAAGCTTGCAAGTAATGCAGGATACGATACCTGCCATACAGTAGAATACGGACATATAGATAAAACAGGGCTTATCGGCAATAAGGAAAAGATGCTTGAAGTCTATAAAAAGATTAAAGTGGATGCAGATAAAAGTCTTGCTGATATAGACTTTTCACAATATGAAAAAATACTCTTTATCTCAAAAAGTATCGGAACGGCAGTTGCTTCTTCTTTTGCAAAAGAACTAGAAGATAAAGGCATAAAAGTTTCTATTAAGCATATACTTTACACTCCGCTTGAGCAGACTTTTGTATTTCATCCTAGTAACGCTATTGCTTTTACCGGAACCAATGATCCTTGGTGCAATACCGATGAGGTAATAAGTCTCGCTAAAAAAGAAAACATCCCCATATATGTATATGAGGATGCTAATCATTCTCTCGAAACCGGAGATGTGTCACTTGATCTGGATAACCTTAAGAAAGTTATGGATTTAACTCAATCATTTATCCTTACTTAAATTTTTAAAATATTAATATAAAAATAGCTGCCACTCGGCAGCTATTCTTTTTTATTGAACTAATATCATTATTGTTTTTCGAAATATAAAATATTCTAGCTGCAAAGTTTTGCAACAACTTCGTTGATTACTTTACCGTCTGCCTTGCCCTTAAGTTCAGCCATAACAGTCTTCATAATCATACCCTTATTCTTGGTAGCAATTACATCTGCAAACTTATCCTTAAGGATAGCTTCAACTTCTTCTGCTGAGAGCATCTTAGGTGCATACTCTTCGAATACCGCGAGACGCGCATTGTACTCATCCAAAAGATCTGTTCTCTCCTTGGGGCAAGTATCAATCTGTTCCTTAACACTCTTTAATTCCTTAAGAACTGCCTGATTAACGATGTCTTCTGTGATGTTGTCACGGCATCCTGTATCGATAGCAATCTTCTTAGCTGCGGATACAAGAACCGAGATTGAATCCTTTCTTGCCTTATCGTGAGCCTTCATGGCTGCAATCATATCACTTTGTAATTTTTCGAACTGCATAATCGTTCTCCCTTCATCTATTTTTCTCTCAAATTCTATATTATTCTTATAACTATTTATTTCAATAGATGTATCTCATTATTAATGTATTTTGTATTAATTATTTAAAATACAAAATAGATTAAGACTTAAATAATCTTTAATCGAGAACATCTTCACTCTGGAACTTAAATTCTTCATAACTATCCATGATGATTTTTCTATTTAATGATAAAAGTCTTCGGGCCCCAATTTTTGACTAACATATATGCGATTAACATATATGGAATTATAATCACAAGTGCCGCTATTGCAAGCACCCACGCAGGAATCGGAATTATTGCAACTATAAAGCCTATCATTCCGAGGAAAAAATTAAGCGTTGCATACACCTTGGACTTAAGCTTAAGGTCTGCGTTATACGGCTGCAAAATATAATAATATGTCGTATGCCTTACGCAAAAATACAGGGTGAAAATTAATATCAAAAAGATATTTAAAATGCACTGGCCAAAATAACTCTCCCATCCTGTTAGTGCAAGTACCACCACATTATATACTGCAAGCATTAACGCCGGAATCAGATTCAACTTGAAGATGGATTTAAGGCGCAGTCTATACATCTTGGCTATCGATTCTCTGGTCCTGTAAAAAGAGAATTTAAGCATCGATGAATCGCAGTTGGCATACATTGCTCTGCACGCATATTCTCCTGAGTTAATAATCATCAGTATAAAAATATAAATTGTAGGATGGCCTGCAATCAAGAATCTAACTACTGATTTACTTAGATCCTCCATATTGTTTATCTCATAACACAAAAGAATTGAGCTGAGTATGATAAAAGCAGCAACCACTATCACATTCCATATTTCTCTGCCCCAAAGTATCTTTTTATGTCGTTTAAAGAATAGTTCGTTTAAAAATGCGTAACCTGAGTATTTTGAATCAACTGAAGTAGACATGTTGACCTTAATATCTCTTTTGCCATACACTTCCTTTTTCGACTGTTCTTTGTATATCTCGCCAATTACTTTCTCAGCAAAAAGCGCAGATCTATAGAGATTATACGGAAACTTTTTAATAAGCAAAAGTCCCGGGATAAGCAGTAATACCGGTAAAGCAATCAATCCTGCAAGTATCCAAAAGAAGTTATCGTTTAGAACAATAAACATCAAGAATAAACTTCCAACGAATACAGTGCAAATTATCAGTATATTTAAAATCATGTTGCCTTCGATGGATATCGGCCGGCCGTTTCTTTTTAGAGTCTTTTTACCACCCTCTACTCTAAGAGAATACATAGCCATCTCAACACCAAGAGTGATTGCTCTGATGCCTACTCCCGACATAGGCATAAGTAGTGCTATGTACCACGGAACGCCGGCTAGGATTGCTGTTGGAATTGCAAAGAATGTATAGCCTATAACGGTGTTAAATGCATTGTAAAAAGCAATCGCTTTTACATATTCTTTTGCATCCATACCCATCATGAATACTGCGTATTCCGTATCTGTCGATACATGGAAGCAATCGTACCAAAACATGCTCATTATGGAGATTGCTACAAAGCCATATAAGAAGATTGATCTCTGCGAGAATAAGTTCATGGAACTTATGGCAAGTGAAGCAAAAAACAGCACCACAAAAAGCATAAGTTTTAAAAAGAAAGCACGAAGTATTTCTCCGAAGACCGAAAAGATAAGCACGATAATCTTAACGGGGCGAATAGCGTAGATATCCTCGGGAATATGCTTTCCGATAAGAGGTATGCTTCTTATGCCATGAAGGATTACGTTGATATTGATTGTATTTCGAATGCTTAAAATGATTCTAAGCGTATTAAGTATTGTCCGCATCCTTCAAAGCCTCAATAATCTTAGTCTTAAAGTTTTCATTATCAAGATTGCTCTTGTCGACGAGTTCTAACTTACCATGATTAAGGAGCACTATCTCGTCGCATAAGTCGAGTGCGATATCAAGCAAGTGAGTCGAGAATATAAGCACACGGCCTTCTTTTTGCTCACGCAAAATATCCTTCATCTCTTCTGCAACCACAACATCAAGGGATGTGAGCGGCTCGTCTAAAAGCATAAGACGAGGCGCTACGATGATATTCGCAAGCATCTGCATCTTGTTTCGTGTTCCGTGAGAATAATCCTTCATGAGACGATCCCTCGTATCTTCAGGGATCATCACGTAATCCATGTATTCATCTATAGTCTTGGGATTTTTAATCTTATCCGAATGGATATCAATAAAAAACTGGACGAATTCTCTACCCGTCATGAAGTCTGGAACTGTCGGTGTCGAGAGCACATATCCTATGTCTCCCGCTTCAACCGGCATATTCTTTTCTCCGTCTCTAAAAAAGAACTTACCGCCATCTGTCTCAGTATCTGCATTAAGACAGTTAAAAAGGGTTGTCTTACCCGCACCATTACGTCCAAGCAACCCATATATTTTTCCTTCTTCAAAAGCGTAATCTACATCAGATAAAACCTGATGCTTGCCATAACTCTTTGCAAGATGTGATATAACAAATTCCATGATCTTTCCTTCCCAATTTACCAACTTGAAATATTATACCATAAAAAAGAAGTCGAATTTATACTTATGTTTTTCAAAAAGCTATTTACAAATTCGAACATTTGTTCTATTATATCTATACATCTAAAACTTGGAGTAAATATCCGGAGAATTGTATGAACTATCAGATAATCGCGGTTGACTTCGATGGGACTCTTTGCTACAGCAACTGGCCCGAACTCGGAGAACCGAATATGCCTCTAATTGAATATCTGAAGACTTGGCAAAAGCAAGGGAACAAACTGATTCTATGGACTTGTCGTGCTGGAGATGCGCTCGATAGAGCTGTAAATTGGTGTAGTGACTATGAGCTTACTTTTGATGCCGTAAACGACAATCTTCCGGAAATTGTTGAAATGTATGGCAACAACTCTCGGAAGATAACATGCGATTATTATATTGATGACAAGGCGATGCTGCCTGCAATGATCGGCTAAAAATTAATTATATTTTTTAACCTTACTCAAAGGAATAATAGATATTCTAAATTATTCCATACGATATTGGAGCATCTCGTAGATAAGTGTGGATCCTTCAGTAATCTCTGCGGGTAAAAGGGCACGTGCTACCAGCTTAAGTTCTGCGCTCTCATCGCCCACTTTCTGAAGATGAGCATAATCTCCATCTATCTGTACAACTGTATACTTACATGCTTCTAACATTGATTTCCTCTTATTAATCTATTTTTTCAATAAATATATAAATAATCAATTTTATAAATACTATATTATTACCAAAAAATAGATTTTTCTCTGAACAGTTATTAATATTCGCCTTGAAATCATGCTTCCTTGTACATGAATACCTGCTCGATGTACTGAGGTACAGGATACATATTTCTGTACACGCTTAATTCCATCGGCGTCATACGCGCTGTGTAATCCATAAAGAATGAGAAATAAGGTGTCATGAATACGTTATTCGCAGGGTAGTGAGGGAATACAATCCAGGGCGGAAGGATCTGACGAAGATCCATGAGCTCGTAATTAATAACGATTGCTTTCTTGTCCGCTGCCTCAACCTGCTTCAAGTATTTCTCTAATGCCTTCTCGTCCTTATGGAACTGCTTCTTGTACTTACTGTCCATTGAGTAATTTTTCTCATCGAGTGGATCAGCGTTAGGATCAATCAAAGGAAGATGATGGTATGTAGTTCCATCAGGAAGCAACTCATCTGTGCAGTTCTCAAGCCAATATTTACCTATCTTGAGAATTTCCTCATAATCCTTAAATGTAATGTACCTTTTCATGTGAATGTCCCCTTTTACAATTCATACTACTTACACATTATTTATATCGTTTATTATTCTATAATCATTATACGAATTGTCATATGTTTATACAACAATTATGCCCACGCAAATAGACTTACACACATAAAAAACTATATTCTGTCGTTATATTAATTACAAAAACTTCTATCCAATAATAAATTTATCTCTTTACCAATAGTCTTTTTATAATTTTCTAAAATTATAGTTATAAATAAAACTATATATAAATATAACTTTAAATAAAATATAACTATTATAATTTTCTACGTCTCTTCAAATACATGAATCCAAGTTCCATCATGATAATGCCGGCCAGGAATCCAATTATCGAAACTCCTATAAAAGCACTGATTTCTATAATACCGCCGATTAATCCAAGTAAAAGCGCTACAACTATCATTACGATTCCTGCAATCGCAACACCTTTGATGGCGGCTGTTTTCTTTTTATAAGCTGCATCAAACTTATGATCAAATGCGGTCTCAAAATACTCAACCATCTCATCATAGCCTTCGTAGCAGTTATCGTATGTATTAGCGCCTCTCTTGTAATATAACTTCTCGCCGTCTTTTAACACGATGAATGTCATCTCAGTAAAGTAATCGCACTTGGTTATCTCAGGCACTGCGATAATCTGATAGCCGTACTTATCGCACTGTGCGGCAATCTTTCCGTCGATGCCATTGTTTTTAATATATGATAAGCATTTATCTGCTTCAATCGCACGTGCTGCATTCATAATGCCGTTAAATAGAGCACCCGCAAGAGGGAAGCCACCTGTTATAACATAAACCGATGAAGGAATCTTGTCATAATATCCGAATTCCCTGGCCATCGCTTCATTGAAGTAATCAATCAAAAATACGGATCCGTCCTGGCATTGAACGAATGCGATATTCTGTGTGTTGCAAGGCTTATTGCCCGAGAGTGTTATTGCCAATCTGAATATAAAGAAAATGGAAAGCAAGAAGAATAACAAACCAAAGAACGATTCAAATATGCCTTCCATATCGAAGGTGAAAAGCAAAACCATCGGAGTTAAAAATCCAATAATAATACCAACGATGCTTATGGTAATAGAAATATTTCTTTTTGCCTTTTGCTTGGGATCGATAAATGGCTTTGCGTGGAACTTGTATTCCCAGATGTTCTTAACCTGGGGAGTACCTTCGAATACTTTGTATGTAAAGCCTGCACTCTTTTCCACACCCTCAACTTTAGCTTTTTCAATGGATGCTTTTTTGTATTGCTTTGAGGTGATTATAAGACCGAATATAATTCCCAATGCACCGAGCACGAAGAACAAAAGAGCTAATAAGAGATATACGACTAAAGGAGTGATACCTCTATCAATGAAGCCGCCTAAAAAGATGAACATTCCGAAGAATGCGAAGATAAGACCTACTTTGAACAGCATCATTCCCGGGATGAAGTAATCCTTGATTGTTCCTACGATGTTGGTTACAAGTAGTGAAAGCATCAGCACTTCAAAAACAACTGCTACCCATGTCGATTCATTGACGGGGAATATTGCAATCGTTAATACTGCTGCCACTAGAAGTGCTATTATTCCGGTTAATATGTAGTAAACTTTTTTCATGTGTCTTTCCTTTTCTCACCTGCTTTATTCAAGTTAAAAATATAATATAAATAGTTTCTTTATACCTGTTCCTCGGAAATATACTCTGCATGAAATGCAGCGTTACATTCTGCTATTTCCTTAGTGCCATTGATATAATCCGCATACAGATCCCATAAATCAGGTGCACCTTCAGCATCCATCGCCTCATCATCAGGAATCCATGATTTAATCAATGCTATTCTCTCTTCTTTTGTAGTATCTTTAATCAATATACTCATAACTGTATCTTCTCCAAACCACGAAATATCACTTATGTTCGTTTTCTAACACATATAAAATAGAGTATCTCTTATTGCTCCAATAACCACTTGAATGCTTTACTCATTCTTATATTAACATCCTTAAAGTGATTGCCGGGATTATATTCAAGTGTGCAATTAACCTCTCTATCACTTAAGTCCTTATATATCGCTTCTATAGAATCCTTAACCTTGGCCATCTCTTGATTTCGTGTCTTATGCTCCTTATCGCCAAGGCTTAGATACACATTGTCGCACTTAATGTTTCTTTCTTTTGCAAAAGATGCAAAGTCCGGAAACCATACTGATGGCGAGACTGCTGCCACACCTGCAAATACATCCGTCTTGTATGCTGCATATAACGAGAAAAGACCTGCCAGTGAGTATCCTGCAAGATAGTATTTTATAAAATTACTATTCTCACCCTTATCTGAATCATTCTCTATATTATTATCTTTATTACTTTCTAATACATCTGAATTATTATCTTTTTCCAAATAGACTACATTATCAAGAACCCACTCAAGAGTCTTATCTGCCCCATCTCCAAAGTCCTCGCCAAAAGCACCCGGTGCTTTCCACGGTGATAGATCCTGATTCCAACTGTCGACTACGACTACAGCCATTAGCAGGTCCTTTGCATAGGATGCATCAGAATTAAACTCAGCTTCTATATAAGGAAGGTCCCTTGCTTCGGACATCTGTATCAATACAGTATTTGATTCCCTATTACCAAAATACTTTATATCCATCATGCATTTCCTAATAGTTTTTTGATTCTCTCGAGTGCTTCTTTAACAACACTTCTTGGACAGGCTACATTGAGTCTTATAAAGTCCTTCGTGGACTGTCCAAAGAACACTCCTTCCGATACGCGTACATGTGCTTTATTAAGTAGCGTCCTCGAAAACGGTTCTTCGCCTTTAACAGCTGAGCAATCTATCCACACAAGATACGTAGCTTCCTGAGGCATCACAACTAACTTGGTATCTTTTAGTTCATTAATAACGAGTTCAATATTGCCCTCTATATACTTAAGCAATTCTTCAAGCCATTCTTCGCCCTGCGTATAGGCCGCCTTAGTCGCTGCAATGCCCATCTTATTAATCTCAAAAGCTCCCGTTGCAAAAAGCTCATGGTCTATCATCTTGTAGACTCTCTTATCGAATGTGATAAGATTGGCTGCCTGAATTCCTGCAAGGTTAAAGCTCTTGGTGGGAGAAGTAAGCACAACCAAGTTCTTCGAATAATCACCAGGCAACTTGGCAAAAGGAATATGCTTCTTACCATATAAAACAAGATCCGCATGTATCTCATCACTCACGATGAACACATTATGCTTGGTACACAACTTGGCAACAGCATCCAACTCTTCCATCGTCCACACTCTGCCGCCGGGATTATGAGGTGAGCACCAAAAGAGCATCTTTACGTCGTCTTCTATTATCTTTTTCTCTGCGTCTTCAAGATCAACTACATAACGTCCATTATCATTCTTTAGCTCGCTGATGGTAGCAACTCTGTCATTTTGTTTGATCATTTTTTCAAACATTCCATAAACGGGCTGGAATATAAGTACATGATCACCTGGCTTGGTAAAAGCTCTCATCGTGCATACCAAACCTTCTATAACACCGGGAAGTGGCATAATGAGAGATTTCTCAACTTCCCAATCATATCTTTTCTTAAACCACTCAGCGACAATCTTATAGTATTCAGGATCTGCACCCGTATATCCAAATACGCTATTGGTAGCGACATCTACAAGCGCATATCTAATATCCTTAGGACTTTGAAAATCCATATCCGCTACCCA